>JADFZF010000318.1 GCA_015232645.1 Magnetococcales bacterium | reverse complement strand
TGGCTGGCTGCTGGTGTCTGGAAACTTCCGCATAACCGGACGGAAGGTGGAACGCCTGTCCTTTCATTTGGTTGCGGATTGCCGCGCTATGTTGGAAATATGGAACGAGAATCGTGGATTTGGAAAATCTTTGGAACCCTGGGGTTCGTTCGGCGCTTACGTTGGTTCCGTCGTCTTGGCTGACATCAATTTGACAATGCCCCCCTTCAGCCATGATGAACAATCGTGGCATTCTGAATGGTTTGTCTTTTGATGATTTGCTCCAGGACAATGTCTTTGAGTTTGTCACGCACTTCCAAGGACATGATATCCAGATCCTCGGCCGTGATCTGGATCAGTCTGGTCTGTTCTTTGGCAATGACGTTGGCTGATGTCAATTTTTGGCTGAAGGTGGAGGTTTCCCCGAACATGTCACCCACCTTCAGTTCGGCCAGAAGTATGTTCTTCTTGGAGACGGTGACGTAGACAGCTCCCTCGATGATGATGAAGAGGCTGCTGTTTTTTGATTTTTCTCTTAGGATGATCTCGCCGGTCTGATAGGACTCCACGGCGTTCAGAAGGACAGCCAATCCCACTTTTTGGTATTTGGACATTTTGGCAAAGGTGGGGCAGTGTTCGATGAATTGGGCAATTTCCTGGCGGTTGTTTTTTCTTTCCGCCAGATCGCTATGTCGTCCTTGTTTCCAAGTGGTTTTGAAATCGGCGGGGATGATTTTGTGATAAAATTCTGCTATATCGAGGTTTTGTTGAATAATATTGGCCGATATTTGCCGCAGGATTTGATCTTTGATTTTTTCGCGAATTTCAAGGCCGATATTTTCATAGAAATCGTGATCGATGCTGAACAGAATGGTGGGTTCCAGGGCGATGACATGGGCCGATCTTGGGATTTTGTTCAGGAAGGCGACTTCGCCGAAACAGCGCCCAGGCCCTAAGAAATTCAGAGCGATGGGACTGCCTTCCTTGCGGATGCTCACCCGCCCCTTGAGGATGATAAAAAAGGAATCGCTGGCATCTTTTTCTCGGACGATGAACTCCTGAGGCGGGGCCATGATGAGTTTTTTATGGAATGAAATAATTTGTTTTTTCTCATGGACGGAAAATGATTCGAAGAAGGGGATGAAAGACATGATGGATAAGATTTTGTCTTCGATATCATCAAACTGATCATTGGCAATGCATGAAGCGACAAATTCAGAATTTTCCGCGATTTTAGCATCGATCTCGCTATCGATTGCCGCCGCGGTGGTCCGGGCGGGTTCCGTCGCAAGGATCGATTCCTGGGCCGGAGGGGCTGTTTTGTGTCCTTTGTCGGCATAGAGAATGTGATACAACGACTTCGAGGTCAGGAAAATGAACTGGTATCGCCCGAGGGCGATGCGGTCACCGTCATGCAGAAGCACCTCTTTGGAGCCCGTGGTGACACCATTGACATAGGATCCGAACTCGCTTTTCAGGTCTTTCAGGAAATATCCATTTGTTTTTTTTGTGATCAGGGCATGTTTTTTGGAAAGGGTGTAGTCGGGAATGACAAATTGATTTTCGGCGGTGGAGCCGATAAGGAAAGTACCTGCGACACGACGGTTGGGGTCTCTGTTGACCAGAGGAAAAATATAGTTGAGGGGAACCCGGCTGATGGTATCCTGATCGGGAGTGAAGTTCAGGGATATTTTGTTGCCGATATGGACGACCTCGATGTCGGCAACCGTGTCGCCGTACAGGACGGGAAAATGTAGCCAGCGGACGAACAGGGCCAAGGGAACCTCGGAAAAAATATCTCTGACTTTGACACGTTCAATCCAGCCGGCGCTGTTGATGTCATCAAGAAAGGTTTTTAGTGGGTCGCCCATATGGAAAGCACTCATGGAAGAAGAAGTTGGACCAGTGTATCTCTTAAGTATACCTTTAATCTGGATCAATCTTCCATGGGCAAACAAGGAAATCATCCCACCCTTGGCGGGCAGAAACGGAATCACAACCCTGGGAATTCGCTCCCGACCCCGCCGAGGGGGGGACGGTCTTTTTTCGGCCCCCTCCCGTGACCGGGTCCATCCCCGACCTTGAGGTGTCGTGAACCGATGGCATTCTGTCGGAATCCGTGCCACAATGTCGTTCGGTCAGAGTTCTCAAGACGGGGTACGACTCATGGATACAACCCGGAAACGGTTACAGAATTGGCATGATAAGGAAATCCTGTTGCAGCGGTTGGAACTGGTAGCGGAATCAGAAGATCTGACTCGTACCGGGCGCAAGATTCGTAAAATCAGGGAAGCGTTTCAGCGGATCGGTCCGGTGGATCAGGTGATGGACCCCATCCTCGAAATGCGTTGGATTCGATCGCACCAGTATTTTTTGGACCGTCGTTCGCTCGATATGCTGCGTGGCAGCAAGAATCTGGAGGCCATCAAGGAACACCAGATTCGGCAATTGCAGGCCAGCGTCGATTTATTGCAGCACTCCCTGGCGCAGGGGGAGGTGGTGTTGGCCACCATGAAAAGCTCGCTGCCTCATGAGGAGGATGGAAGTCTGTTGGCCAAAATGGACGCTCAATGTCAGAACACCCGGCAGAGTCTGGAACGTTTGAAAGCGGAACTGGAACACGTCAAAACTCATGACGTTTCGATGGTCTGTTCGCTGCCGACCTCGCTGCGGTAGAGTTGTACTGAGCGGCTTCGCCGCAGCTGAGGGAAGCCCGTTATCCCCGGTCCGTTGGCGCAGTCTGGTATGTTCTTGCTGATCAAAAACGTAAAAAATATTCACGTTTTTTTGTGGTGCCTAAATCAGGGCAAATGCTTGCGATAATTGTGAAAGTCC
>JADFZF010000317.1 GCA_015232645.1 Magnetococcales bacterium | reverse complement strand
CACCAAAATCGAATCCACCTCATCGACGATGGCAAAATTCAGGTCCCGTTGTACCATCTCCCCCAGACTGAACTTCATGTTGTCGCGCAAAAAATCAAAACCGAATTCGTTGTTGGTGCCGTAGGTGATATCGGAACCATAGGCTTCGCGCCGGGCATCGTCCTCCAGGCCATGAACGATCACCCCCACCGTCATCCCCAGGTAGCGATAGATTTGTCCCATCCATTCGGAGTCACGGCGGGCCAGGTAATCGTTGACCGTCACCAAATGCGCCCCGCGTCCACTCAAGGCATTGAGATACAAGGGCAGGGTCGCGACCAGAGTTTTACCCTCGCCGGTCTTCATCTCGGCAATCTTGCCCTGATGCAGGACGATTCCACCGATCAACTGGACATCGAAGTGCCGCATTCCCGTGGTCCGCCGGCTCGCTTCCCTGACGACGGCGAAGGCTTCGGGCAACAGGTCGTCCAGGGTTTCGCCGGCGCCGAGACGGTCCTTGAATTCCCGAGTCTTGCCCCGCAGTTGCTCGGGAGTCAGTTTTTCCAGTTCCCCTTCCAGGGCGTTGATGCGGTTGATTACCGGACGCAGCGAACGTAGATACCGGTCGTTGCGGGAGCCAAATATTTTTCGGGCAAGCTTGCCAAACATGGCGTAACATCCTTGTATCTGGTGTGCATGGTGCGGGCGAGGCATTCCGAAGAGTCCGGGAGGCGAGAAAATACTCTTCCCCGACACGCCAAAACATCGGAGCATACCACCAAAGCCATCGGGGAGCCAAGCAGGTTCCTTGCGACCGGGATGGGCGGATATTATCCTGACCCGATCGTTTTCCGGTGGTGCAACAAATTTGCAATGAATGCGCCCGTTCGACCCGGTCGACCATGTTTCCGATGGGATCAGGGAGGGGCCAAACTCTTTCCGCACCCGTCCCGGCCACGGGTTGAAAATCGGCATCCTCCATGGTGTTCACCTGACCTTATGACCCGATCGATGATCCAACAGCAATGGCTGTGGAGTCTGGGCGACGACGTCCTGGAATTCATGGAGAGCCTCAAGATGGGCCACGGTCGCTTCAGACCGTGCCGGACCGGGGCCAGCGCCGCCGGACTGCAAGCCTCTTTGGGATTTTCATGCCTGGCCTATAAAATCTATTACTCTCTGGGTTTGCTGCGCCATGTCGATACCCGGGAGCTCACGACATGGGGGGAGCATATTCAATCGTTTCAATGCCCCGAAGGTCTCCCTCCCCAAGGGACCTTGCCCGACGCCTTCATTGATCCGCCGTTATTGGAGGCCATCCATGAACCCCACGTCTCGCCCATGCGCCATCTTTTTTCCCTCCTGCGACCCGGAGAGAGGCCGATTCCACCCAAAGATTCCGCCATTCTCGCCGAAACCAAGCAGGCCATGGCAACCTTGACGCAAATGGGCAGTCGACCACTGCGCCCGTTCATGCATTTCCCCAGGACTCCCCGAGAGATGCGCCGTCGCCTCATGCATTTCAACTGGTCCGAACCCTGGGCAGCGGGTGGCAAAACCGCGGCGCTGGCGGTTTTCCTTCAGGCCCAGGAGGCAACTCCGACCCCGTCCCTGCAAAAACATCTGTTACAGGTGATGACCGATTTCCTCGACCGCCTGGCCGATTCCCACACCGGGACCTACTTCCGTGGCCCGTCGCCGCCGGCGCGTGGACAAATGATCAACGGCGCCATGAAGGTACTCAATGCCCTGGAGTGGCTGCAATACCCGATCCATTATCCCGAAAAACTCATCGACACCACTCTGCGACAAGATCCTCCAGCCGCCGGATGCCATGTGGTCGATTGGGTTTACGTTCTCCATCAATGCAGTCAGCAAACCCACCATCGTCGTCACGAAATCCAGGATCGGATGGTGGCGGTCATCGACTTGATCCAATCGCACCACAATGATGATCGGGGGTTTTCCTACCAACCGCATCGGGCGCAAACAGGCTATTATGGTGCCACCATCTCCCTGGGGCGCGATGAGGGGGATATCCATGGCACCTGTTTGTTGACCTGGGCCTTGACCATGATCGCCGAATTATTGGAAATCGATATTCCTGGATGGCGTGTTCAGCGTCCATAGGAAAACCTGGGACGCCGTCTCCTTGACAGAGAGGCCTGGGGGGACGAACGATCGGATTCACGCCCCATCGACCGTTCCCGAATGAATGAGGAAGTGGGCGGACTCCCGACCCGACGTGCCACCCGAGAGCAATTGATCGACCATGACCCATCTGTCTGATTTACAGCTCATCCTGTTTTTTACCGACGGCGTCTCCCTGTCCACCTGGGAAAAGGGCGGCCTGTTCGATCGGGAAGTGGCTCTATATCTGGCGCTCCGGCCCCATCTGCGGGGAATCACCTTCGTCACCTACGGAGATGCACGGGATCTCGATTTCGCCGTTCGTCTCGGCGATATTCGCATCGTCTGCAACCGTTGGCGCCTGAACCGCCGCTGGTACATGCGCCTGCTTCCCTTTCTGCTGCACCGCAACCTCCGTGGCCCGGTCATTTTCAAAAGCAACCAAATCAACGGCGCCGAAGCGCCACTGGATCTGGCTCAACGTTTCGGGCAACCCGGTATCACCCGCTGTGGCTACCTGATCTCCGACCGGATGGCATGGCACCAGGGCGACCAGGCCCCGGAAACACGGACGGCCCGGAAGCGGGAACAAATCGTTTTTTCCCGGGCCCAGGCCTGCGTCGTTTCGGCACCGCATATGAAAACGGTCCTGGAACGCGATTATGCCATTCCCCCAGGACACGTCCGGGTCATCCCCAACTATGTCG
>JADFZF010000316.1 GCA_015232645.1 Magnetococcales bacterium | reverse complement strand
GAATGGAATGCCCATTTTTTGATAGACATACTTTTCCTTGATGCCCGCCCCGATCAGATCGGGCTTGATTTTCGCTACGAAACGCTCCAGCTCAAACTCGGTCACATCATCATAAATAAGGGTGGCATCCCCCATCTCCTGGATGGTACGGTCATAATCATCATTGTGGCCGAACTCATAGCCGGTCCCCACCACCTCCATACCCAAATCTTCATAGGCACCAATGACATGACGGGGACGCAAACCACCGACATACAACATCACCTTCTTGCCTTGCAGTCGGGGGACGTACTTTGCGTTCAAGGCGTCCACCATGGGCTGGTAGCTGGCAATCACCCGCTCCGCCCCCTCCTTGATGCGGTCGTCAAAACGACTCGCTATGGCCCGCAAAGATTCCGCTATCTTGGTGGGACCGAAAAAATTGTATTCCAACCAGGGAATGCCAAACTTGGCCTCCATGTGCCGCGAGATGTAATTCATGCTGCGGTAACAATGCAGCAGGTTGAGCTTGACTTTGGGCGTCCTCTTGATTTCCGACAGGGTACCATCCCCCGACCATTGCGCGACGACACGCAATCCCATCTCCTCCAGCAAGATGCGGGATGACCAAGCATCGCCGCCAATGTTGTAATCACCAATGATCGCCACATCGTATGGGGACGATACGAAATCATCGTCCAAACCTTTCTCCAGGATATGATCCCGTATGGTATCGTTGGCAATGTGGTGACCCAAAGATTGGGATACGCCTCGAAAACCTTCGCACCGCACTGGAACCACCGGCTTTCCCAAAGTTGCCGATCCCTTCTGGGTCACAGCATCAATATCGTCCCCGATCAATCCAACCGGACATTCAGACTGGACGGTAATCCCCTTGCTCAATGGAAACAGCATTTCCATTTCCGCAAAAATTTTGGCCAGTTTCTTATCCCCGCCAAAGACAACATCCTTTTCCTGGAAATCGGAGGTGAAGTTCATGGTCCCGAAGGTATTCACCCCGGTGTACCCCACATAATAATTGCGACGACCGGCGCGGGAATATTGCCCGCAACCCACCGGACCGTGGGAAAGATGAATCATATCTTTCACAGGCCCCCAAACCACCCCCTTGGAACCGGCATAGGCACATCCCCGGGCCGTCATCACACCAGGAAGGGATTTGCGGTTGGAGGTGATACATTTCTTGGACTGCTCAATGGCCGGATCGTTGACCATCAAATGCTTCTTCCGATCCTTGCGGGCCTCCTCCGGGTACACCTCCAACACATCTTGTATGAGGCCTTCTGCCTCCGCACGCGTCAAAGCCGACATGGCATTCTCCTGGTAGAAGGAAGGTTCACGAAAACAATTCCGGGCTATGACGATCAGGCACCTGCGGCGGCGGCTATCTGGATGACTTTACGTTCTTCTGCCGCTGTTTTGCCGATGATGCTCTCGTCTTCCTCATCCAGCATGCCAAACTCCATCATCAACTCTTCCAGTTCATCCATGGTGAGGGGCGTCGGCACCACCAAATTTTTATTGTGAATAATTTTTTGCGCCAAATTACGATATTCGTCCGCCTGCTTGGCCGCCGGATCGTATTCGATCACCGTCATGCGACGAATTTCAGCGCGTTGCACCACATTGTCCCGGGGAATGAAATGAATCATCTGCGAACCCAGTTTGGCCGCCAGGGCACTGATCAATTCGTCTTCCCGGTCGGTATTGCGGGAGTTGCAGATCAGACCCGCCAAGCGTACCGAACCCGAATTGGCATACTTGACGATCCCCTTGCAAATATTGTTGGCGGCGTACATCGCCATCATTTCACCGGAAACAACGATGTAAATCTCCTGGGCCTTGTTCTGACGAATCGGCATGGCAAAACCACCACACACCACATCGCCCAATACATCGTAAAACACAAAATCCAAATCCTCCTCGTAAGCCCCCTCCTCCTCCAGGAAATTGATCGCCGTGATCACACCCCGGCCAGCACATCCCACACCTGGTTCCGGACCTCCCGATTCCACACATTTGATGCCGGCATAACCAGCCTTCAATACGTCTTCCAATTCCAAATCTTCCACGCTTCCAGCATCAGCAGCCAAACTCATGATGGTATCCTGGGCCTTGGCATGGAGAATCAGACGGGTGGAATCGGCTTTGGGATCACAGCCGACTATCATGATTTTGTTACCGGCCTCGGCCAAACCCGCCACGAGATTTTGTGTCGTAGTGGATTTGCCAATACCGCCTTTGCCATATATCGCACATTGCCGAAGTGCCATGGGGGTCATCTCCTTGTGAACTGCTGCGTTGAATTGGCGAGTGCTGCGCTACCGTCACTATGGATAAGAGCAGAGGATGTGCCATCTGGCATGTGTCTTGTAAGTAGTTAACTAGAAAGGATAAAATCCACAACAATTATGGACTGGAGGAGGTAGGGGATGCGACATGGGAAGGGTGATTGTATGCTTGCCGACAATTTGGATGCGTGTGTATTCGTACTACCTCGGGAAGCACGGGCCTCGTTCAACCATACCAACCTGATGACCGAGATGATCGGCTCCCTGGCCTACCAAAAACGACCGGTAACATTGAGCTTGGTCGGCGTGACAGAACGCCATGCCGATTTGTTCCGCAAACTTGGCGAATTGCGCAAACGTAAACAACGAGCCGAACAATTCATGGATTACATGGCGGTCTGCTTCCGTCTGGAACACCCGGAAGATTCGGGTTATACCCCGGGGCGCCGCTTTCAGCGAATCAAGATCGATTACCTACGCATCCTGCGAGGTTGGCTGTTCAATCCCGATGGACGCGAGGCGGCG
>JADFZF010000315.1 GCA_015232645.1 Magnetococcales bacterium | reverse complement strand
GTATGCCCCGATGGTCAAATACGTCGCCAGCAGGATTTCCATGAAACTGCCGCAGTCGGTCGACATCGATGATCTGATTCAGGTCGGGATCCTGGGTTTGATTGATGCGGTGGCCAAGTTCGATCCCAATCGGGGCATCAAGTTCCAGACCTACGCCGAGTTTCGCGTTCGAGGTGCCATCTTGGATGAACTGCGGGCCATGGATTGGGTTCCGCGAGCGGTGCGTCAGGTATCGGGACACATCCAGTCGGTCTATCAGCAGCTCGAAGGGGAACTGGGGCGTCCCGCCGAGGATGAGGAGGTGGCGCAACGGCTGCAGATCACCCTCAAGGAGTTCTACGAACAACTGGATTCGGTACGTGGGATTTCAATTCTTTCTTTTGAAGATATCAAACCTTCTCTTGAGGAGGATGAATGGGATATTCTTGAGGTGTTGGCCGATCCCGATGTGGAGGATCCTCTGGATGCCATTGGACTGCAGGAGGTTCGGTTGGCCATGAGCGAAGCCATTGCCAGTCTTCCGGAGAAGGAGCGGCTGGTTTTGACACTCTACTATTACGAAGAGTTGACCATGTGTGAAATCGGCGAGGTGTTGGGATTGACCGAGTCGCGGATTTCCCAGTTGCACTCCAAGGCGGCCCTGAGGATGCGGGCCAAGATGCGGCGGGTAGTTGGCAAAAAATAGTCATGACTTACTGGAATATCATTGTCGTCTTTTGTTTCTTCGTCCTCTATATGGGGCTGGCGTTGGTCTTTGGCCAGTTGCGCAGTCTGCGTGAGGATGTAGCGCGCCTGACGCGAGAGGTGATCGCCTCCCGCGATCCGGGTGAGGACGAGGAGGAAGGGGAGGAACGTTCCGCCGTCATGGATCTGCATCGGCGCGTGCAGCAGCTGGGGACCGAGCTGCTGGATGCCATGGATAAGTTGCCCAGGACGGTGCATGGCGAGCTGGAATCGATTCAGAGTGAAATTCGTCTGTTGAGTCGCTCCATGACCCCCATGAACGTCGGGGTGGGCAGTGTGCGTGGCGGCGACAACGAGGAAGCCTACAAGACCAACGCCTATCGCGAGGCTCGTTTGTTGTTGGCCAACGATGTCGATGAAGAGCGGGTGATTGCCGAAACGGGTCTGACGGTCGAAGAGGTCAGCCTGCTCAAGCGCATGGCCAACAAGTCTGTGGACGGAATGGCCGCGGCGGGATAAGTCTTTTTTGCCCGATGATTCGCCGCCATTTTCAAGCCAGTCGCGCTTTCCCGCCGTTCCCGGGCCGGGGAGCGACGGTCGTGGGCTGGAACGGATCCCGTTCCATCTCCGGGTTCGACATTGAAACCTGCGGAATGGATCCATGGAAATTTCCGGAACTCTTGTCCAGTCGGTCGCCAAGGCGGCGGACAAACCGACTTCCGCCGCTTCCGAGCTGACCCAGGGAGAGGTGATCGGCGGACGGGTCGGCCAGGTCAACGCTCGTGGCGAGGGGGTGTTGCGGTTGGCGAATGGCAGCAGCTTTGCCTTCTCCGGAGGGGCGAATCTCAAGGTGGGAGAGCAGGTGCGGCTGGAGGTGGTGCAGTTGCAACCGCGGATCACCTTGCGTTTGTTGGCCAGCGAATCGGGATCGGCCCAGCGTCTGGCGGGCGATATGGAACAAAGTCTGATGCGCCTGCCCGATATCTTCTCGCGGTTGATGGCGCTGTCGGGGGGGGAGGTTTCCACCGGGATGAGTTCGGCGGCTCAGGGGGAGGGGCCGCTTTTTGACGGTTTGTTTTCTTTTTTGTCGGCCCTTCGGCAATCGACCTCGGAGGCACCGCATTCCCTTTTCGTCACCAGCAAGGGCGAGAGTCTGGCCTCGGTGTTGCAGCGGGTGCTTCCCAATGTGTCCCTGCAATCTCTGCAAAAGGGCGACATTTCCGAACTGATGCGTCTGTTGAGCGGCAGCAATGGTGGGCAACTTCAGAAAATGATTCAGGAGTTGCGTACTGCGGCCAACGATTTGCGTCTGGATTCCAGTGTCTCATTTCCAGGGTTGATCTCGGAGCAGGAGTTGAGTGCTGCCCGGCAGACGTTGACTCGGGTCGGTGATCTCCTGGCCATGCAGGATATTCTGCCGCGTACGCAAGTGACGGCCAATCCGTTGGGGGATCCCTATCTGGGATATCGGTTGTTTTGGTTGGATGAGCGGGGGTTGGGGGAATTGATCTGGCGCCGTCAGGGGGGGGGGGGCGTTCCGGCGGCGAGGGGGAGGATCAGACCACCTCGGTCCTCGTTACCCTCAATCTTTCCCGATTGGGAACGGTTCAGGCGCGGCTGGCCTATGTGACCAATGCCTTGCAGATTGCCATGGGGGCGGAAGAAGATCAATCCTTGGCGGCCCTGCGTGAGGATATTCGGGTGTTGCGGCAGGCGCTGATCGCGGCCGAGCTGCCGTTACGGTCTTTGGAGTTGGCACGCCTGTCCCGTGCCGAGGTTCAGG
The DNA here is from genome assembly GCA_015232645.1 of Magnetococcales bacterium. Classification (GTDB taxonomy): domain Bacteria; phylum Pseudomonadota; class Magnetococcia; order Magnetococcales; family UBA8363; genus UBA8363. The sequence continues at coordinate 363 of JADFZF010000315.1, read as the reverse complement.
AGGAACGGATGGCCATTCTCAACCTTGGAAACGGGTTTTCCGTTGAGGTCTAGGTCGGCCATGCCTGATCATGATTCTTCTCATCCTCCCAAGCGTCGTCAGGCGGTGGCGTTACGTTATCAACGTGGCAAGGATGTGTCTCCGCGGGTGACTGCCTCGGGCAAGGGGCGGATTGCTGAGGTCATCATGAAGAAGGCGGAGGAAGCGGGGGTCACTTTGATGGAGGATCCCGACCTGGTGATGGTTTTGGGAAAGATTCCCGTTGGTCAGACCGTTCCCCCTGCTCTTTATCGGGCTGTTGCCGAGGTGTTGGCCTATGTGTATCGTGTCAATAAAAAGTTTGACCGGCCATGATGGAGAGTC
>JADFZF010000314.1 GCA_015232645.1 Magnetococcales bacterium | reverse complement strand
GAACCGGGGGGAGTCTGAACGGGTCCGTCGTGATCGCCGCGATGGTTTCCAGTCTGCACCCATTCCCGCAAAGAGGTCATCACCTGTTCCATCGTGGTCGGCCAATCCTCACGACTTCCGCGACGGAACAGACGTAGCGTTGGGTACCAAGGGGAGTGATCACGTTGCCGGAGCCAACGCCAATCGGCGATGGGGGGAAGGAGGAGCCAACATGGTTTTGCCAATGCTCCGGCCAAATGGATTACGGCTGTATCAACGCTTATGACCAGGTCCAACTGCGCTATTAGAGCCGCCGTGTCGGCGAAATCGGTTGACTCGGCCATGAAATCGTAAAAATTGCCCGCTTGCAACCAGACGGAACGCTCCTCGACACTGATTTCTTTTTGCAGATTGATGAAGCAACAGCCCTCCACCCGACTTAAACAGGCCATGACCGCAGGATTCAGAGAACGGTGGCGATCATTTTCATGCTTGGGATTACCACGCCACGTCAGACCAATCTTTAACCCGGGCAATTGATTCAGAAGCAGAGAAAATTTTTTTTCATCTGCGGCATTGGTCGTCAGGTAGGGGATATGACCGGGTATGGTGTCCAGGGTGGTGTTCAGCAAACCAGGCAGACTCATCAATGACGCCTGGCAATCCCATGGTGGCAAACCATCAGAGACCGAAGTCAGGAAATCGATTTCCGACATGGTCCGAAACAACCGTTCCAAAGATGGAGGACAAAATAGCACGATTTTACCAACCCTCTCCTTGACCAACGAAACATAGCGGATGAATTGAATGCTGTCGCCAAATCCCTGTTCGCAAAGAAGCAACAAGGTTATATTTTGGGCTGGGGCGCCGTCCCATGAGGGACCCGAAAAAGGAAGGGGTTGGAATTTTTCCGTACGCCAGCGCCATTCATATTTTTTCCAACCGCTGTTGTAGTCTCCAGTCGCCAACAAGGTCAGGCTTTCGTTGTAGTGGGCGACAGCGCAATCGGGGCGGATGTTCTGCGCCGCTCGAAACCAATCCAGAGCTGCGGCCAATTCACCCCTTTTGTGAGCAACGATCCCCAGACCGGTCAGGGCTTCCGGGAATTCGGGACGGAGCCGCAACGCCTGTCGATAAGCCGCTTCCGCTTCGTCCAGGTGCGATTGTTCGTGCCATATATGGCCCAGATTCAACCAGGCCTCCGGAAATTCGGGTGCAGTGGCAATGACGCGGCGGTAAAGTTCCAACGCGGCGTCCATTTCCCCAAGATGGTGCAACACCGTCGCCAGATTGACCCCCAAACCTGGTTCCTGGGGACGAATTTGCACGGCACGATGGAAACAATCACGCGCTTCGGTCAAACATCCCTGCTTGAGCAGAGCGCTTCCCAGATTGGCCCATGCTTCCCAGGAGCCTTTGCGGATTTTAACAGCCCGGCGGTAACAGTCGCCCGCCGCCTTGAAATTACCTTGATTCATGAAGATGTTGCCAAGATGAAAATGAGCATCAAAATAAACCGGGCGCATTTTCAGTGCCTGCTGCAAGCTCCTGCGGGCAGCATCCCCCCATCCTGCCTGTTGCAGCGCCAGGCCCAGGGATACCAAGGTTTCCGGGTTGTTCGGGTGCAATTGGTGGGCTTGATGCAGGGCTTCGGCCGCCAATGGGCCCTGACCCTGCTGCAGGTAGGCGTGTCCCAGACCCTGGAACGCCGGCACCAGATCGGGTTGCATGGACAAGGCAGTCCGAAAATGAGTGAGCGCCAGCTCAGGCCGAGATTGGGCCAGATACACCTGCCCCAGTTCAAGATGCCAATGGGGTTGATCAGGATGTGCGGTCGATGCGTCCCGGCACAGATCGACCGCCTCGGTCAACAGACCGCCCAGGCGTAAGGCCTGTGCCAGATGAAGGCGGATTTCTATGGAATCGGGTTGGAGCCTCAAGGCCTCACGAAAAGCGGCAATCGCTTCAGCGGGACGATGGTTGCGCATGTGGACCTTTCCCCCATGGAAATAATGGCCCGACATTCCATCGGAACGATCGGCTTGATTCAGTTTTGTCGTATCCGGCTGGGCTTCCCGGGCCATCGGTGAATTCCATGGGTGCCTGGAGATTGTACTCATCCTTGACCCTGAAAGGTTGGAGAAACTCCGTCATCCAGACCAGGAAATGCATTTTGCCGCAAGGCTTCATACAGGACAATACCGACACTCATGGCCAGATTGAGGCTGCGGCATCCAGGTACCATGGGAATGCGCAGTAAACGTGACCGATGATCCTCCATGATCGACGCCGGAAGTCCTTCCCCCTCGGAACCAAACACCAGGTGATCCCCGGGCTGGTAGAACCATCGATCATAGGGCGTGGTTCCCTTGGTGGAAATGGCCAAACGTCGGGTCGAATCGGGCCAGACGGTCCGATACTGCTCCCAGTCGCGCCAACGGGTCACATGAGCCAAATCGCGATAGTCCATCCCCGCCCGACGTATCCCTGGAGAGTCGAGGCGAAAACCCAACGGGCCAATCAGGTGCAATGGACACCCTGTCGCCGCCGATAATCGGATGATCGTGCCGGTATTGGGAGGAATTTCAGGTTGAAAGAGAACAATGTGGACCAATCCTGAGCTCATATTCGGATCCCTCTGCCGATCTGCCAAAAAAAAATGCATCCTCATGGGTCGTATTATTTGGATGTGGGTTGACAAATTAGTTGGTGGGCGGGAACATGAGGCCCATCGAAGCAATTGTTGGCCCGGGATTTCCCCCGGATGTTGCCGTCGGTGTCCCCGAATGAACTCTGGAACGCCAAACCCAACCCTCTTCACGAATACTCCTGGGAGGTCAAAATTGTCCATGGCTA
>JADFZF010000313.1 GCA_015232645.1 Magnetococcales bacterium | reverse complement strand
CGGGCCGGGGACCCGCATCGGCGACGAGAGCAAACCGAAAAAAATCATTGAAAGTCTGGCCTCATGGGCCGGACTTTCAGGAGAACGGGTGATCCTGCATTCGTTTTGTCCAAGCATCTGGTCGGTGCTGCTGCCGACGTTGAACCAGGGTGACCTGATCGCCCAACCATTGATCCCGTTTCAACCCTCCAGGGATCGAACCCTGACGATCTTTGCCGGATTCATGTACCAAGGATGGCTGTCAACCCTGAATCGAACCCGGCAACCCAGCCTGGAAATCACCCTGGCCTCGGGGGAAGTTCGGGCGCGCCTCCCGGGAGAACCCCTGGAATACCACTTCACAGCCCTGGAACGGGCGACCGGAAACTATTCCCGGGCCCTGACGGAAATCCAAAATCACCTTCTGGGTGAGACCACCGAAAAACAATATTCAACCCGGTCGTACCATGCCAGGAAACACGAACACCTCCAACTGCTGATCAATCCTTTCACTTCCAAACACAGCCCCCTCGCTCCGTCCGATTGGGCCGGTTATCTGGGCATCCTGCGACGCGCCATTCCTTCGCAAAAAAACATCCTCTGCCGGATCATCCCTGGCTTGAACGACTCCTGTCGGGAATATGCGGGTCGTTTGAAAACCTTGGCTGGCCACTTTCTTTACCCCGGAGATACCATTCGCATCCTGGACGAAACCGGACCGTCGTTCAATGAAGGCAATGCCATGCAGCAGGTGTTTGCCACCCTGCAACAATCGGATCTGCTGCTGACCATCGATACCTACACCGCCCATCTGGCGAGCCATACCCGAACCATCAGCATCGCCTTGTGTCTCAACCGCAATTCCCCTTTCTGGGACCCGGCGCCGCATACCTTCTGGTTGACGCTGCTGCCGGGAAACCCGGCCCCCGGGGTATTGATCCGGGCCGTCGCCAACCTCCTCGAAGGCGATGGTATCCGTGGTGGCGCACGGTTTGCCGCCGCCGTGGAACTGGCCGCAACCACTATGACGAAAATCGATCCGATGCTCTCCGACCCCCAACGCATCTCCCCCGGCAGCCGGCAGCGTCTGGCGGGGAAACTCCAACGAATCTGGCAAACGTGGCCTGAAGCGATACAAACCGCTCTGGAAGCGGTGGATGGCGCCGATGGTTGGCCCCAACTCCACTCCGAGCTCGCGGATGAAGATTTCTTCCATCCCGAGCCGTGGCTCGATCGTTTGACATTATCCAATTTTTTCCGTCTGTGCTGTCTGGCGGCGGCCGATCGCTCCACTCGGGGGGGACCGGCATGAGTCGCCTGGATGCCGCCACTCTGCTGCCACAAAAAACCCGCGACCAGGCCCAACGCCATCTTCATAACCATGGTGCAGCCCTCAAAAAATACCGCAAACAAATCAGCCAAGCCTACCGGCAGGAAATCCTCCGGCTGCGAATGGATTTCGTCACCGCGCCGCTGCAAGCCCACGCCGAACCTCTGTTCAATATTCTGGAGGATTATCTGTTGTGGATGGAATGGTGTTCCTGGTGCAGCCTGCATCTGGCCCCACCGCTGGGGCTGACCACGACCCAGGATGCCCGACGCATGGCCGCCGCCATGGTCATCTACTGCGGCCCGCGGCTGCTGGACGATGCCATCGACAGCCACATGAATTATAAAAAATTGCACCCCACCGCCCTGGACGGATTGCTGCGGCTGTTTCCCGATCGGCCTCGGGAAATGATCCACAGTCAACTGTGTCTGATCGGCAACTGGTTGATCCTGCAAGGGATTAACCGTCTGACGCGCCACAGCTCCACCGCCAATGCCCAGGCCACCCTGCGGCTGTGCCGGAGCATCGCTCCCGGGGCGATTCTGGAGGGGTTGCACCTCCGGCCATTGAATTGGACCGAGTATGGAGAAATCGTCCGTCGCAAATCGGTCCGATACGATCAGATTCTGTATCGCAACCTGCTCACCCCCATCGCCGCCCGCGAAAAAGAAAGACTGCTCAACGTTGCCGCCCACCTGTCCACCTTGGCGCAATATCTTAATGATTTCAGAGACAAACGTGAAGATGAACACCACGGCCGCGACAATCTGATCACCTGGTTTCCCGGGGAAGACGCATTTCATACCCTGTGTCAAAACCAGATTCACGCCTGTTTGGATGCCATTGAATCCTTGCCGACCGCCACGAGCGATGCCTTGGCCGCCGCCCTGGTGGAAACCATCGAGGCGGCCGCCAGGATACCCGACCAGACCACTCCCGACGACCATGCCAAGCCGATTGCAGGAGAATCCCATCATGACCGATAGAGACACCCCCTACCCAACGCGCGAAGACGAACGCCGGCGCTGGCAGCAATTGACCCGGGAAATTCACGCCACACTGCCGCAGCGCAGGCGCCCTCCCCCGGCGGCTCGCCCGTCCCACCCAGGGCACCTGATCGTCATGGGCTCCGGGATCGGAACCCTGGGCTTTACCCGAGACAGCGAGGCGATGATCCGCAGCGCCGATCAAGTATTTTTCTGTGTCGCCAACGCCGCCACCGAAGTCTGGCTGCGTACGATCCGCCCCGATGCCCTGAATCTGTACGTCTTTTATGACAACAAAAAGCGTCGTTACCTCACCTACATGCAGATGGCAGAAGCCATTTTGCACCCGGTACGGCAAGGGAAGCGGGTGGTGGCGATCTTTTACGGCCATCCGGGAATTTTCGTCCTCTCCAGCCACCGCGCCGTGGCCATCGCTCGCCAGGAAGGGCATCGGGCCGAAATGCGCCCCGGAATCTCCTCCCTGGATCACCTGTGCGCCGACCTGGGGGTGGACCCCGCCTTTCCCGGTCTGCAAACCTTCG
>JADFZF010000312.1 GCA_015232645.1 Magnetococcales bacterium | reverse complement strand
TAGAGTGGATCGGACCGGTTGGCAGACTGCAATTGCAGATAATAGGAGCATTGGTAGGGCAGAAACCAGATTTCGCCCAGGATCAGGATGATGAAGCCGACCACCCAGGGGCTGACCCCATAGATTTCCGCCAGGGGCATGAGCAGGGTTGCCAGGGTTACAATTGTCACGCTGATGGGAACGATCAGACGGACCACGGAAATGACGCCAAATAAAATGAGGACAAATATTTCAAAACTGTCGCGCATATAAATACCCAGACCCGGCAGCGCTGTTGCCAGTTTGTGGTCGATGCCGAGATAATTGAATGCGCTGACGATGCCGGTCAATCCGCTCAAATAGAGAAGAAACGGCCAATCGACTTTTTCGGTCAACTCCCTTTTTCTGAGCGAACCAAACATGAGAAGACTGAAAAGAATGGCCATTCCCACCCAGGTTGCCGGGACCTGGTGGTACGAGGCGGTCATCATGCCCATGATGAACACGACAATACCCAGCGTGGCTGCCCACTCACGTTGTTTCATGTTGCCCAGGAGTTTGAGTTGTTCTGCCACCCGTGCCTTGTCCAATTGTGCCACTTCCCGGCTGCGAAACATCAAGATGGTGCTGACGACATGGGCCAGCAGCAACACCAGGGCAAACACACTTGCGGCCACCACCCATTTGAATCCCTGGAACTGATCCTGGGCCTGTGCCGGCAGCAGGCCGAATACGGCAAAGTTGACGGATTTGCTGCTGATGAAGATGGCGGAAAGCAGGCTGATACCGGCGAAAGCACTGACCACCAACTGGGTGGCGGCCTGGCGTTGAGGTGTGAAGCGCAGGTTTTGCACCATATCGGCACAAAAAGGGGTGACCAGGGCCAGGCGTCCATTGATGGAGGGGATCAACGGGGTCAGGAACAGTCCGACCATGGCTATACCGAAATTGTGCCAAAATCGGGAGTTGGGTAGATAATACAATAACAACAGCATTCCACGATAGCTGAGTCCGGAGGTGACGATGACGGAACCAAGGCCCAGGATGCTCATGGCCATGAGAAAACTGTCCGAGGTGAACCCCACCAGGACGATGTTGGGGGGGACCAGTCCGGAAATCAGGATGGCCGTGACCGCAAACAAGCCGGGAATGTAATCATCAACCAGGGAAAAGACCCACATGACGACCGTGGCGGAGAAAATGGCCAGAAACAAATTGATACCGGGTTCCAGATGCGTGTATTGACCGGTTGTCAGAACCACAAGTGGCAAAATAATGGTAAGCAGCCAGCCGACGAGGTCTGAAATATTCCCCTCTTTTTCTTTTTCAGTTTTCGTTGCATGGACGCCCTGTGCCTTGAGTTTACGGCCACTCAGACACCGCATGAGAGACAACTCAAATTCGGTTTTCAAATCGGCATGAGTGGTAATCAGATCATGCACTGTCCGGCGTGGCACATACAACAATTTGACAGGAGTTTCGGCTACGGCATCGAAAAAATAACTGTCAAAGTCTGTGCCGCACTCTTCCCCGAAGCGGGTCATGATGATGGGAGAGACCGTGCCATCGGGATTTTTCAGGCGAACGACACCCGAAACCAGGAGAAAAAGCCCGTCAGCCGATGTATTGGCGCGAAAGAGTGTTTCACCGACCGCATGGCTGCGTTCTTCGATGTAGGGCAACATGCGCGACAGGGCCACATAATTGCATTTCGCAAAGATCGGGTCACGCAACAACTCTCCAACAAGAGACATTCCAGATTTCATATCGGTCACAGAAAATGCGCCTTTTTTTGGATCGGTTCACCAGAATGTTGCGCTCGAATCAAGAGTCGGCTTGCAACGGCACACTGCACAGCATGTGGTTTGGAATTTTACTTTCCTTGCAGCAATTGGGACAGATTCTTGCCGAAGGTGGTGTTGTCCAGAAATCCCGCGAACCGTTCCGCACCTGGCCCGACGGCGATGATGAAGGGCCAGGCATTGGTGTGTCCCGACGTGCCCCAAAACATTTGTGTATGACGTGCCACCATTTCGCCCAAGATATTGGTGACTGGATAGGTATGGGTGCGTGACAGGGTTTCCCGTTTCAGGATTTTTTCCCGGAGATCGGCATCCAGGGAAAAACCTGGAAAACGCTGGGCAATGATGCGATCCAGTTGTTCTCCGGTGGGTGTTTCGCCCAGTTCTTCCGCGACCTTGTCCATGGATACATGCACCTGGGAAATTTTGTCGAAAACGGTGCGTGGTGGATATGTTTTGACCTTGGCACCCTCCTGGGTGACTCCCTTGGTGGCCGGAGAGAGGGAAAAGGCTCCGGTATCGTGATCCGTGGTGACAATGAGCAGGGTGTCGGGATGTTTGATCTGGAAGGTGTGTGCCACCTGCACGGCCTGGTCAAAATCCAGGGTGTGCAGGAGCATATTGGCGGCATCGGAAGCGTGGCCGGCCGAATCGGTCAGTTCATTTTCGATGAAGGCAAAAAAGCCTTGGGGATTATTGTCCGTGGCGAGCAGGGACAATATTTTATCCGTCATTTCGGCCAGGGAGGGTGTTTGCTGTGGGTCACGCTCGGTTTCCATGGGAAAATCGTCTTTGGCGAAGAGTCCCAGAATTTTGGTTCCCGATAGTTGGGCCAGGCCTTTCCGGTCTTCAGCGTAGGCATAGCCCTCTTTGCGGAAGCGACTGATCAGATCTTGCTGATCATCTCGTTTGCCGCCTTTTTCCCTGGGCAGGAAATAGTTGCACCCACCACCCAGGAGCATGTCAAATCCCCGCTCCGGGTACTGTTCGGCAATTTTATTGTAATCTTTGCGGTTCTTGATGTGGATTCCTGAAAAACCGGCAGGCGAGGCATCCAGGATG
>JADFZF010000311.1 GCA_015232645.1 Magnetococcales bacterium | reverse complement strand
ACCCCACACCGGGGGGGCTGAATGGTGGCCCCAACCTCCCAAGTCGTGTGAGCACAAGGGTCCGGCACGGGGGACGAAAAAAACCAAGGCAACCCCCCCCCCCCCCCCCCAGCGAAGCGGTCATCCGCCAGGCGATTGTCTTGATCACCATGGCAAGTACCGCGGCCCCAGAGGCCAATCAGACGTGTCGGAGCCGCCCATGCTGAACTTTTCATGGAGCATCGTCATTTATTGGAAACATGCCGAATTGGTCATGGCATCGCACGGAAAATTTGAGCGATCCGGAGTGATTGTAGCAAGTCAAGATGAATCGAGCCTGAATTCAGGCACGGGGTGGGGTTTATTTGACGAAAAAAGGCCTTCATCCTGCGGCTAATCGTGGCACGACACCCCCTTCAAAGGCAGAACGATTTCCACCTGGAACCCTCCCAGGGCTGGGGAGGTGCCACAATGGATCCGTCCCTCGTATCCTTCGACGATTTCCTTGACCACCGCCAAACCAATCCCGTGTCCATGGATGGTGGCGTCGGCCCGTCCTCCATGGGAAAGGATGTGCTGATGATATTGGTCACCGCAGCCCGGTCCATCATCCTCGATCAGCAGCCGCCAATGGTTGTCGCAGGTCACTGTCAGCCGTACCGAGCCGGCGGCCCACTTGCAGGCATTGTCCAGGAGGTTGCCAGCGATTTCCAATAAATCCTCCCGATCCATGAGGGCCGATAGTCGAGCAGGTAGACGCAGGTCGATGGACAGCTGACGCTGGTGATGAACCTGTTTCATGACGTCCACCAATGCTTTCAACTCCGCGGCCAGATCGATCCGAGCCATCGGCGTGTCCCAACCGGCCACGCGTACCTTTTTCAACTCACGGCTGGTCAAGGCATGGATGGAATGGATCTGCTTCTTGATTTTTTCTCTGGATTCCTGGCAGGGATCCAGGGTTTGACCTTCAACCAACTGCAACAGGATGGTCAGAGGGGTTTTGATGGCGTGAGCCAGGTTGCCGGTGGCCTGGCGTGATCTTTCCAGACGCGCCACCAGAATGGATAACAGACGATTGATGGCCTCCAGGAAGGGGAGGATTTCATGAGGGATGCGTGCCGTGGACAAGAGGCCGGTTTCCCCCTGTTCCAGGCGAAGCATCTTTTCCTTGGCGGCATTGAGCGGTTTCAGGGAGCGGCGGACGATCCATTTTTGCAAGACCAGCAACAGCAAGGTCGCCAAGAGCGAAATCAGCGCATATCCCACCTGCAGCGCGGTGACCTTACGGGACATTTCGGTCATGTCTTCGGCAACGCTGATGACGATCTGTTTGTCTTGTTTGAAATAACTTTTGGTAATGATGAGAATTTGCTGACTTTGCGGCCCCGGGGCCATGACCGGCTCGCCGGAATCGATGTTTTTCCGGGACAGGTCCAGTTCCCTGTCCCACAGGGAACGGGATCGCAGAAGAATTTCCTCGACCCGTACTTGATAATAATGGCCCGACCAGGGCTGACTGTAGATGGTATCGCCGCGATGGAGGATGGGAAGGTCGGGTGTGGACAGATCAAGGTTGGCCAAAATATTTTCCGCATCATGCTCCAGGCGGGAAACAACGTATCCCTGAGTGACATGGCGGATCATCCAACCGACCACCAGCCATTGACACGTCGCCACCACAATCAGCACCGAGGCCAATCCGATGCCGAGATGTTTCTGTATGGAGGGATGGGGGGACATGGGGCATCCAACGACCGGAGCATCAATGGAAAAAAAAGGACGATGGCCGGTGAAAGGTCAAACCGGGTTCATGCCATCGATCATCCGCGAAAAATGTAACCTTGACCCCTGCGGGTTTCGATACGTTCCCGACCGACGATGTCACGCAATCGTTTGATATAGACCTCCAGCACATTGCTGTCTCTGTCTGCATCATATTCATAGACATGTTCAGTCAGGCGAGTTTTGGAAAGTATCCGGTTCGGATGCAGCATGAAATAGCGTAATAGACGAAACTCGGTACCGGTCAGACTTTTATCGTCGCCGGAATCGAGAATGGCGCATTGACGCTCTTCATCCAGGCGGATGCCATCGCAATGCAAGACCCCCGGGGACTGATTGGTACTGCGCCGTATCAGGGCATGCAGGCGGGCCATCAATTCCTGGAAATGGAACGGTTTTCCCAGATAATCGTCGGCACCGGCCTTGAAGCCGTCAACCCGTTCATGCCAGGCATCCCAGGCGGTGAGGATCAGGACCGGGACGTTGATTCTTCCGGCCCGCCAATGACGCAAAACTTCCAGGCCATGCCTTTGGGGCAATCCCAGATCCAAGATCACGATGTCGTACGGTTCTTCATTCCCCAGGTATTCGGCATCGACGCCGTTGTCGGCGACGTCCACGGCAAATCCAGCTCGATCCAGGTCCGATTTCAGACTGGCCGCCAGATCTTCATCATCTTCCACGAGCAATAGGCGCATGATCAATCGTCTTTCCGTCGCTGCAGGAGTTGACCGGTCTGGGCATCCATGGACAGTTTCATGACCTGGCCGTGTTCATCCAGGGCCTCGATTTCATAAATATATTTTTCATGTTTCTGTTTTAATTCGATTTCCAGCAACCGTCCAGTCCGCAACGACGGATGGTGTTCCAGGAGCCGCTCCAGGGGGAGGATGGCACCGGAGTGGACCATGCGCCGGGCCAGATCATGATCCCGCGGATGGGGGTGGTGGTGATGGTCATCGGCGGCAGCCATCCCAGGTCCGATCACCATCAGGCTGCAGGCGACCAGTATCAGCCATTGGCTCGGCGGCCCACGCCATGGTCCAGGTCGTCTTGGCATCGGCAGTGAATCTTTCGGA
>JADFZF010000310.1 GCA_015232645.1 Magnetococcales bacterium | reverse complement strand
TTTTTTCAACATTCCGCAAATGGAACGGGAAAAACTGCAGCAGAGTCTGGGATCGGGAGTGATCGTGGACGCCGGCAAAGGGTTTGTCATCACCAACAACCATGTGATCCAAAAGGCGGACGCCATATCGGTGACTCTGCGCGACGGGCGTACGGTGCAGGCGCGACTCGTGGGCCTGGACGCCGACACCGATCTGGCCTTGATCCAAATCCCCGCCGAAGGACTCAAGGCGGTGACCCTGGGCGATTCGGATCGTTTGCGGGTGGGGGATTTTGTCGTGGCGATCGGCAATCCCTTTGGATTGGGGCAGACCGTGACCTCGGGAATCGTCAGCGCCCTGGGCCGCAAGGGGCTGGGAATCGATGGCTATGAAGATTTCATCCAGACCGATGCCTCCATCAATCCCGGCAATTCCGGAGGCGCCCTGGTCAACCTGCGTGGGGAACTGATCGGTATCAACACCGCCATTCTTGCCCAAGGGGGGGGGAACGTGGGGATCGGTTTTGCCATTCCCATCAATATGGCCCAGCAGGTGATCAAACAATTGGTTCGCTTCGGCGAAGTGCGGCGAGGCCTGTTGGGGATCAGTTCCCAGGACATGTCCAGGGATTTGGCCAAGGCATTGGGATCCAGCCCGGGGCAAGGAGCGGTCATCACCCGGGTGGTACCGCATTCGGCGGCTGACCGGGCTGGGTTGCGACCTGGGGATGTGGTCGTGGCGGTCAACAGCCACCCGGTTCGTGATTCGGGCGGGTTGCGCAACCTTCTGGGCCTGGCCATGGTCGGAGAACGGGTTGAGATCGACTTTCAGCGTGAGGGTAAGTCCCGAAAGGTCACGGCTGAAGTGACCGAGCCGCGTACCAAACGTCTGGAAGGAAAAAAAATCGATTCCCGTTTTGTCGGCGCCGTGTTGGAAAAATTGGAAGATGGTGAACAGAAACAGCCCGTCGCCGTGGTCAGCGTCCAACCGGGCAGCCCCGCCTGGCAGGCGGGTTTGCGTGAAGGTGACCGGATTTTGTCGGTCAACCGTCAACCGGTCGAATCGTTTGAAAACCTGACCGCTGTGGTCAAGCAGAACGAACGGGAAATGTTGCTCTATCTGCAGCGAGGACAGGAGGGACTGTACATCCTGGTGCGGTAGGGGGAGATGGGGGTTGACCCTCGCGTCGATCATTTGAAAGCGATGTGTTTTCCGCCATCTTTATTACACAAAAATTATTTTGTTTCGCCTCGTGTCAACCTACCGGGGTGGGGGTCAAGCCCGGGAATCCCTCCGGGCTGATGGTGATCAATGAAACAAAGGGCCGACGATTCTGGGAATGGGAGGTCGTTCCTGGGCCCATCCCAGGAATGGGTGTCGGGTTGGCAACCGTTTGGATGAGCCTTGAGGGACAAAGTCGATGCGTATTGATTCCAGGTTGCGACTCAAGAGGCCCAAATTCAACCGTTTTGGAACCTCCTTGTGGCTCATTCTGGTTGTTTGTCTAGGTTGGGTGGCCATCGGGCCGGCGATGGCGGTATGGCCCGCCGACGAGGCCATCCCCCCCCTGGAACCGGAACGCCCATGGGAGTCCTTGCTGACAAAAAAAGAGGACCTGCTGGTTAAATATATGGACCTTGAGCCCCTGGGACTCCATGGCCAAGGTCGGATGGTGCTGCACTCCCTGCACCCTTTGGTCACCATGATCAGCTTCGATCAGGTCACGGGTCGCCCCGATATGTGGCTGAAACGGATGGCCAATATTTCGGCAGTGGCCAACTGGTTGATGACAAAGCAAAAATTGGGTGAAGTCAAACTGGTCGGCCTGGAAGTCTTGATGACCACCGAGGGGATCGATTTCAGATTCGAACGTGCCAATATCAAGGAAGGGTACCTGCTCAAGGGCCGAGGGCGGTTCAACCTGGATGGACGTTGGGCCGTACGATCGGGCCCTTTGTGGCTGACCAGCCCACCGTTCAAGGAGATGGAAAAGTTCTTGGCCCGGCCATTGGGTTATGGCTCCCTGGAGGCCCATGGTTCCAGGGGACGGGCCAGGGTGGTATTGGATGAGGTGTTTGCCGTGGATGCCAGCGCCGGACAGGCGGTGGTGAACGGGGTGTGGAATGAGGCGCTTACCCGGGGGGCGATCGACAAGATCAAGGCCGAATTGGGGCTGGAAATGACCACCTTCCGCGTCAATGACACCTTTTTTGAACAGGGTCCACGGCAGCTTGCGCACGATTTGTTGGCCTATGCCCACCTGACCCCCTCCTGGGGCTTGGCCTTTCCCACGATCACCATGTCGGCCCAACTCACCGGTCCTGCATTCAATGCTCCCACCATCCATCTGTCGGCAGCGAAGCTGCGGGTTTGGGGCGTGGCCGATGGAACATGGTACCCTTGGCCATGGTCCGTTCACCTTTCCCTGGCTGCCAAAAGTCCAGGGCGGGACATCCGTCTTTTTGCCTGGCCATAGCATGCCCGCGGCCCCTTTTTCCCACTGGGTGCCCATGGAACGAAGGGAATGGTCGCTTTGGGGCGTCGCGGCAAACCGCGCTGGGAGGGGGCCCCCTTCGGGAACTTATCTCACCAACGGGGGGGGCTATGCAAAACTTTTCTGGTTGGGAAATCAGCCCTTTCACGGTGACCAGAACTGCGGAATGGTGCATTTATTGTCTGTACGTGTTTATTTTTGCAGAAAGTATTAAAGATTTATCCATCCTTTCCCGACCATATTTCACAGGTTGGCGATGGTTGCGGAAATGGCTGGATCCATGAAGAGTTGAGTCTGAAGAACATCCTCTTTCCAGCCGCCGATAGGAGCGTCAAGGAAAAAGGATGGCGGTGCTGTGTCGAGGAAGTTGGGCTTGG
>JADFZF010000030.1 GCA_015232645.1 Magnetococcales bacterium | reverse complement strand
GGTGGTCAAGTTTTACAACCGGCAAGGTGTTGTCCCTTCTTCGCAAAAACCGCGAAGAAGGGACAACCAAGGCGCGCGCCTGCGCAAGATTCCCGCAAAAACCAAGCGGGAATCTTGCTTCGTATAAAAGGGCGCGTGAAAATCAAAGTCAAAACAGAATAACAAAACCAAAACCCTGGGGGCAATCCCCCAGACCCCTTTTTTCTTTCACTATTTTCATAGATCAATAAATAATTATCCATCCAGTCCAATTAATGAATGTGACAAGGTTGAAGTCCTGTCTTGGGAGGTGTCCAACACCTTGGATGCGGTTTTCGGTGTAAAAGCGCTCACTGATGCCTTGAAACGCTTTGGTCCGCCGGAAATTTTCAACACTGACCAAGGGAGCCAATTGACGAGTGAGGACTTCCTGCAACTCCTCAAGGACGCTGGTGTTCAGATCGACATGGACGGCGAAGGCCGTTGTATTGACAACATTTTTGTCGACCGCCTGTGGAGGACGGTCAAATACGAATACATTGACCTGCTTGCGTTTGAAACGGGAGCAGCGCGGAAGTAACCACCAACACCCGTTTCAAGATAAAGAATCCATGAAACCGCGTCTGGTGCATTCTCATCCTTCAAGGGCATCCCGTAACCTTTCGTATCTTCATGCCAAAGAACTCAATACACACCCCTTGAGTGCAAGAAGGCACCATACTGACGGTCAACGTTGAGAATGTGTCTGATCAACCAATAGGTCAGGAAGCCCTTGAAATCGATTTGTTGGTAATCATCGCTGGCTCGCAGACTTTCTCGATATTCAAGTACCCTCTCGACCAATTTGCAATGTTTGTTTCTGTGTTGATCCAGATCGGGGTAGCCATACCGCTCCATCAGGTCTTCTTCCGCCTTGAAATGATACCTGGTGTAGTCGATCAAGGATTCAAAGGCCAGCTCCAGGGAGCCCTTGTCTTGGCCGGTTCTCAAGATCTCCACAATGGCATTGGCGATTTCGATCAGTTTTTTGTGGTGAGTGTCCATCTCCATGATTTGGATATCAAAGGCTGTATTCCACCGAAATGCCCCACTATTTTCATCGGAATGCACCACCAGGCGGGCCCTGTTGAGATAAGTTTCAAACAACTTCCACCGAACGATTGGGATCTCTCCGAGCAGTTCCCCTGGAATTTGTAAGGTTTCGACAACCTCCAAAGCCTCCAGTCGAAAAAGGCAGGGAGTATTGAAAACTGCCCCTTCCTCTCCGAAGAAATCTCGCATCTCAAGAATATCCGTCTGTTTTCCACCGATTGAACGTCCCACTCGCCCACGTCTGACAATATTGAGCAGCGTCAAATCCTTGCAAACAATCATGTCACCAGGGTTGAATGTCCTGACATGGATGGAGTCAACGATCTTCCCAAAGGTTTGATAGGGAATACCCTCGGAAAACAAACTGGTCGACTCAAGAAACGAACGGTTCTCCCATGTCTGTTCGATTCTGGGCATGAGATTGTTCTGATCGACCAGTTCTCGGTACAAGGCCACGGAAATCTTCAAGGCCCGTACAAAGCCAGTGGCGCGATACGTTGACCTGGTGGGTTGGCTATAAAGCCCTGCCAGTTCACCGATCAAGGCACCACCGGATTGTCGGCTATAGAGACCTTCACTGGTGCGAATCCTCTCAACCGTGCCTGTAAGTATCAGATAAATATGTTGGGGAATATCTCCTTCCTTGAACAGGACCACACCCGGATTGAAATCGATGATCGGATTATTGATCAGGATCCGCAATTGATACAAAGGAATGTTGGGCAAGGCGCTGGTCAAATATGAGAAGGCGTTTCGACGCGCAAAGTCCGATTCGCCTGAAATCAAGATATCCATCATCCCATGAGGAGCGTTGGTACCAATTTCCTTCTCTTCGGGAGTCAACTCGCGGGCCATATGAGAAAGCAGTATGCGGCCAGACTTGTCCTCCCTGAAATCCCTGGCCACGCCATGGATCATTCCGCCGCCAACATCAAGTTTCTTCAGGTTGACCGGGGTCAGATATTCTGCTTGGACTCGATCAAAATAATCCTGGGTAATTCCAGGTTTAGACAGATCATCCTCAATCATTTTCTTCAGGACATCCAGGGAAACGATGTCGGCGAAATGGGCATAGGTTTTATATCCGTCTTCCCACAAGGTTCTGAACACAAGAATCGTTGTTTCCAAAGGATGGGGCGAGTTGACTGGTTTGACATCGAATCCTTCGATACTGTTCCAGGTGTCCACCGCCAGGTCTTGTACATCAAAAAACTCCTCGAACTGTCTTTCCTCGATCGAGAGCAATGCCGCCACCTTCTTTTCGACCGTTGCCCGAACCAGGCGGGTGGCGAAATATTTGATCTTGTGCCCCGCACGCATCAGGGTGGTGACACCGGTGAAATGGTCATCATGGGCATGGGTGTGGAAGATCCCTTCAATTTCATCAATACCGATTCCCAATGTGGAAAGATTGTAATCCAGGTTGGGACCAGCATCGATCAGATAGACCTTCCCTTGAAACATCAGGATACTGGACATGCTGGGCCGGTTGATATCCCAGCCGTCACCCTCACCGGAATGGATGATTCCAAAATATTCCCGTGAAATACGTTGGTAACCCAGGGGATAGGCCGATTCATAGCCTTTTCCTTCATTCAGGTGGAGATCGACGAAAACCTTTTCTCCCCTGTATTCCAACTCGAAAACATTGGTCTCCTTGCGGCGGATCATCACACCATCCCGAATTTCGACGTCCCCGTCGCCAACAATGCATGAATCCAGCAAGTCCTGTGTCGGACGTATGGCACCAAAGGCAAACTTCAATTTCAGACGCATCATTTCGTCCGCCGTTGCGGAATCCACGCCGGTGGCCATGATCTCTTCCTTCGAAACAAGGCCGTAATTTCCCCGATAAATGTATTGCATCTGGGCGTAAACCTGCTCCGCCTGACCGATGAGCAACGGCTTTTTGCCCGTGTTGTTTGGATGATTCGGAATGATCAGACCCTGTTTATAAAGCATCTGCAAAACCGGAAACTCACCAAGATTGGAAAATTCACCATTCTGGAGCATGATATCGGAGAGAAGGATGGCATTCGGACCTGTTTCGCAGGGTACGCCTTTAATTTCCGTGGGAATAATTAACCCGCGTTTCATCAAATGCTTGACGCTATCCATTGGACAGCCGCAGAGTATTCTAAGACCGACATCGGGAATTTCAACCCAATAAATTCCCCTGGCGACTTCCGATTTTGTTATTTTTCTCATTTGAAATTAACCTTTCTACTAATAAATAGAAATAATACTGAACAAGATATGATAAAACATTCCGAAAACAAATTCAAACACCCATCGGTATTTTTATAAATTAATATAAACCGATGAATTTATGTATTTTTTAATAAGCATGAATTTACACGCCTTCTTGGGGTGCGATGTTCGTCCGGCAGAGATGAAAGCCGTGCGACCTGATGATTAATTCCACCTTGTCACATTCATTAATTGGAATGGATGGCTAATTATTGATTACATATATCAGTACACTGTCAATAGCTGGCTCAAGTGGATGAATGTAACAAAGTAGAATTAATATCCCTTGCGGAACAACCAAACCGCCTCCAACTGTAAAAATATATTTTTATTCTGTCAAAAAAATCTACATCATGGTTGCCAAGCTTCATCCTCCTTGCGGAATTTCCTGGCAAGGGTGGTGAAAATTTTTAAAATGTGTCAGGATGGCGGATTGCGGGATGCATGGAGTGTTCAGACAGCTATGGGAATATGCCAGATCGAAACGGAGTTCAGCGATCGCGGCATTTAAGAACCCGAACAGGGACGGAAGGATCCGAAAGCGAGAAAACTTATGAACGCCAAGACACTTTTTGCCAAAATCTGGGACGAACACCACATTCGCCAGGATGCCGATGGCACCACCCTGATATACATCGACCGCCATCTGGTGCATGAGGTCACCTCAGCCCAAGCCTTCGAAGGTTTGCGGCTCAACCGCCGCCGGGTGCGGGCGCCCGAGGCGACGTTCGCCGTCCCGGATCATAACGTCCCCACCAAAAACCTAGCCAACGGAATCCTCGATCCGATATCGCGCCTGCAGGTGGAAACCCTGGAGAACAACTGCCGTGAATTCGGCATCCGCATCTTCGGTATGGGAGACCCACGCCAAGGGGTGGTCCACGTCATGGCGCCGGAACAGGGATTGATCCTCCCCGGACTCACGGTGGTCTGCGGCGATTCCCATACCGCGACCCACGGCGCTTTGGGAGCCTTGGCTTTCGGCATAGGCACCTCGGAAGTGGAACACGTCCTGGCCACCCAGACCCTGACGCAAAAATGCCCCAAAACCATGCGCATTACCCTCAACAATACCTTGGGGCCCGGAGTCACCGCCAAGGATATGGTCCTCTACCTCATCGGCCAGATCGGTACCGCCGGTGCCACCGGCCACGTCATCGAATTTGCCGGGGAGGCCATCCGAACCTTGTCCATGGAAGGACGCATGACCGTATGCAACATGGCCATCGAGGCGGGGGCCCGCGCCGGCATGGTGGCGGTGGACGACCATACCATCGACTACCTCGCCAATCGCCCCTTTGCCCCCCGTGGCAAGGATTGGGTCGATGCCGTGATTCAATGGCGCCATTATGTCTCCGACCCCGACGCCGTCTTTGATCGCGAAATCAAGTTCGATGCCGCCGCCATCGAACCCCAGATATCATGGGGCACCTCCCCGGAAATGATGGCCCCGATTTCGGGACAGGTCCCCGATCCCCGCCTGGTCGATGACCCGGTGCGACGCCAATCCATGGAAAAAGCCCTGGCCTACATGGGACTCAAGCCGGGAACCCCCATGACGGAGATCCCCATCGACAAAATTTTCATCGGCTCCTGCACCAACGGTCGTATCGAAGATCTGCGCGCCGCCGCGCAAGTCGTCAAGGATCGGCAAGTGGCCGACACCATCAAACTGGCCATGGTGGTCCCAGGCAGCGGACTGGTCAAACGCCAAGCAGAAGAGGAGGGGCTGGACCAGATTTTCATCCAGGCCGGATTCGAATGGCGCGAACCCGGTTGCTCCATGTGTCTGGCCATGAACGACGACGTCCTGCTGGCCGGTGAACGTTGCGCCTCGACCTCCAACCGCAACTTCGAAGGACGACAGGGGGCAGGAGGTCGAACCCATCTGGCCAGCCCTGCCACCGTTGCCGCCGCTGCCATCCATGGCCATTTCATCGACGTGCGCGGTTTATAATCGACCCCCGGGGCCAACAAGCGTCGGGATCACTGTTTTTGTTTCAAAACCGGTTTGAAGGAGTCCGTTCATGGAACTGGAGTTGGTGTTATTCAAGGCCTGTCCCTTTGCCCAACGGGTCGTCATCACGTTGAACCATCTGGGAGTGGCCCATACTCAAACCATCATCAACCCCAATGACCGTCCAGTGTGGTTGTTCGATGTTTCTCCCATGGGCCAAGTCCCCATACTGAAAATCAATCAACACACGGTGATTTTCGACTCGGTGGCCATCTGCGAATTCATCAACGATAGCGTCAATGGCGGCCTCCTGGCCCTCGATCCCCTGGAACGTGGAGTGCAACGGGCACTGGTGGAATGGGCTGGGACCTGTCAAAGAGCCTTCGGCGAATGCATCGCCGCCGCCGACGAAAAAACCTGGAACCGAATGGCGGCCGACCTGGAGGAAAAACTCACCTGGGTCGAAAAACTGGCCCACGACGCCGGTCCCTTTCTCTGGGGCGAGCGCTTCTCCCTGGTGGATGCCGCCATGGCCCCTCTGTTCATGCGTCTGCACGCCCTGAACAAGGTGGTCCCCTGTTACGACGACGCGGAAATCCCCCGACTGCTCCAGGCCATGGAGACCCTGTTGGCCATGAAAGAGGTCTCCGGCTCCATCGAAGGTGATTTCGACCGCATGTTTCGCATGATGGTCAAGGGACGCGGCAAGGGAGGCTACGTCGATACCCTCATGGGCTGAACAACCCGTAGGCCTTGACGAGGGAGTTTTACTGCCAGGAGAACCATTGATCATGGAACCTTTCAAAGTCATCAACGCCATCGTGGCGCCGCTGGATCGCGCCAATGTCGATACCGATGCCATCATACCCAAACAATTCCTGAAATCCATCCAACGGGCCGGGTTCGGCCCCAATCTGTTCGACGAGTGGCGCTATCTCGACCGCGGCGAACCGGGACAACCCTCCAGCGGACGGCCCATCAATCCCGACTTCGTCCTCAACCAACCCCGCTTTCAGGGAGCGCGTATCCTGCTGACCCGGGATAATTTTGGCTGCGGTTCGTCGCGGGAACATGCCCCCTGGGCCTTGTTGGATTACGGTTTCCGGGTCATCATCGCCCCAAGCTTTGCAGATATTTTTTTCAACAATTGCTTCAAGAATGGTATCCTTCCGGTGGTTCTCGATGGCAAAACGGTGGCGGAGCTGTTCCAGGAAACCCTGGCCACTCCCGGTTACCGCCTGACCGTCGATTTGGAGGCCATGCGTATCACCACCCCGGATGGCCGATCTCTGGAGTTTCAGGTGGATCCGTTTCGCAAACACTGCCTGTTGCACGGTTTGGACGATATCGGCCTGACCCTGGAACACGAAGAGGCCATCAGCCAATACGAAATGAAACGGCGCAGGGAAAAACCCTGGGTATTCATCCCCGAGGCGGGAGACCGTCTTGGATTCAACGTTTGAATTCGCAACCACCAGCCACCCTTTCCGCCAGTGGCTCACGATGGGGACGACATGAACAACAAGAAAATTTTGATTTTGCCTGGCGACGGCATCGGCCGCGAAATCGTCGCCGAGGCGGTCAAGGTGCTGCATTGGCTGGGACAACGTCCCGGCCTCGATCTGACCTTCGAGGAAGCTCTGATCGGCGGCAGCGCCTACGATGCCATGGGAACTCCCCTCCCCGACGAAACCGTCGCCCGGGCCAAGTCGGCCGACGCCGTCCTGTTGGGAGCCGTGGGTGGCCCCAAGTGGGACAGCCTCGCCTTTTCATTGCGCCCCGAACGGGGATTGTTGGGCATTCGCAAAGCCCTGGATCTCTACTGCAACCTACGTCCCGCCCAGGTCTTTGCCCCCCTGTTGGACGCCTCCCCCCTGAAACGGGAGGTGGTGGAAGGGATCGACATCATGGTGGTGCGAGAACTCTCCTCCGGGATCTACTTCGGTACCCCCAGAGGCGTGGAAACCCTGCCCGATGGCCGCCGGCGCGGATTCAACACCCTCACCTATTCCACCGATGAAATCGAACGGGTGGCCCGCCGGGCCTTCGAAGCGGCACGCCGCCGCCGCCACAAACTCTGTTCCGTGGACAAAGCCAACGTCCTGGAATCGACCGCCCTGTGGCGCGAAGTGGTGAGCGATCTGGGGGCCAGGGAATATCCCGATGTCGCCTTGAGTCACATGTACGTCGATAATGCCGCCATGCAACTGCTCCGTCATCCCCGCCAATTCGACTGCATCGTCACCACCAACATGTTCGGCGATATTTTATCGGACGAGGCCAGCATGCTCACTGGATCCATCGGAATGCTGCCATCCGCCTCCCTGGGCGACCACAATGCCCTCTACGAACCCATTCACGGCTCCGCCCCCGACATCGCCGGCAAAGGGGTGGCCAATCCATTGGCCACGATCCTGTCGGTGGCGATGATGCTGCGCTACTCACTGTCCGCCCCCGGGGAGGCGGAACGGATCGAACAGGCGGTCAACCGGGTGTTGGCCAAAGGTTTACGCACCGCCGATATCATGCAACCCGGAGCCACCCAGGTCGGAACCGTCGCCATGGGCGATGCGGTCATGCAGGCTTTAGACGAGGAGAATTGAAATGAAAAAATACAACGTCGCCGTCGCCGGAGCCACCGGCAATGTCGGCCGGGAAATTGTCCGGATCCTTCAGGAACGCGATTTTCCCATCCATGAACTCCACCTCCTCGCTTCCGAACGCAGTGCCGGTACCACCATGACCTTCCGAGATCGTGATCTGGTCGTCAAAGATCTGTCCAAGTTCGATTTCCAAGGGGTTCATGTCGGCCTTTTTTCTCCTGGAGCCTCGGTTTCGTCGCGATTCGCCCCCCTAGCCGCCCAGGCCGGATGCGTGGTGGTGGACAATACCTCCTTTTTCCGCATGGATCCCGATGTCCCCCTGGTGGTCCCCGAGGTCAACCCTCAGGCCATCGCCCAATACAGCAAGAAGGGTATCATCGCCAATCCCAACTGCTCCACCATCCAAATGGTCGTGGCCCTGAAGCCCATCCACGACGCCGCCACCATCAGGCGCGTGGTCGTGGCCACCTACCAAGCGGTTTCGGGCGCCGGCAAGGAAGCCATGGACGAACTGTTCGAACAGACCCGCTCCACCTACATCCCTGGCAAGACCATCGCGCCGAAAAAATTTGCCAAGGAAATCAGTTTCAATGTCATACCGCATATCGACCAATTCCTGGACAATGGTTATACCAAGGAAGAAATGAAAATGGTCAATGAGACCAAAAAAATTCTCGACCCCGCCATCCAGGTGGCCCCGACCACGGTTCGGGTACCAGTATTCAACGGCCATTCCGAGGCGGTGACCATCGAAACAGAAAAAAAATTGACAGCGGCCGAAGCCAGAAAATTGTTGGCCCAGGCCCCTGGCATCGAGGTGTTGGACGACCCCGCCACCCTGGCCTATGCCACCCCGCGCCAGGCCTCGGGGAAGGATGCCACGTATGTCTCCCGGATACGAGAGGATGTCAGTTGTGACAATGGCCTGCAAATGTGGATCGTTTCAGACAATTTACGCAAGGGAGCCGCTTTGAACGCGGTGCAGATCGCCGAAGTGTTGATCAGGCAATATTTATAAAAAATCCCGGGCCGTCGGGAAATTTACACCGCACCGGATCGGATCCGAGGATGAAAAAAACATTCCAAGGATGATCTATCACAGCGAATCCATGATGCCCGTAGCTTTGTTTCACACCACAGGGGACCGGATGATGAGACGGTTGCGAAAACCAGGCAGGTTCTTCACATGGATGGCGACTTTCACCATCCCTCCCCTGCTTTTTGCCCTGGCTCCTTCCGCCTGGGGATTGACCTTGGGGAGCATCTCGGTCAAAAGCCACCTGGGAGAACCCTTCGACGCCACCGTTCCCATCTCCTTGGCCGACAAGGAAACCAACCTCCCCGTGGAGGCGACCAAGGCCCTTCCCCAGGACTATAAACTGCTCGGCCTGGAATATCCGCAACAGGTTTCCGCGCTGCTTCTGAACCTGGGAGGCAAAGGCGGATCGCGCGCATTACGCATTCAATCCAAACTCCCCGTCAATGTCCCGTTTTTCAATTTTCTGCTGAAAATCACCACCAGCCAGGGGGATCAATTCCGCAATTATCCGATCTTTCTGGAGGTACGCCCATCGGCATTGTCCCATGATTTTCATCCGGCCCCCCCGGTGGTGTCCGCCGTACGGGAACAGGGAACTTCCGCCATCGACAAGGGTGAATATGGTCCGATACGCCCAGGGGAAACCCTGTCCCGGGTCGCGGAAAAAATACCCCTCCCCCCGTATAACCGCAATCAAATCGCCATCGCTCTTTATGAATTCAATCGGGATCAGTTTGTCGATGGCGACATGAACCATCTCCGGACAGGTAGCCTGCTGAAAATTCCCCCCAGGGCTAAAATCGCCTCACTTTTGGCCACGCACCATCAAAACGCGAATGCGGAGGCGGCCAAGGCGCCGTCCCCCACCCAAGGAAAGGAATCGGTGGCCTATTCCCCGCCGGCCACAACCGCACCCGATCCAGCCGGCGCTGCGACAGCCAAATCTCCAATCAATGAAGCGCCTTTGGTCATGATCGTTCGGACACGCCTTTCCAGCACCGATAACAAAGACGGTTCAATCCCCCTGGCACCCGTCAGCGCCCATTCATCCATGGCTTCGCCCCTAGGGCAATCGGGTGGCGTCACCGCCCCTTCGGCCTCCTCCCAACAGGGGCCCTGTTCCGCCGCCGCTGGAGCCAACCCGGGAGAGGTGGAGACTCTGAAGCACCAAATCGCTTCCCTGACCAAGCAGCTCACAACGGCCGAAGTGGTCCGAGCCCGACTCCTGGGGCAAGTGCACGTGCTGGAAAGACGTCTGAAAAAAAAGGAGTCAAAGCCCCATCAATTACCTCCAACGCCCCCCGCTCCCGCGAATATCTTTAACGACATTCCCTGGGACCTGATCGGCCTCGGGGGTGGGGGGCTGGTCTTTCTGGGCGGCCTTTTCGGCTATCTGCGCCGGAAAAAGGCTCGAAGCGGGGATAAAACCCGGGGAGGGCAGAACAAGTGGCAAGTCAGGTTCCACAGTTCGCGGCCATCCATCCCCGAAAAAAATACAACCCCAACCCCAACCAGCATGGCCCCAGCCAAGGTAGAAACCGATCATAAGGTTAAGACTCCGTCCCCTTCCAGTGCCCCGATACCTCAGGAAGACATCCGGTTGGCCAAGGGACCGCTTGCCCCCGTGGCTGCTGTTCCCGCGGCGGCCCTGGCCGATCGAAATCCTCTCGACCCGGTCACGGAGATCGGGAACCCTCCCTCCGAAGTCCATGAAAAAACTGATGCTGCAACTTCAGATGACCCGGGTTCCGTGACTGAAATCAAACCAGAAGCTTTCGCTCTGGATGACTCGGATTCCGTGACTGAAATCAAGTCGGAGGCTTTAACGCGGGACGACTCGCGTTCCGTGGCTGAAATCATCGCCACGACCACGACCGTGTTGCCGCCAGGGGCCAAAGGGGCCGCCGACATATCCCTCGCCGACAAGAAGAAAAACGATCCCTTTCCTACCTTGCTGGATCTTGGAAATGAAGCGGATGAGGGAGACAGTATTTTCAATCTCACCCAGCCCAGCGAGCCGGCGCCACGGGAATGGACGCCAAACTTCGGTGACGATGGCCACGCCACCATGATCGATCTGGGCCAGGAAGAGGAACAATACCAGGCTTCCATCTTCAATCTCGAACAGCAGGCGGTCACAACCCCTTCCGCCCTGGGCCTCGAAGAGGGAAAGTCCGAACAAAATCATTTTTCTGCCACGTTCCCCGAGACCCTGACGGCCCCAACGGATACGGATCCCTTGACCGATCCGAGGCCAAACGATACCGACTCCGACCGTACCAGCAACCACTCGGAACGACTGTTCACCACCGACGACCGGCCACCCGAGCCGACCGATGGACCAACCACCGCCTCCAAAACCCGGATCGATGATGGCATCTCGGCCTTGGAAACCCTGGAATTTTCCGTCCCAGTCGCGACGGAGCCCGAAGCCACGCCATCGCCCCCAATGGTGAGCCCGGAACTGGAAACGATCGACTTTGATTCCAATGCGATTTCTGGCAGAATGACTGTCGATGGTGGAAAAATCCCCGTCATCCCGGACGACAAACAACCCCCTGCCACCAAGAACTCACCACGGATGTCTGCGGAAGATGAACCGCCGGTTCTGGAATTGCATATCGACCAACAACCGTAGAGGTTGTTGACCAAAGAAAGGCTTGACCGTGATGCGACGTTTGATCCTGTTTCTCCTTATGGGATGTCTGGGCCACGGGTCCGCCCTGGCCGAGCCGATCGGTTTCGGAGCGGTGGAAGTGAGCAGTGGCATGGGAGAACCATTACATGTCAAAATCCCGATACTTCCCGATGCCGATACCCCGGGGCAACCGCACCTGAAAAAAATGGAAGCCCTCTGGGGTGTGCCTACCAACTACGCCCATCCGGGGGGGCCGAACCTCTCTGTGTCTGCCCAGCAGCAGAAGGATGGCCGTGGTTTTCTGATCATCGACAGCAACCAAGGCATGACCATCCCGTTTTTTACCCTTTTGCTCAAGATTTTCACCGAGGACCGCGTCATCGTACGCAACTTTCCCATTGTCCTGGGAGAACATGGAAACGACTTGCCGGCAAAGGCCTCCACCTCGACGCCCAACCCGCCGGTCATCGCCTCTCCGCCCGTGGCTGCAGTGGTTGAAACCCACGGCCAAAGCTCCGAGTCCTTCCCCCGACTGTGGAAAAATATCGCTCTGGGGGTATCGGCCCTGGCCCTTTTCACCATGTCATTCCTTTCCCTGCGCAATAAACGCCGCGCCAACAAATGGGGCATTACCCGGGGGGAGGTCCGCAAACGACCCATGGCAGTCCCGGTTCCAGGTCGACTCGAAGGGATGACGCCGGATCACGGACACAGTTTATCGGAGACCGCCCCAGGTTGGGCCACCAACGAAAACGCAGGCAACGGTTCGGACAGCCATTCCAAATTGGAACCAACGGTTGTTCTGGAAGAGTTGCAACCACCGACGGCAAAGTCGGATGCCAAGGGGGTAACGATCAATACCACGATCAGAAAACAGGCTGCCAATCCGTCAACCCCGACGTCAAAAACGTAACCACGTCATGCACGCGCGCAGCGCAAAAAGGGCACTTGGCCAGGGGGCGCGAGTGCCCTCGGCATGAGTTTCCCCACTCCGTTCACTCCCGGCTTGAACCGCTGCCACTGCAAAACCGACGAATGACATCCAACACTTGTTGTTTCCGCACCGGCTTGGTCAAGTGCATGTCGCAGCCAGCACGAGCACTCTCGTGAATTTCGTCCTCCAACGCATTGGCAGTCAGAGCCACGATGGGCAGAGGACGACGCCGGGTTTCCGCCTCCCACTGGCGGATCAAGCGGGTCGCCGTGTATCCGTCCATGACCGGCATGTGCACATCCATGAACACGATATCGAATGTATGTTCCTGGACCATGCGCACCGCTTCCTCACCATGATTGGCCATAAGAAGCTGATGGGAAGTCCCCTTAAGAAATGCAGAGACAACCATCCGATTGTCTTCGGCATCATCCACCAACAGGACCTGTGCCGCCGCCCCCCAACCCAGAGTCGAACTCGGAAGCAAAGGAAGGGCTTCCGACGGTTCAACACAGGGGCATAGCGGTAAGTGGACATGGAACGTGCTGCCGACCCCCAACTGGCTTTCCACCCACAACCTACCCCCCATCAACTCCACCAGCCCCCGGGAAATGGTCAATCCCAGACCTGTACCACCATAACGCCGCGTGATGCTGGCATCCACCTGCGCAAAGGAATCAAAGATACGATCCAACTGGTCCATATCCATGCCAATACCGGTGTCGGTGACGGTGATGTGCAGCATGGCTGGCAACCCCATGACTTCGGCTTTGAGATCGATACCTCCATTTTCGGTAAACTTGACCGCATTGCTCAGCAGATTGAGAAGAATCTGTCTCAGTCGCCCCCCGTCCAAAGACAGCCATGCCGGAACGCGATCCTTCACATCGAGTCGTATCGGCAATCCCTTGTCCCATGCCAATGTCCGCATCATGGCGATGACCTCTTCCATCAGGGGACGAATGCAAGTCGGTTCCGAAACGATTTCCAGGCGTCCCGCTTCGATTTTTGAAAGGTCGAGGACTTGATTGATCACGGTCAACAGGAACTGGCTGGAACTTTGCAGACGGTCAACACACTCCTTCTGGGCCGCAGAGAGGGGAGGTTCCTGCAACAATTCAGCCATGGCCATGACCACGTTCATGGGAGTACGAATCTCGTGGCTCATGGTGGCCAGAAAGATGCTCTTGGCCCGGTTGGCCGCCTCGGCACGATCCTTGGCCTGGATCAGGTCTTCTTCCAACCGTGTGCGTTCGGAAATATCCAGCCCGACTCCGAGAAGATGCCGCTCCCCATCCAGTTCGACCCGAATCCCGTTGAGGTAATAGGGGATGGCACGGCCTTCCCCGGTCAGGATTCCCGCCTCCACGGAACTCTTGCCCACGGAAAAGACAGCCCTGATCCGTTCCGACACCCGTTCGCGATCATTGGGGGCAATGAACTCCAAGGCATGCTTGCCGAGGATATCCCGGCTCGAATAACCTGTCACCTGCTCAAAATAGCGATTACATCGCAACAGGTGCATGTTCGAATCGAACAGATAAAACAGACCCGGAAGGCCTTGGATGATTTCTTCGGACAGATGATTGGATTTCTGCAATTGCGCGGTACGTTCCTCCACCTTGCGTTCCAACTCCAGACGGGCCTGGGACAGGGCGACATTGGCGTGTTGCAGGTCGAGAGTGGTCGTCTCCAGGCTGGGAATCCGAATGATTCTCGGGATCAAGGGAATGAATGCCAGGGCCGAAATCACTGAAATCAATGCCGTGACCAGTTTCATGATCCCGGATGTATGGTAGTCGGGGACCCAAATGGTCCAAATATCCATAAAATGGGTCAAGCCACAGGCCATGATGAAGGCTGCGAACAGCATCACCATCCAACTGAATGCAAAAAACCTTTTTCGTAAAATGAGAACCATGGCGATGGAAATGGCGATATAGGCCACTCCGGTCATGGCATCGGACAGGATATGCAGCCACAGGAGGGAGGGGTCCCATAACAAACAATAGCCATGAGGGCTGAAGCCCGACGACGGTTGCATCAATGAAAAATCGCCGCCCATGGCCACCTCCGCTACCACCTGAAAACCGTCATGCCGCCATCACCTGATAGGCCCCCGGTGAAACCGCCAAACGGGCAGCCTTGTCCTGCCAGACGAGTGTGGCATGTTTTGCGACGACTAACAACATTCTTTTTATGGATAACACTGGCCAGCCCGTGAATATCGAAGGTTTCCCACCATCCATGACGGATATCACGAATAGGACGCAACAATCATCACGAGATCACGGAGCATCTTTTCCACATCCTCGACCCGAGTCTGGAACAGGGCATGAAGGCGACCTTGGGGATTGAACAGATAAATATCCTCCGTGTGTCCGCCAGGATTGGCCTCTGGCGATCGAACCACGGAATAGCTGACCCCATAACCCAAAACTTCGGAAAAATGCTTGACGTCTTCGGACGGACCGGTCACACCGAGGAAGTGTTCATTGTACCTGGTAACATAGTCTTTCAAAACGGCGGGGGTATCGTGGACGGGATCAAGGCTGACGAACACCCATTGGATGGACTTCAACAACGGCGGATCAGCTTTAAGACGTTCGAAAACAGCCACCATGGCACGCATGGGCCGGGAACAATCCACGGAACAATGCGTCACCCCGAAGGTCAAGATCGTCCATTTTCCAAGCAGATGCTCAAACGTAAAGCTTTGCTGCCGATGATCGACCCAGCGGAAAGCAGGAACCCCTTTCGGTTTCGGCAGCAAAATACCATTCAACTCATCGGGAATCTTGCGCTGGTCCAACAGGCGTTGATAGCCGCTTTGAAACAAAACGGTGATCACAATCCCCAGCAGCAGGTAGGCGAAAACAGCCTTATATTTAGACATTCACAACAATCCCAATGCCGCATTCATGGAACCCACCTTCAGATAATGGTGAATTTCCTGGGTTCGCAACCCCAAGGCCATGGGACGAACAAAATCGGGCAGCGTCACAACATCGTACAGTTCATCAATCACCCCGTCGATGGTCAAGGAATGAGTGGTGGCACCGGTGCGAATATCCACGATGGCCAGTCCACATCGAGGGGTGACCTGTTCCCTGACCAGTCGTTCATGAAAGGGCAAATCGTTGAAGGAACCATTCTTCCGCGCCTTGGACATCCCCACCACGGCAAAGTCACCGATAAACGCCAACCCACGGAGAAAACCGGGGCAAAAAGCGATGGCTTCGAACTTTTTTGCCTCCTGGTCCACGAAACCCAATTCACCGGTTCCCGCGTTCAGCAACCACAACCGGCCCCGATACAAACGTGGTGAATGGGGCATGGAAAGCCCCTCGCACACGACGCTTTCGTTCCACATGTCCATGACGAGGCCGCCCTCATGACGATGCTGCCGCCATCCTTCGACGATGTTGGAACCACTGACCATGGTGACATAGCGCGGACGACCATTATCCAGCGTCAACCCATTCATATGACAACGATCTTCCGCCACCAGACGCGAAATGAAGGGGGGCTTCCAGATGGGAATGAAACTATCATTGACCCCGAGAGTCGCCACACAGTTGAACAAGGTAACCACGAATACCGGGCGCCCATCCGGCAGGATGGCGATATCGTGAATATCGATATCGCCGGTGGTATGTCCCGCCATGGGGACGTAGAGCGCATCATAGCCGTCGTGGCTTTGACCCGGGTCCAACAGGCTGGCAAAGCGCCACAATTGAAAGCGCGAGGCCAACCATAGCAGCCCCCCTTGTGCCGCTAGGCCCATACAGCGGTCGAACGTCCGTTCGAAGACCGACAACTGCCCGTCAGGCTTCAGACCGAGGAAAAAAACTTTGTTGGCTTGATAGGTGGAAAAGGCCAGACTGACCCGCTGCAGACGCAACCATTGAGTCAACAGCCGCGACCCATCCATACGCAGCCGGGGCTTGGTTTCCGATGGCGCGGTGGCAGGCTGCATGGGATTACCTTTCACCCAGTGCGGAATGCATGGCATTGAACAACGGCGAGATGATATATTCCAACACCGTCCGGCTGCCGGTCAGGATGGAGACCTGCAATATCATCCCCGACACCAGACGATAGGTCTGACCTCGACTGGTAAACTGGGTCTCATTGGTTTCGATCCGTACTTTGTAGAACGGACTACCCTCCTTGGTGATGTAGGTGTCAGGACTGATAGTGACGACCCGCCCCTGCAGATGGCCGAAACGGGCAGCATCGGTCGAAGTCAACCGCACCTTGGCGATCTGACCGACCGCCACGTAACCGATATCATGAATGGAAAGTTTAGCCTCGATGACCAGCTTATCGTCGTCCGGAACGATGTCAACGATGGTCTCCCCCGCCTTGACGACCCCCCCCAACGTGGCGACGTACAACGTTTTCACCACTCCACGCACCGGGGATTTGACCACGGTACGGCGCACGCTGTCCTCGAACTTCCCCATCCTGGCCTGATACTCGTTCAAATCACGCCGCGCCGTTTCCAATAGTTTACCGACCTCCTCATCATATTTGCTGGTGATCACCTTCATGTTGGAATGGGCTTCCCTGACCTGGGCCTCGGCCCGATCCAAGGCCGCCGTATCTTCGTCGATACGGCTTTGCAGGGTATTGAATTCCTTGAGCAGGTCCAGATGGTTGTAACGGTTGTTGATATCGCTTTTGAGCAATTTTTCGCTGATACCCACCTGTTCCTTCACCAAAGCCAGTTTTCTTTCCGCATGGTGCAAACGCGCCTGAATTTCCTGGACATCCTTCTGTCGTTGTACCACCGCCTGGGCCTGGCTGGCCAGGGTATTCTTCAGGTTGAGACGACGGGTGGCAAACAATTCCTCCGCCTGCCTGACCCGGATTCCCAATTCCTTCTTTTCCTCGGGGGTAAACTGGAGCTGCTCCCGTCCTTGGGCCTCTGCCTCGAGACGACGGATCTCTGCCCGTGTCGCCAGAATGCGAGAGCGCAATTCTCCCACATCGGCGCCGGAAGAAACCGATTCCAACTCCAACAGGGGTTGCTCCCGTTGGACCAATTCCCCTTCGTGAACCTTGATTTCCCGGACAATTCCCCCTTCCAAATGCTGGATCTTCTTGATTTGACTCGAAGGAATCACCTCGCCCTGGGTAATGCTCAGAACGTCCAGGGCCCCCCAATGACTCCAGGCCAACAGGGCGAGGAATACCCCAATCATCCCCAACAGCATCACCTGTGATCCGATGGAAGAACTTCTTTCATATTCTCCGAAGGGCAACGGATTCACATCTGCCCCTCTTTCGCGGATAAGGAACCCGTGGTCCTCACCATCGGCACCGGCTTGCTGTCCAGGTCGATCACCTGGTGCGCCACCTTGGCCATGCCGGCATCATGTGAGGCGGCCACCACGGTCCGACCGGCGGCGATCAGGTCGCGCATCAACTCGAGAAACATCTGCCGCCCTTCCGCATCCACCCCTTCCAAAGGCTCATCCATAAGCACCAGTTGGCCATCCGCCGCCAGGGCCCGTGCCAAAGCAATTCGACGACGGATGCCCGGTGACAGGTAGTGTCCACCTTCGGCCAATACCAGATCCAACCCCTGGGTATTCTCATTGACGAAACGCCGCAAACCGGTACGATCCACCAGGGCATTCAACTCCTCGTCATCCATATCGGGACGCATAGTCAACAGGTTGTCCCTGAGACTCGCTTCCATGAACAAGGGTTCCTGAGGAATATAGAGCAATTGTTGCCGCCACCAGTCCGGATCAAGCTGCTCCTGACTGTAGCCATCCACCAAAATCCGACCGCGCTGCGGTTCCAATACCCCCGCCAGCAGCCGCAGCAACGTCGTTTTACCGGTCCCATTGCTGCCGATCACCGCCAACAGTTGCCCCGACTCCGCCACCACCGTCAACGATTCAAACAACGATCCCTTCGCCCCGGGCCAGGAAAAACCGACACTTTGCAACTCGATCCGCCCCGTGAACTCGCGCAGGACCACCCCTTCGGTTTTCTCCATGGACAACCGACCGAAGCGAACCAACGTTTCCAACCCCTGCCTCGCCTTGGCCAATTGGGGAACGATTTGCGCAAACCGAAGCACGGGTGACATGGCCCGGCTGGCAATAATGTTGGAACCCACAAGAAGGCTGGTGTCCATGAGCCCCATGTTGGCCAATTTGGCACCGGCGGCAATGACTGCCACCCCCATCAGCGTACCGATCCCTTGCGTCAGGGTCTGAACGTTATCCTGTCGATCGGTCAGACCGACCTGGTCCCGATGCAAAGCCACCTGGTGTTCCCACCACCGCCTCCGCATCAGCTCCGCTCCACGAAACACCCGGACCGACTCGGCGGTGGTCATGACGGAAGCGGTCAACGAACCATGCCGGGCCGCCTGTTGCGCCACCTGTTGCGTTGGCAATGCCAGACGCCGTTGATGCACCAGCGTGATCAAGAAAACAATCAACAAAAACACCGCCGCGATCACTGCCACCAGATGATTGATGAGAAACAGGGCACCAACGAACAAAAAGGCAAAAGGCAGGTCCAGGACCGTCACCACCGCGGCGGGGGTGTAGGTCTTTTGGGCCGTCGCCAGATGGTTGATCAACTCCCGGCGTTCCCCCCCCGACAACCGCAGCAGATCAAGCAGCCTGACTCCCAGGAGGCTGTTGAAAAAACCGGCGCTGAGCCTCCCCATGGGCCGATGGATCACCCCCCCGGCCAAATGACGACGCAACTGCCGTAACAACCATTCCGCCACCACCGCCACCACCACTCCGGCGGTCAAGGTCACCAGGGTGGCATCGACCCCACTCGATACATAACGACTCAGCACCTGCATGATGTACAACGATGAAGCCAATCCCAGCAGGTTGATCAGCAACGAGGCCAGCAACAGTTCCACCAATAACAGCGGCCTCGATGCCAAAAACCGGAACAGCTCCTTCATGGAATATATTCAACCCGATGTTCCCACTTCATCGGCCCACGTTTCGACACCGGCGCATGATCTTTCGTTCCGGAGGATACCCCGGCTCCGGGAGTGACCGGTTGGGTCGATTTTTTATTCCATTGGGAAATCTTGGCCTTTTTGTCCTGACCCGATTTGACGACCCGTTTTTCTGGCATCGACGGGTCTCTGTCGATGACCCACATGGGTTTGAACACCACCGGTTCCTGTCTGACCACGAGGGCCTGGGCCTGAACCACCGCCGCTTCGACCTTCGGCATCGATTCCAGGGTGGTCGCCTTTTCCATCGTCGCCGCCAACTCCGGTGTCGCCGCCAACCCGATGGTCGCCACCGGCGCCGTCGTTCCGAGCGACTCGAGCTGCTCCGACTCCCTGGCCGCCTCCGTGGCCATCGCGGTCTCGATCACCCTTTTCGGCTTACCAACCTCTCCCACCTCATCAACCACTTTCGCCGCCACTTCCTCGACCTTCGTCGGTTCGCTACTCACCGACGGTTCCATCGCGATCTTCTCGGGTGTCGCCACCTCTCCCCGGCCCGGGATCTCCGGCCTGATCGCCGCCAGACGCTCCACTCGGGCAAGCTGCTCCGCCCTCTCGGCCCCCGCCACCAACTCTGCCAGTTCCTTCCCCTTCTCCCGTCCATCCGCCGCCAATTTCCCGGCCTTCCTCACCTGCGAAACCTTGTCCCAGGCATCAGGCTTCCCAGACTTTCCTGGTTTTTCCGATGCTCCGGATTTCCCAGGGCTTTCCTTGACCACCTCGTCCCTCTTGGTGGACTTGTCCTTCCCCTTGACGGCCTTGTCCGACTTCACCCCCATGTCGTCCAATTCCATCTTCTCGGGCCTTGCCGCCTTCTCCGCTTCCGTCGGCATGCGCGATATTTCCTGAAGGGTCAGATGCCCCATCTCTTTCAACAAGGTGTAGGCGGCTATGGAAATGTCCGCCTCCGCCGCCGAAGCATCACTTCGGGAGTTGATCAACGCCGTCTCGCCATTCAATACATCCAGCAACGAACGCCGCCCCATCTGCCGCTCCTGGCGCGCCACCTCCAAAAATCGCTCCGCCAATTCGGCCTGATTACGCAACATGGCCGCATTGGCCTTAGCCGTCTCCAGATTGTTCCAGGCATTCTTCACCTGCTCCGACACCTGCACCACGGCATCATCCAAACGAAAACGCGCCGCCTCTTCATCCTTGACGGCGGCATCGATGGCCGTCAAGCCCGTCAACCCCAGATTCAACTGATGCGTCAACTCCACCTTGGCCAATGTTTCCTGAGTAAACCCTTCCACCCCCTGGACCGATTCCTTGAACTTCCGCTCCAGACTGGCATTGAATACGGGGAAAAACCGTTCCGACCGCAGCGCCTTGCGCTTGTCGGCCAACACATCCGCCAAAATGGACAAATTCTTGATCTGGGGATTGTCCTGCCGGGCCTTGTCCGCCGCCTCATCGATCCCCTTGGGCAACAGATGGTAGGGAACGCGCAACTCCTCTGCCAGTACCACCCCCTTGATATCTCTCTTGAATACCGACTGCACCCGATTGTGGACCTGAGACAACGTCCCCTCCGCCTGAATCCGCCGTGCCTGGGCCCCCGCCAACTGGGTCTTGGCCTGCAACACATCGGTGGTATAGCCTTGCCCCGCCTGAACCTTGGTGTTCTCCACCTCGGTTTGTTTCAAAATATTGGCTTCCGACTGCTTGGCATAATCCAGCGCCGTCTCCACCCGCTTGAAATTCATATAGGCCGAAATCGCATCCAGAATGACCGTCTGTCGCACCGTTTCCAAGGTTTCCGCCGCCTGCAGGTATTGCAACTTCATGATACGGGTATCGGCATTGGATTTGTCAAAATCCCATATCTTCTGCGCCAGTTTGATATCCAATTCCCTGGGATACATGTCGGTATTGGCCGCCAGGGGTTCGCTCTCCCGGCGTTCACGACCATAGTTGGCGACCGTCTGCAAACTGGGATACCAGGCGTTCCCATACACCTCGGCGATTCGTTTCTGGGCCGCGACCAGGTCGCTTTGCGCCGCCTGGATCTTTTCGTTACCATCAAGCACCTTGACAATCACATCGACCAATTTTTCCTCGGCCTGGGCCACCGGCACGAGGGTAAAAAGGGCTGCAGCGACCCACAACAAGCGGCACGACACCATAAAATCCTCGCTCAAGGAAAAAATACCAAGGTATCTTCGGATCCACCGGCATGCGGACCAACAAGTCCGCGCGGATGAGTCTCCTACGCCAACGAACGAACGTTCGCTGACGCAACGAATCCGAGATAATTCAACCCGACCATCACTCCGACATACTACCCCAAGCCCATGACCGGGGGGCCGTGCTGCCATTCCCCCCGAGGCCGTTGTGAACAAAATTCAGAGGACTGAACATCTGGTGGTGACAAATGAGTCGTTCCTTATCCAGCGCCAAAACCGTGAACCGGATGGTGATGGAATTCTTCCACCGGTGCCACTATCCCTGCCAACGCAACAGGATCATCCGCAACCGTAACGTGTTCCGCCCCATGATCCTGACCGGCGGATCCTTCATGACCCAAAGTGGCAAGATAGTCGCCATGCACAGTCGATGATACAATGGAATCGATGGCTGCACTCACCCGATCTCCTGCCGGCTGATGCTCCGCCGGATGCGGAAAATCCATGGTCATGGATCCATCATTCTTAGGCAAGATCCGCGCCAACTCTTTGCCAAGATGAATCACTCCCGCATCCCCCTGGAAGGAATGCGACGATTCACCCAAAGACCACCACGATCCACCGACGTTCGATCCGAGGCCATCCCATGCCATGGCCTCGTGATCCATGGTCGCCACCCCGGCTGCCTTCGAAGTCGCTCCCTGATCATGATCAACATCCCGCCCTCCGACTCCGTCGGTTCGAATCATGTCATAGGCCAAATCATTGCCTTGCAGCAGATGATCAAAGGAAATAACGCCGGTCTTCATCGAGGCCTGGTTCCCGACAACTCCGTCAAGGTGACCTCCGGCCTGGGGAGAGCGCGATTGGGTACCCGACTCACCCCCATACTTGAACGCCACCTCCGCCAAGGTTCCCGAATGACCATCGATATAGGTAAAATGACCATTGGTCAAGATCTGATTGCTCCCCTGCCATTGGCCATTGGCCGACGTTTCCAACCCAATGGAGGCGATCCCCTTCTGGGCCAGGGTCAAAAGCTCTCCTGATTGGGAAATACCGTCGTGATTGAGATCCTGCCAGACCAGAATATCCTTGAAGGCGGCATCAGCACGATCAATCACCTGATCATGATTGCCATCCAAACGCCCCAAAGCC
>JADFZF010000309.1 GCA_015232645.1 Magnetococcales bacterium | reverse complement strand
TCTGGGGGGCGATGATCAAGATTTTCTTGCATTTGCCAGCCTCCATCCAGGAAAAAGGATCACTGTCTATAAAGGTAGCACAATCAACAGTAAATTACATGCTATTTTCCTCTCCATTCGCCTGACGCAATTTTCTGTTTTCGCCAACATGCAAAACAAATCTTTTGCCATTTTTCAGTTCGTTTGAACCATTCCCCGCAAACCGCACAAGTCCTGGCTTTTACTTTTGATTCATCAGGCTTTTGTAATCTAATATAATCTCCAAATATCATTTCTATCTCCATTATGGTCATCAGAATTTCCTGGGCTTCCATCGTCAAAGCTCCTCGAAGTCAGGTTCGCCATCGATGTCAACGCGATGGGAACCATGGGAACCATGGGAACTCTCTTGCAACATATTGTCTTAAAACTGTTTTTTAGTTCCCATCGAGTTTCCATCCCGTATGGCACCGATGGGAACCATGGGAACTAGCGACCCTTATTGTTGTTTTCCATGCTTTATATCATCATGTGTTCCCATGGTTCCCATCGTGGACACTGTTCCCATCGTGGACACTGTTCCCATCGCATTAACATCATTCACACACTCTTTTTCTTCTTTTAGAGAGAGAGTAATGGACATACCTCCCTGGCAGGGATCAGTGTCGGGAGCGAGCGAGTAACGTAAAGCACTTTTCTTGCCGAACTCGACAATAATTTCTTTCTCAATCATCCTTTTTAGCATTTTTCTAACGCTACCAACAGTCTTACTTGTATTTTCAGCTATCTCCTGAACGGTCATAGAGGAATACGATTTCTTTAGTACGTTAATTATTTCCTTTTGATCGTCCGTTGCACCAAGAACTACAGCCAATTTTTCATCGATGCATCCCCAAACACCACTTTCCTTGTCCCACTCCAGGCTCAACGGTTCGTCGTCCATCAAATCTCGTCCACTACGATGCAAGGTTAAAGTTTTACCGCCATTCGACTTGACCAAAATCAACGTCCCATCAACCCCCCCAGCCAACCCGGTCGTGCCGGACAGCATATCGGCTGGATCGTCAGATGCCATCTTTCTAAGGTGATGCACAAGAACAACTGTTATTTTATAGCGTTCGGAAAGCTCCTTGAAGGCCGAGACCACCGCATAATCGCCAGCGTACAAAGTTTCGTTTCTCGACATTGGTGGACGAATTTTCGCCAAAGTATCAATAACGATAAGCCGGGTATTAGGATGATTTACAAGCCATTTTTCAAGTTCTTCAAGGCAACCATCGTTCAGCCTTGGCCAGTTAATTTCAAAGAAAAGATTGTCGCTTGGTTCTTTGTCGCAAACTTGCCTTACCCGTTTAAACAAACGCCTTTTATGATCTTCAAGCGAAATATAAAGGGCTTGGCCTTGGGCAACTGCGAGTTTCCCAAACGCGTGATTCCCATAAACTATCGACAATAAAAGGTGTAGTGATAACCATGATTTACCTATCTTCGGTTTTCCTCCAAGAATGTAAACGCCTTGTGCCAGCAGGTTATCGACCGTAAACTCTACTGCGTCGAATTTTTGGGACAGCAGTTGTCGCATGCTGAAAGGCATTGGGCCTATTGGCTTTTGGTTCGCCGCTTCCGGCTCAGGCTCCATCGGTTGGGCGTTCAGGATTTGTTCCCTCACAGCTCCCAACCCGGAAACACGGTGAAGATCGTTAAAGTCGGTGTCTTTTTCCTGGCGGGTCGGTCCGAAGTCGGGGCCGGCCAAGTACCCGTCAACCGCTTGTGCGGCCTTCACGGCGTGTTGGTCAGGTTGACCGTCGGTCTTGCCAACGTCGGCCAAAAGAGTGATTTGTGCTGCTGGATAACGCTGGCGTAACATCCTGGCAACGTTCGGAAGATTCGTATTGCCCAGCGATGCCGCGCCAAGGCACCCCGGAACCGCCTGGATCGCGCTAATGGTCGTGGCTATGCCTTCGCCAAGCAAGATTTGAAGCCCCGGCAAATCGCCTTCTGGTAGGTCTGATGTAGGCCAGAAACCGCCAGAAATTTTGCTGCCAGCCATAACATGTTTGTTACCCGTGTCATCGATGAATTGCAGTCCGGTCAAGTTGCCTTTGCTATCGATGATCGGCACCATCAAAACATTGCAGCCCTGCAACGGTCCGCGCTTACCTTTTGGAGGGTAGCCGAGGATCCCGGTCAACTGGCCAAGGTCGATTTCTCGTAGCGTGGCAACGGCTTGGACGCCCTTCTCCAAAAGATAACCATTATTGTCCGTTGCCGGTTCCGCTACATCCAAAACTCGTTGCGCCTTCTCGGCAGATTGCGTGGCCCGGGCGGTATCGTTCGCCACATCGCGTTGCTCAGGCATGACACCCACGACCTCGGCAACGATTTCAAGGATTTGCGGGAACTCACTTTTCGGGTCCAGCCTCTTGAGTTTTCCGACCAGAGAAAAACCATCATTTCCACCGCTACAAACACGGCAGACGTAGGAACCATTGCCATGATTATCTGTAAAATGGAATCGATCATCACCGCCGCAATGTGGACAGGGATGACCCGGCTTGCCGTCAAGCACTTTCGGATCGGCACCACATGCCGAAAGGATTTCAGGCCATTGACCATGTGCGGCTTGACGAACTTTTTCAACGTCCAGACTTTTCCCTGGACGGGAAAAAGTGGTATGATTTTTATAGGAATTATTGGTATTGCCCGTGTTACCGCACGGGCTATTTTTTTGTGGCTCCATGGTGTGGTTCCTCACTTTACGGGCTTAAGAGAGGCAAGCCACTGACGAACATCGGACGAACGCCATCCTACCGTCCGTTCCGAAAGTTGGACTGAGCGGCTTCGCCGCAGCTGGGGACACTCTGATGCCCCAATTTATTTTCATCCTTGCTATACTTCTTCC
>JADFZF010000308.1 GCA_015232645.1 Magnetococcales bacterium | reverse complement strand
TGGACCTCCATCCCAGTCTTTATTCGTTTTTTTTGGAAAAATACACATTCCAAAGTGAATGCGGATTTATTCAATCGGGAAACCCTGTGAAAATTGCCCTGGTCAACCCCAATCTCAATTCAAGCATGGCCGCCATTCCACATGGCCTGCTTTCCATTGCCTCAACAGTCCGTCATGCCGGTTTTTCATGTGATTTATTCGACCAGAATGTGCAAAACGTTACCGTCGAAACCTTAAAAAAATATGATGTCGTCGGCTTTTCCGCCATGACTGCTCAATTGAAGGCAGCCGTGCCCCTGGCCGACCAATTGGCAACACACTGCAAAATTGTCTGGGGTGGCATCCACGCCCTGTTGGACCCCTCTTCCCTGCTCAATCGTTATCCGGAAAGTCAGGTCATTCTGGGTGAGGGGGAATATCCATTGGTCAATCTTTTGCAATCATTTGCCAAAGGCGAAGAAAAGCCGGATGGCCTGCCTGGGGTCATGCGGCTTGATCAGGGCACCGCCACCCCTGCCACCCCGTTCATGATCGATGATCTCGACACTCTCCCGGATGCGGATTACGGTCTGCTGCCCCAAATTGAAAAATATATTGTCACCGAAGATACCTTCACCCGCCGCATCTCCCGCAGACTCACCATATTGACCGGCAGAGGCTGTGTCTGGAATTGCAGTTTTTGCATTCACTCCGTCTTTCACCGGATGCACCATAGACCCAGAAAAAAAAGCATCACCAAAATCAAGCGAGAGTGTGAAGGTTGGGTCCGTGACCTGAAAATTGATATTTTAGATCCGAGCGATGATGATTTTTTCGGCGATCAAAATCTGGTCCGGGATTGGTGTCAATTTGCCCGTGACACCGGGTTCCGTTGGGCCGGCAATTGCCGTTTTAACTATTTTGGTGACAAATTCATCACCCCGGCGTTTTTGCGGGAGATGCAACAGAGCGGCTGCTATGCCCTTTTCATGAGCATCGAGGCCGGCGATGAAAAAACCCGCAATCGCATCC
This sequence comes from Magnetococcales bacterium, assembly GCA_015232645.1. Taxonomy (GTDB): domain Bacteria; phylum Pseudomonadota; class Magnetococcia; order Magnetococcales; family UBA8363; genus UBA8363. The sequence continues at coordinate 1,873 of JADFZF010000308.1, read as the reverse complement.
TCCATAAAGGTGTCAAAGACAAGGATATCGAGCGCACCATCCGTATCATCCATGAAAGCGGCGTTGATATGGCGGTGGGCACCAGTTTTATCACGCATTTTCCGGGTGACTCTCCCCAAAATCGCATCGCCACCATCAAAATGATGGACTCTCTGAGTCGCCGTCTCAATATTATATTCTCCGGACCCCAGGTTTATCGCGCCTACCCCGGTTCCAGACTCTACGACCTGGACCCGTCCACCAGATCCGATCTGACCATGGACGACTATCTGCGGTTTACCGGCGATGAGCATTTTTTTTCGTCCATGAATTCCCAGGTCAGCCAGCACGAAGAAAATTTTTTTTCGCGGGGTTTGATTGGCTTGTTCAATTGCCGGTTTCGTTTTCTGGAACATGCCGGAACACCCGAAAATTCCTGGAAAAGAAAATTAATTTGTCGCTGGTTGATCCGGATTTTGTTTTTGCCTGTCCTGTTGCGACTTCGATTTGATTATTGGAAATTTTTTATCGAATACCGTTTGATTGGATGGATAATTTCTGTTGGAAAGAATTATGGTGCAAAGGTGAATAATAAAGCATGAAAAAGATCGCAGGACCTCTGTTGGTGATTATTCCGGATCGACTTTCCCACCTGATCAAAAAAGGGGAAGTGACTGCCCGATATTACAATCCAGGCAACTGCTTTGCCGAGGTGCATATCCTGCTGACCAACGATGACCAACCTGACCTGTCACTGGTGCAAAAAATGGTGGGGGATGCCCGCCTGTATCTGCACAATCTGCCCATCCGTGAATTTTTGCGTCGTCAGGGGTGGAATCCTCTAGTTTTGCACAAATGGCGTGCCGAAGGTTTGGCCTTGGCACGGCACATCAAGCCGGTCATGATTCGAACGCACGGGGCCTGGTTGAATGGCTGGCTGGGCGTGCGTATCGCAACCACCCTCGCCATTCCTCTGGTGGTGTCGCTGCACATCAATCCCGATGTGGACACGCGGCAACGGGTTCCCTGGTGGCCGCACTGGCGGCGTCGGATTCTGCACCAGATTGAACTTTATTTTGAAAAGGTCACCCTGCGCGGGGCCGACCGGGTGTTGCCGGTTTATGAGCCGATTCGGAGCTATGCGTTGCGGCGCGGTGCCCGCCATATCCAGGTCTGTTACAATTTTTTGAATCCCGACCATATCGGCAAAAAACAGGATTATCGATTACATACGCCCCCCCGTTTGATCTCGGTAGGGCGACAGATTGCAGAAAAAAATCCCGCCAACATTATTCGTGCCTTGGCCCGACTGCCCCAGGGGGAACTGACCCTGGTGGGCGATGGTCCCCTGCACGACACCCTGCGCCAGGTCGCCCGGGAGTGTCAGATCGAAGATCGCGTCACATTTTTACCTTCCGTGGCCAACGATGCATTATGCCGGATGCTCCCCGATTTTGATCTGTTCGTCACGCACTCGGAGTATTGGGAAATCAGCAAGGCCACCCTCGAAGCACTCCTGACCGGCCTGCCCATCATCCAAAACCATCGCCTGGGAGATCCAGTGCCCGAGTTGCAAGGGGATTGGGTTGTTCTGGTCAACAATACCGTCGCTGCCTACGAGCAGGCCATCACCCGACTTCTCGACGATGATGATGCCCGCACCGCGTTGGGACGCCGTGCCTGGCAACATGCCCAGGAACGTTATGCCCCGGTGAAAACTGAAAAGGTTTTTGCCGATCTTTATCGTTCCTTGCTGCAATAATGGTGACACTCGATTCATTTTCCTCCTTGCCGGGGGGCGCAAAACAGGGTAAATTTGACAGGACAATGGGTGAAGTGTGTGCTGATCCCTCGCCCGGCCCTTCATGCCTGCGTGGAACGCTTTGTTCTAGCA
>JADFZF010000307.1 GCA_015232645.1 Magnetococcales bacterium | reverse complement strand
GTTCCTTAGATAAAAAGCACAGGAAAACAAACGATTGGTAATTATTTTCTTGGCCAGCGGTCCGTTTTTGATACTTTTTTTTACACTGCGAGCACCTCATATTTTTATCTTGTTGTTATTTAATTAATAGTATGCGAAAGATTTTTTACATTCGGGCTGGCTTTCGATGCTGTCATTCATGGCTTATATATTGCATGAAAATTAAAATTTCTTCAACAAATATATGGTTATCGAACCTTGAAAAAAAATCTGCCACCCCTGAATCTCCCGGAAGATGGTCCGATCAAGGTGGGAGGGCTTCTCCTACTGGGAGTTTTGGCCCTGGAACTGCTTTCTGGCTGTGCCATGACGATACCCGGTTTGACGCTGGAGGAACAAGGGCGATTGGCCAGGCAGGAGCAGTCGGGAATGTTCGCCGGGCAGCCCCCGTTGACCGGAACGTTGACCCTGCACGAGGCCATGGCTCGGGCATTGAAATACAATCTGGATTTGCGACAAAAACAGATGGAAGAGACCTTGTCGCAAAGCCAGCTGGAGGTTTCGCAACTGGAGCTGTTACCCCGGCTGGTCGCTTCGGCGGGCTATTCAACTCGCACCCCTGACAACACCTCCATCAGCAAATCGGTGGCCACTGGACTGATTTCCAAGGAGGCCTCTGTCTCCAGCGATGCCAGCAGCCGGACGGCGGATTTGACCCTGACCTGGAATCTGCTCGATTTTGGCGTCGGCTATTTCCAGGCGCGTCAGGATGGCAACAAGGTCCTGGTTCAGCATGAATATCGACGCAAGGCGGCCCATAATCTCATCCGAGATGTCCGACTGGCATTTTGGAAGGCTGCATCCGCCCAGGCCTTGGAAAAGGAGATGGCGGCGATTCTCAAAGCCTCGGAGGGGGCGGTGGCCGAGGCCCGTCGGGTGGAAAACGAGGAATTGCGTTCTCCGGTACAATCGTTGCAGTTGCAGCTGGGTTTGTTGGAGATCATCAGGCAGATGGAAAAGTCCCTGGCCGACCTCTCTCTAGCGAAAGAGGAGTTGGCGGCCATGCTCAATTTGCCCCCGGGGACTCCCTATCGGCTGAACGACGACAGCGGAACCATGGAACAGGGGTTGTTGGCCATCGGCTTGCCGCCGGAAGAATTGGAGCAGATGGCCCTGTCTTCCAGACCGGAGCTGCTGATCGAACGGTTGCAGGGGAGAATCGAGGCCGACGAGACGCGCAAGGCCATGATACGTTTATTTCCCGGATTGGAATTGGACGGGTCGAGAAATTTCGACTCCAACACTTATCTGGTGAACCAGCATTGGGCGCAGGCGGGAGCCCGGGTGAGTTGGAACCTGTTGCGCGCCCTGACAGGGAAGCCGCTGCTTGATCTGGGCGAGGGGCGGGAGGAGGCCTTGCGGATGCGGCGTCTGGTGGCCCATATGGCGGTATTAAGTCAAACCCGGATCGCCTGCCGGGAGTACCAGACGGCGCGGCATGTGTTGCAACGCCTGGTGGTGGAGAATGAGGCGCGAGAGCGGCTGCAATCACATTTTTCCAAACGAAGCGAGCTGGGGTTGGAAAGCCGGTTGAGTTATATTCATGCTGCCGCCTCGGCCGTTTTGGGGCGTACTCAGCAGTATGAGGCGTTTGCTCGTTATCAGAGTGCCCTGGGTCAGCTTTATGCCACCTTAGGTTTGGATCCGATCGAGGAGGGAGCGGCCGGGGCTGATCTGCGGCACCTGGCGCGACACCTGCGAGTGAATGAGGGGCGTTGGCAGCGGATGATTTTTGTGCCGTTGGCCACTTTGCCGCAGGTTTCGAAAGATGGGGCGACCGGGTTATCCGCCGCCGAGCCGGCTTCCGATCAGATGGCCAAGGACGACGTCCGGTCAGCCGAAGTGGGGAGGAAGGAAGCGGTGGCTGAGCGTGCCGCGATCGCAGCGACCGCGGCGCCGTCATCAGCCGCCCGCTTTATCGTTCAGGTGCTGGCGACCACAGAGCGCAAGGAGGCCGAGGCGCTGGTGGCCGAATTGCAATCCAAGGGGTATCGCCCGTTCCTGAACACGGTGGCGGGAGGGGATGGGCGTCCAATCGTGCAGGTGTGGATCGGTCGTTATCAGACCAGTATCGAGGCCCAGGCGGCCATGGCCGATTATCGGCGGCGCGAAGGCGGTCCGGTGTTCGTCCGTCGGTTGTATGGTCGGGCATCGGTGGGGGGGATGATCCGCTAGCGCATCAACTCTGCCATGGCAGTGTGCATTTTGTCCAGACGCTCGACAATGATGGTGACCAACAGCCGTGTGATCTTGAGTTGGAAAGAGCAGTCGAACTGTTCAATGGTGTTGCGGTCGAGTCGGAACACGGTCATCGCTCCGTCGGCGATGACGCTGGCCATGCGGCAGCGTCCCTCGGCCAGAAACGCCGCCTCGCCGACCACCGCGCCGGCTTCGATATAATCGATGATCTGCTCCTGGTATTCATCCTTGCGTACCGTGGCGGCGCCCGATAAAACCACAAATACTGAAGAATCCTTGAAATCTCCCTGTTGGATGAGCACATCGCCATCCTCGAACTGGGCGAATGCCGCGGGGTTCGCTGCCAGGACTTTTTTTTCCTGTTCGTCGAACGCATCAAAAAAAGGGATCTTCTCTATCAGTTGGAAAGTCGTACTCATGTCATTCCCCCTCCCGCGGGTGCCTGGCGAGACCGTTTTGGCGTGATGATGCCTGAATACGATCCGGAACACCATCACCTATACCGAAAATGCCGCCGCCACCGACATCGATCCGACCATCTCGGTCACCGATGTCGATAATACCAACCTGCAAAGCGCCGTGGTCCGCATTGCCAGCAACTATCAGAGCGGTTCCGATCAACTGCTTTTTTCGAACACCGCCAATATCACCGGTTCCTG
>JADFZF010000306.1 GCA_015232645.1 Magnetococcales bacterium | reverse complement strand
GGATCTGAACTGAATGTACGGATGTTCGTGGGGGGGGAATTCTAGGAATTTTCAAGATAGAGGAGTTCCAATTCTTTAAAGAGTTGTTCTCTCAAGGTGTGTAGCGCCGCAAGACCACGGGTGGCATTGTCTCCTTCGCCTTTGGCGACATGCTCCAGCACCATTGTCCCCGTTTTATGGATTTCTTCATGGACCCGTCCGACAGCCAGAAAGTTCGGGCTGGATCCAAACATGAGTTGTCCCTGGGTATCGTACCATTTTCCCAGAGCACATTGATGGTGGTCCACCACGTCATTGTGTTGGGTGCGGATCCGTTGGTCGTGGTAGGTTCGGATGATGCGCCCCAACCAGGCGAGGTGGTCCTTTTTGACCTGGTGGATGTTGAACGATTCGGCTCCGACGTTCAGCCCCTCGGTGGCTTGGTAGAGGGAAGTGCCCGATTCCAGGATGGCCTGAGATAAGGTGCTGGATTGATTGACCCCCCCGGTCAGGGATTTGGCCAAATCGAGAGATTCCAGCATCATTTTTTGTACGCGAACCGAAGCCTGATAGCTTTCTTCCAGGCCGATTTGCAGGGAATGGCTCTGTTCGTTCAAATTTTGACTATCGCCGGCAACGCTTTCGGACAGACCTCTCAATTCGAGAGTGGCATTGGCGATGGTTGCCATTTCGTTGGAGGTTTTCCGGGAAAACTGAAAGACATTCTGTACCGCGTTGGAGAGGGCAGAGGCATGACCGTTGACGTCTTCAGTCGCTTTTCCAACCTGGATCATGGCCTGGGCGACGCGGTCGACGCTTTCGGTCTGGCCTTCGACGGCGGCGGTGATCTCCTGGTTGGACAGGGAGATTTCTTTCACAAGATGGGCGATTTTATCGGTGGCATTGGCGGCACCTTGGGCCTTGATTTGAATTTCGACCACACTTTCCTCGATCATTCTGGTCGCTTCGGCGGTTTGTTGGGCCAGGGCTTTGACCTCGTTGGCGACGACGGCAAATCCTTTGCCGGCATCGCCAGCGCCCGCCGCCTCGATGGAGGCGTTCAGGGCGAGCATTTGTGTCTGCTCGGCAATGTCATTGATCATTTCGATGACTTCGCCGATGGCCTTGGAGGCATGTCCGAGATCCTGCATGATGATTCTGGTTTCTTCAGCGCTGGAACTGGCCGTTTTGGACATGTGGTCCGCTTTTTGGCATAAGTGCTGGATAGAGCCCATGGAGTGGCTTACACCTTCCATGGCATTGCCGACCACCTCGACCGAGGCGTCCACTTGGCGAAGTTGGTCGGTCACCCGTTCCAGGGTCGAGGTCATGTCCTCGGCGGCAGTGGACATGTGCAGGATGTTGTTGTTGGCCGAGTCGGTTTCATCGGAAATGCGGTTGATCTGGCTGGCCAAGCGGTCAAACGATGCCGAAAGAACATTCACCTGTTCTCTGACCTGATCGACGCTGCTTTTCAACTTTTGGATTTCGCCATCCAGCATATCATTTTCTTTCAAGACCGCCATGGAGAAGGTTTCACTCTCGCGGGTATCATTGAGAAGTGTATAGTTCAATTCTCTTTGTTCGGACACCAGGGCATGAATGGAGTGGGAGTGCAATCGGAGCAAACGAATGTTTGTTCTCAGGCTTTTTTGTACCCGAAGGAGGTGCTCGGCAATACTGTTTGGGACGACATGATCGATGGTATCGGTCAGATGGCCTTGCTGCAGGCGGTCGATGAAAGTGACGAGAGGTCCCAGTTCACACCCCAACTGGTCGAGGACGCTTTGATTGACGGCGAGGACGACGATCAAGCTGACCAGGATACCGGCAACGAGGAAAATCCACAGTCTTTGCACATGGTTTTGCGCGTAGGCGGTCAGGTTGGACGATTCTCGATCCATGATGCTCACCGAGTCGGAGAGAACGGGTTCGATGAGGCGTTCCAGGGATTCCGCCTGTTCATCGAAGGTCTCCATCAGCAGCGCCCCTTCGGTGGCCCCCGACCGGATGAAAGTGCGTACCATTTTCAATCCGGTTTCATGGAATTTGACCACCCCTGTTTTCAGTTCCGCGATCAATTGACTGCGATCGGTACCAAATCGTTTTGCCACTTGATCGAGTGTTTCCAGATAGGTCAGGAATTTATCCCGATATTTCGCCGATTCCTTCCATTTGTCATCCTTTTCCTCTTTATCATTCGATGTGGAAAGGTCAGAGAATAATTGTTGGATTTGTGCGGTATCGTATTTAAGATTCAAAAGGAGGAATTGATTTTTTGAGTAGTATTCGGCCACTTTTTCGATATGGTTTGACATCATTTTCGAATTGGTGTACGAAAATAAGGCAATGAGTAAGGTAAAAACCAGCGGAACGGCCAGGTTGATCATCAGGCGGTGTTTTAGGTGCAAGGATTGCAGTTTTTGCGGAATCCAACTCAGTATTTTCATTGTGTGACCCGTAGAGAAGAGAAACCTGGGGCAACGCGGGAGGAAAGGCTGAGAACTTGTTTGAGCGCCAGGATCCGGCAATAGTATGGGATTCGTTGTATATTTTCCAGTGCCCAATGTTTCATCACCCGGCGTCAGGATACCTGAAGAACTTGAGCTTTGGAAGCTTTTGTTCCTGCTTTCTTTATGAAGAGTGTTTATGATGCCGAAATTTGATCGTTGGCTTCGTTCGTAACCATTCAGATTCCCCTGTTCGGGAATATTTAAAAAAAAGGGGGGCTGGGGGATTGCCCCCAGGGTTTTGGTTTTGATTGTCTCACGCCCTTTACCCGAAGCGATTTTTCCGCGTGGTTTTTGCGAAAAGATCAGGACGCCTTGCCGGTTGTCAAGCCCAACCAAGACGTGCGCTTGCGCCAGATTTCCGCAAAAAGACGCGGGAATCTGGCTTCGGGAGAAGGGGCGCGTGAAAAGCAAAGGGACAGTCAAAACAA
>JADFZF010000305.1 GCA_015232645.1 Magnetococcales bacterium | reverse complement strand
TAACTATTTGGTAAATGTCAGTGAAACCAATCTTTCCTGGTTCGCTCTTGACGACCAGTGCAAAGTTGGAGACCGCTCAGAAATTATAGGCATCCCAGTTTCTGCAATGTCTGGTGTGTATTGTGGAAATGACAATAAATTTGTCTTGGGCGCCTACAACGGGAATGTCATGTGGATGCGATATACTACGGACCATATGGGCTTTCCAACTGACATAAAAGTTGAACACACCGAAAAAACATGGAGTGACCAGGTCCGGGCGATGGCGTGTGGCAGCGACAGGAAAATTTATGCCGGGTTCAGGGGGACGGGTATCAAATCTTTCAAGGAAAAAATTTATCTGGAGGAAAGAAAAGTCAGTTTGAAACTTGCAGAGACAATGGATCATGATGAGGCCATATCATATCGATTGAATGGGGGAAAAAAATCTGGAAATGAAGGAACAAATAAAGACGATGGCTGTGAGAGCCAGAAGGATGGGGTTGGGGATAATGGGCCTAATTGCGTAGAAAGCGACAATAATACACAGATGTCTAGGAAAAGGACAATTCCAATAAACACATATTATGGGAGTTCAATTCTAGAAATCAATAATTCTGGAGAAATTTTGTTGTTTAATGATAGCAAAATGATTTGGAAAAACAAAATATCAGATACCGTTACTTATAGAACCGGAGCTCATATCGATACAATCGTAGACTTTCTTGTAGACAACGAAAATGGCAGACTATTTGTGTTAACATCAGTAGGGAGTTTCTATCTGATTGATATCGATTCCGGAGCAATAATATCAAAAATGGGAACATCATTTTATTCTGCGATGCCAGCTAGAAGTATATCATTCAAACCAATTGAAAGAGATCGTTATGGAAAAATAAAGTTTTCATATAAAGACGAATTACCTGAAGCCGAGGCAAGGGAGGTATCGATCATAATTGATGAATAGTGTCTGTCTGTGGCTCGCGTGAGGACTCATTGATGGGGGGCGGTCCCTTGCCAAAAAAGCATCACGATCAGGACCTGATTTTTGTTCCCCATGGTGGCATGATCCGTTGGGGCAGGCCCAATTGTTCAAGGATTCTTGCCACGATAAAATCGACCAAATCCGATAGAGTTGACGGCCGTCCATAATATCCGGGGCTGGCTGGGAGGATAACGACTCCCAGGCGGGTCAATCGCAGCATGTTTTCCAAGTGAATCGCGGACAGTGGGGTTTCTCTGGGGACCATGATCAACGATCCACGTTCCTTGATCACGACATCCGCAGCCCTCTCGATCAGGTTATCCGCCAATCCCATGGACACTGCGGCCAAGGTCCCCATGGAGCAGGGGCAGATAACCATCTGGCGTTGGCCACCCGACCCTGAGGCCAACTCCGAATTCCAGTCTAACAAACCATGGTGCCGTACGTTCCGATATAATGCGTCGGCCGCTGGGTGGGTGGAAAATTGACGTAAAACATCCACCGCCGCCTCTCCGTCGCCTGATACGTTGAGTCCACATTCCTGAAACAGAACGCTGCGGGCTGCAATTGAAAGCATGAGCTCCACCCGAATTCCAGCGGTCAACAGGGTCTCAAGCAGGCGCACACCATAGATGGCACCAGAAGCCCCGGTCAATGCCAATGTGACCGACGTCGTTGACATGAAAAGTCCAACTCCATGGAGGTTGGCGTATCGGTTGACATCCGCTCCTGGTTCTTGGCCTGGAGGATCGGAGCGACGGCTATTGGGTAAAAAACAGACGGATAGTACGGAAGCGGACCTTTAATAGAGAACCGTCAGAGACCGGATGCAAGGCCTCCAGTTGGGTCCGGGTCAATTCAGCCTCCAGAGTCAGGTGATCTGGCCCCTCAAGCTCCAGTCGCACGAGGGGGCCGAGGATCAGAATGTGGCGTACGGTCAACGGGATAGAGCCGTCGGCATCGTTTTCCTTCGTTAATTCCAAATCGTGTGGACGGACAAATGCGATCGCGGCGGTATCCTCATGATGTTCGCAGTTTGGTACAGCAATTTTGGTGCGGGCGATAGTGACATGACCGGCGGCAAGACGACACTCCATGCGATTGACATTGCCCAGGAACTGATAGACAAAAGGGGTAGCCGGGTGGTCATAAATTTCCGTGGGAGTCCCTGTTTGTTCGATCTCACCGTGATTCATCACCACCACACGATCAGCAATTTCCATGGCTTCCTCCTGATCGTGGGTGACAAACACTCCGGTCAGGTTCATATCATCGTGTAGCCGACGTAGCCAGCGACGCAGCTCTTTGCGAACCTGGGCATCCAAGGCGCCGAACGGTTCGTCAAGGAGAAGCAACCGGGGTTCGATCGCCAGGGCGCGGGCCAGGGCCACGCGCTGGCGCTGGCCTCCTGAAAGTTGCGACGGATAACGGTGGGCCATGCTTTCCAGTTGAACCAGCTTGAGGAGGAGATCAACGCGGTGGTTGATTTCTGCCTGGGGAACCTTGGGTTTACGCACCTTGAGGCCAAAAGCGATATTTTGGGCCGTGGTCATGTGGCGGAACAGGGCATAGTGTTGAAAGACGAACCCCACCTGACGGTTACGTGCAGGGAGTGTGGTTATATCTTCATCGGCAAACAAAACCTGACCGTCGTCGGGAGCTTCAAGGCCAGCGATGACCCGGAGCAAGGTGGTTTTTCCGGAACCCGAGGGGCCGAGCAGGGCGACCAGCTCTCCCGATCGGATGGTCAATGAGACGCGGTTCAGGGCATGGAAGGTGCCAAAGCGTTTGGAGACGTTCTGGATATCGAGTTGCATGATTGATCATTTCATGGTGGAGGCACGTTCGGCTTGAAACCGCCATTCCATCCAAGCTTGAATGGCCAGAGTCAGCAAAGCCAAAAGAGCCAGCAGGGAGGCGACGGCAAAGGCAGCCACGGAATTATATTCGTTGTAGAGGATTTCCAC
>JADFZF010000304.1 GCA_015232645.1 Magnetococcales bacterium | reverse complement strand
TTCTGTTCGCGGACCATTGGTCTACCAAACCATTGAGATAAGGCAGGGTCACCGACAAACCTCCCTGACAAAGGACTACAAGTGTTTGGTCTTTTGGCCATAGGACAAGGGCGGCACTACGGTAAAGTCTTTCAAAGGATGGTCCCTCATTGCCCGTTGCTTCTTCAAACTCCAACTCATCGGGATCCGAATCCTCAAAGATATCTGGCGGGGAAAGTTCACCATCAAAAAAAGGAAATTCTCCGAAATCGAATCCGCCACCATCGGGATGTTGCCAATTGGAAAGGGACAGTGTAGGCGTGATCCAGGGGATAAACCAGTTTTTCTGGAGAATTCCGGCCAAATTCCGATCTATTTTGTGCCCACTGTCGCAGCAAAGTGGCAATCTTCCCTTCCTCGTTGTGGTAATCGGGAGGTTTGGCTCGGTGGTTATCACCAAGTTGCAACAAATTGTAGACAAGAACCAAACGACAACCCGATGATACGGGCAACACCTCATGTCTGCAATCCGCATAAAACGCTGCAAAGGCCACCTCGGAGGGTTCATCGCACTTGAGGTCGAGTCGAACCTGGCGCTCTTGATGGCGGATAACCAATTCACCACCAGAATACACAGAGGGCATGACAACAACCAAGGTGGCAAACATACCGTCCACTTTCTCGGTGTCACGATGGCTTAAGAAGATGTCAGTAACCGCCCTATAGTAGACCATCGTTTTCACCCATAGTAGGCCACCGTTTTCACCCATGGTAGGCCACCCCTTTTCACCCAAAGGAGGCCAATGACCTTCACCCCTTGAGTCCGGTTCATTTTCCATTTCATCTCTCTGCAACAGCCATCTAACAGGGAGATGACATCATGGCAGGAAAGGAATTGGACGTGTTTGAAGTCAGGGAAATTATTCGGCGGCTACAGCTCAAGCAGAGCGGGCGCACCATCTCCCGAAAAATGCAGATATCCCGGGAAACAGTGAAGCGGTACAAGGATCTCTGTGAGGCCAAGGGATGGTTGAATGGAAATGGACTGCCCACGGTCACAGACATCCAATCGAGTCGGGCCTTGAACCTAGTGGGCCAACAAAGCTGACCTGACAGGCTTTCGTTAATCTGTTACACTCCCCGCTCCAGGGGACTCGAGCGGGAGTGTGTGACATGATCAAGTATGTGGTACGTCTGACGCTGATAGAGCGGGAGAGGTTGGAGGAATCAATCAGTAAGGGCCGAGCAGCAGCATCCGTTCTTCTGCATGCCAGGATCTTGCTCAAGGCGGACGAAGGTGATGACGGCCCAGGTTGGTCGGATGAAAAAATACGAGAGGCTCTGGATACCAGTTTGTCGACTATCCACCGTGTTCGGCAGGGGTTTGTTGAAGCCGGGTTTGATGGAGCCTTGTATCGAAAAAAACCCCAAGGACGCCAGTTTCGGAAACTGGATGGAGAGCAGGAGGCGCAATTAACCGTGTTGGCGTGTAGTACCCCACCGGAAGGTCGAAAACGATGGACGCTGAATCTGTTAGCGGACAAGTTGGTTGAATTGAATGTGGTAAACAGCATCACATCGGAGTGTGTTCGTCTCGTTCTAAAAAAAACAAACTTAAACCATGGCTTAAAGAGCAATGGGTGATTCCGCCAAAAGCTGATGCAGAATTTGTATGCGCCATGGAGGACGTGATTGCTGTCTACAAACGACCCTACGATCCGCAGCGACCTGTAGTCTGTTTTGATGAGATCCTCAAGCAACTGGTGAAGGAAACGCGACAACCGACTCCAGCGAGACCGGGTCAAAATGAGAGATTCGATTATGAGTACGAGCGGAATGGAACGGCCAACATGTTCATGATTTTTGAACCCCTTTCAGGGAAACGGCATGTCAAGAGTACTGACCGCAGGACGGCAATTGATTTTGCTCATGTAATTCGTGATGTGGTTGATAATTACTATCCTGACGCCGACAAGATTGTCCTTGTGATGGACAACCTGAACACACACAAGCCAGCGTCATTGTATCAAGCGTTTGCACCGGCAGAAGCACGCAGGATACTGGATCGTCTTGAGATCCATTATACACCGAAACACGGTAGCTGGTTGAATATGGCGGAAATAGAGTTAAGCGTTCTCAGTGGTCAGTGTTTGGACCGGCGGATTCCTGATAAAGAGACGCTGGACAGGGAAGTTTCCGCGTGGGAAACAGCGCGCAATCGGAGAGACTGCAAGGTGAATTGGCAGTTCACGACCCAGGATGCAAGGATCAAACTGGGGCGTCTCTACCCGTCAATTCAGCTTTGTTGACCCACTAGACAGGAAGGCTGTCCAAGAGACCTCCTCGGTCTTGCCTTACCAGGGGCATGCTGAAGAATTGCTGAAGGATCCGAGCATGAGTGTGACTGTCATTCTTCAGCGATTGCGCGAACGCGGATACGAAGGGAGCTATTCCAGTGTCCACCGATTTGTCCAACGTCTCCACAAGGGTAAAGATCCAGAAGGATTTTGCAGAATTGAGGTATCCCCTGGCGCTGAGGCGCAAGTGGACTTTGGCCATGTTGGCATGCTCTACGATCCTGTCCAATGCAAGGAAAGGAAATCATGGGCTTTTGTAATGACTCTGTCCCACAGCCGTCATTTCTACGCAGAAATCGCGTTCGATCAGTCCAGTTGGACCTAGCCCGTCTTTCGCAATTCGACCCTTGATATAGAAAATTTTCTGGGCAACCGGACCAGAAAAACAAAGCTTATCAACGGTTCCACTTTCCAAAAAATCTAAAATCTCATTGTGGTGCCGACCTACCCGTTTGACCTGGATGAGGTTATCCGGAAAAATCGGGGTATGTTTCTTCGATCAAAAATTCGCCGCAAGGACGGCAAGATTCATCGCTACTGGAGCATCGTGGAAAATCGGCGCATTCAGGGGAACCGACATGTCCAGCGACAGGTTTTGTAT
>JADFZF010000303.1 GCA_015232645.1 Magnetococcales bacterium | reverse complement strand
GGGTTTGAGTCGCAGACCAGGGCTGTCGGTATGGGCGCAGACCAGATTGATCCGGGGAAGAGAACGGGATGAGGCCATGAAGTCCGGACCGGGAAGGATGAAGGCGATTATCGCCCCGGGTTGACGCTTGACAAAATAACCATTTCCAGGGACCAGCTCCCAGGAATTTCCTTCGGACAGCATGGAAAAATGATGGTCCAGCAATATTTTCTCCATGGTTTCGACGGCATGTCGGGGGGTCGGTGAAGACTGAAGAAACGTCGCTAATGGTTTCATACTGGTCGCTTATTGATTGGGTTGTCCTGTCGATGAGAGACAGATGGGAGGAGAGGTTGTCATGATACATCAATTACCGGAAATAGCGGTGCATTTTCCAGGGGGTAAAAAGGTCGATGCGACCTTCGAACAATTTATGGTCAAGACCGACCAGAAGGTCAAGGATGGTGGCGAGGAATCGGCGCCGCAACCATTTATGTTGTTTCTTTCATCCTTGGCGACTTGTGCAGGTATTTTTGTTTTGGGATATTGCCAGAGTCGGGGGATCGATACCAGCGGAATTTCCTTGACCCAAACCCAGGAGATGATCCCGGATGGGCCGACACGGATGCGCCTTGGCAAGGTTGGCATTCATATTACCGTCCCTCCGGGCTTTCCGGAACGGGAACGCGCCATGCTGGTCCGGGTGGCTGAACAGTGCGCGGTCAAGAAGGTGATAGAGAATCCTCCTGAATTCGTCGTGGAAGCGGTGACGAGTCCGGGTTGACGGCGACCTGCGCCCCGTCTTCGTATCCCCGCCCAGAATCAGGCAATCCGAGTCGCGATGGAAAAACTGAGTGTCGTCATCCCATGTTACAATGAAGCCAAAACACTGACTCAGTGTGTCCACCGGGTGTTGGCCATTGCCGAAGCCGATCTGGAGTTGGAAATCATCATCGTCGATGACGCTTCTGTTGATGAAAGCCTGAGCATGGCCCAGGAACTCGAAGCATCGCATCCAGAGGTTCGGGTATGCCGCCATCTGGAGAACCAGGGCAAGGGAGCGGCACTCAGGACCGGTTTCAAAAGCGCCTCCGGGGATTATGTCGCGGTCCAGGACGCCGATCTGGAATACGATCCGGGGGATTTGAAACGATTGCTTCAACCTATGCGCGATGGTTTGGCCGATGTGGTATTCGGCTCGCGATTTCTTTCCTCGGGTTGCCACCGGGTGCTTTATTTCTGGCATTCCCTCGGCAATCGTTTCCTGACCTTCCTTTCCAACATGTTTACTGACCTCAACCTGACCGATATGGAAACCTGTTACAAGGTATTCCGACGGGAAGTCATCCAACAGGTGGATATCAGGGAAAACCGTTTTGGTTTTGAACCCGAAATCGTGGCCAAGGTGGCGGATATGCGCCTGAGAATTTACGAAATGGGCATCTCCTACAGCGGCCGAACCTATGAAGAGGGAAAAAAAATCGGATGGAAGGATGGTCTTCGTGCCCTCTATTGCATCCTGCATTACAACTTGCACAAGGCACCGGTGCCACTGCAATTTTTGATTTATCTGTTCATCGGCGGTGCGGCGGCGTTGTTTAACCTGGGGGTGTTTCTATTGTTGTTTTCCCTGGGGATCGATGCGGTTGTGGCCGCCCCTGCGGCATTCGTCCTGGCGGCCATTCTCAACTATGTGTTGTGCATCCTGCTGTTGTTCAGGCACAAGGCTCAGTGGAGCGGACCTGTGGAGTGGTTGCTCTATGGGGTCTTGGTGATCGCCGTCGGTTATGTCGATCTATGGACGACGCAGTTGTTTCTGGGCCATGGCATGGGGGCGGCCCAAGCCAAATTGACGGCCACCCTGATCGGCCTGGTCCTCAACTTCACCGGACGGCGGATGATCATCTTCCCCGAAAAGGGTCGGGGCCGCTGGCGACCTCAGCTGCCCCATCGGCGTTGGCCATGAGTGCCAACCTTGATCTCGGCTCCACTCTGCACTTTGATTGGTGGCAACGGGGGGGGCGATGGTTGGCGCAATCGAGTTTGGTACTGGTGTTGGCGCTGTTTCTTTGGCTGACATTCTTCGTCTGGCCCTCCTCCGATGATTATGGTTTCGCCCACAATTATCATTCCCATTCCTTGGTGACCTGCCAAACCAGGGTGGATAACATCAACATGGCGGTTGACTTTCCCTGCCATCGCTACTACTCATTCGACCATCCAATCCGCCCCGCTTCCTTTTTTGAACTGGTGCTCAACGAACAATTGACCTTCGTCGGACGTTATTTTACCAACCCTTTGGCCTTTGCGATCCAGGGAATTCTGGCCGACTTGGCTGGGGTCTTCGAGTTTCATCGTTACTATCCCTTGATCTCTTTGATTATGATTTTACTGTTTCATGGATCGGCCTGGATTTTTGCCCGGCAATGGGGATATACCGCGGCAGTTTGGCCTGCTTCCCATGTGTTCTGGGGCTGTCTGGGATTTCTGGACCTGTATCTGCTGCATATGCCGCACCTGGCTTCCTCGGTTTACCAGGTGTCACAACTGCTGATGCATCAACTTTGCCTGGCCCTGTCGTTGCTGTTGTTGGCATCCTTACTTCATTCCCATCGCGCCGAGGGCTGGAAAAAAAACGTGATGGCCGTATTGGCCGTGGTCCTGATGGTGGCCGTCATGGGGGCCAGCGAAATCATCCTGTTTTGGAATGGCGCCATGATGTTCGCCCTGATGCTGGCAGCGACTCGTCTGCGACATCCACGGCGCCGGTTCTACCAGGGGCTGTTTTTATTGGCGACCGTCTGCGGTTCCATGGTTGTGTTTTCCCCTGGTACCCTCTCCAGAATCGGCGAAACCACCCCCTATACCACTTCCTTATGGCACTCGCTCTCGGCGAGCTTCGCCACCGGAATCCGCTATCAAGCCACCTGGATACTGAGTCCGACCCTATGGGCCTTGTCCTTGTTTTTTCTCCCCC
>JADFZF010000302.1 GCA_015232645.1 Magnetococcales bacterium | reverse complement strand
GATTTTCTCGTCAAGACCCACTTGAGCCGTCGTATCTTGCTGCGTTCTTTTCGCTTTGCCCTGGAGCGGCATTGGTTTTTGCAAGGACGATAAGTTTTTTTCGCTTGGGGAGGGGAAAATGGACTCCGTGCGGAGCATTGGCTCGCTCGGAGTTCACCTTGTCATTGAACAAACTTTACAGAATGACATTCATATGCCGGTGAACAGAAGATCCATGGCGGCCATGATCTGATTTCTCATTTCAAAAAGAGATCCTGTTGGTTGTTTCAACTCCCGAACATGCACGGCAGCCATTTCAGGTGTGGAAAGAAAAAACATACCACCAAACAAGTCAACGGTTGGATTGAGTCCACGTATCAGTTTGTGTCTGGAGTCCATTGGGTAAAGAGGGATGACAATGCGGGTCTGCAAAGTGTCCATTAGATTGCTCTGCACATCCACCAACCAAGCAACCCGACTACCCGATTTATCGTAAGGGTAAAGGTCGAATTGGGCCATCAAAATATCCGTTCCCCGTCGCCGAAAGGACCGTCTTTTTCCATGCGATAATTATAAGAATCAATGGCCTCCTGGTTTTCCTGTTTCCAGGTTTGCCTTTGTTTCAGAGCTACCAGAGTAGCCAGGTGAGTTTCCAATTCCTGGGAAAGGTTGATCTTGAGTGCTTCGGCCTGAGCGACCAGGTCGCCGTTAATCCTGACGTTGACCGGGCGTTTGGGTGCGCTAATATTATCAATGGGATGTTCCATGGGGTTCTCCATCAAACCAGAAGCAACCTATGCACTCACAGTATGCACCTTTTATGAGTGGACAACAACGATTGCAAAAAACGTCCAACGAAACGCAATCAACGCATGGAAGCTTTATAATATCAATGATATGCTTTAGTCTCTGAGTTCAAATTGTCCCATCACGGTACCCTCGACAGAATTTATTCCCCGGTTTCAGCGGATTGCTCC
The DNA here is from genome assembly GCA_015232645.1 of Magnetococcales bacterium. Classification (GTDB taxonomy): domain Bacteria; phylum Pseudomonadota; class Magnetococcia; order Magnetococcales; family UBA8363; genus UBA8363. The sequence goes on along the minus strand of JADFZF010000302.1, from coordinate 2,000 downwards.
CCGAAATCCAACTCATCCGGCATCTCTTCCAGGTAAGGTGGGGGTTCGACACCCATCTGTTTCAAGAAATCATCCAATAGGAGCCAATCTCCTTCCACTGTCATCAAATCTCCCCGGATGAAGGCTTGGAGGCACCAACCCAAACGTCCATCGCGTTTTTCTGGATGCCGGGCGAGATCCTCCAGCAATGCTTTGTCCTCTGGGGTGGAAAGGCGGGCGACGTGTCGGGCCAGGGCGGGCCAGAGGGGATCACGGTGATCACCTCCTTCATTTCGATAGTTCTCCAGGGCGACGTGGAACTCGGAGGCCTCTCCCCCCTGTTTGAAGGAGAGGCGACAGGCGTGTTGGAATAATTTGATCTCTGGCCAAAGGGGGGCATCCCGGTAAGATTCGGCCAATTCGAGGTAGTGAGCTAGCAGCGCCCGTGTCCCTGTTCGACCCGGGGAGGTTATTTCGCTTGCAAGAAAATCCGTAACACCGGGTTGTTGGCTATCCATTTTCAGGTGGGTTGCCATGTCTAGCGCCATGTCTAGCGCCCAGTCTCGCGCCATGTCTAGCGACATGTCTAACACCCAGTCTAACGCCCAGTCTCGCGCTATGTCTAGCGCTATATCTCGCGCCCAGTCTCCCGCAAAGTATCTCGCCATGTCTTGCGCCATGTATCGCGCCTTGTATCGCGCCCAGTCTCGCGCCATGAATCCCGCCCAGTCTCCCGCAAAGTATCTCGCCATGTCTCGCGCCATGTCTCGCGCCAAGCGATATGAAAGGTCGTCCTCAATATAAGATAATTTCCATCGCAATAAAACTGCATTTTCTATCGAAACTGCATGTCCCAAGGTCAATAGAAGGTTTTGACTGATAAAACCGGCATGACGGCGTCGGCCTGGCCAAACCTGTAGTAGCAAACTTTCTACCCAACCCGGCCAATGGGGAGGTCTGCCAACCAGGATGCGTCCAACGGTTAATTCTGCTACCGATTTCGGCTCACGTTGCAAGACATCTGCAAGGAGGCGAATCCCGGGAAAGTTGGGGATGATCGGTTCCTCAGAAGATTTCACCCGGTCCAAGGCATGAGACAACCGTTGCCAAGCCACCCAATTGGCGGTTTCCACTGCATGGTGGTGCCAATGGTCCGCCAATAGCTTTCGACGACCATCGAGTCGGCAGGGACGCCAACCTGAGTCCAGGCATTCATCAATCCTGAATGGCCAGTTGATCTGGAGAGCCTTACCACTTTCTTCGCACCATTTTCCAAAATCGGCTTCTTCCAACAAGTCATCGGCCATAAAGGTTCCTGCCAACCAAAGACCGCTTTCCCGCTCCTGAAGTAATTGTTCAAAGACAGGGCGCAGTTTGGTGGGGTTTTGTCCCGCTACCAGGGCAGCCCACAGGCGCAATGTTTCCCACCAATGTGGTTTGTCCATTTTTTCCCGGCATAGCTCAAGGCGCTCTTTCTCACCCTCGATGGTGGCCTGCCAATGCCATGCGGTGAGAAATTCCTGAAAGCTCAAATGGACGAAAGAGAGTTTGCCATCGCTGCGATCCACCAGAACCCCAGCCGGACCGGAGAGCCAGGAGAGAAAACCATCCTTTTGTGTCGGCGACCAGTTATCCGGTAGGAATCTGGCCAGTTCATCCCAAGATTGCACCAAGCTGCCGCGATTTTCTTTTTTATAGCCCGTTGTTTGCATGCCATCGGCCAGCGCTGCCGTAACGCGAAAGCGTTCCTCACCGGAGTCGGGGCACCAGCGGTGGCTCTCCCCCCGTGCCCCATCCTTTTCCCTGCGATCAGGCAGGGCGGTGAGCAAGTTTTCCAGGGTGATGTAATACAGTCTATGGCGTCGGTCTGGCAGGGGGCTGTGACGGCTGATCAATAGCATCATGGTCAGGAGAAGTGCCGTCCGGGACAGGGCATGCGCTTCCGGGGTCGCCAGCAACCGTTCCATGAAATCTTTACTGGATTTCACTTTTTCCCGTTGGTCTTCACCATGGACATGATG
>JADFZF010000301.1 GCA_015232645.1 Magnetococcales bacterium | reverse complement strand
GAAGATTCTTCGGCCAAACGGATTCTCATGTTCATGCGTCAGGAACGCTCACCAGCATCGCGCATAGATCATCGAAAGCAGGGATCGCAGCCGCAGGGAGAATTCCTGATCGATGCAGCACCAAGGTTTGTGCCAATTGAACATTTATAAGTGCCGTGATTTTGTGGTCAGTGTCGTGGGAACCGTCCTTTTCGTTTTTCATGAAGAACTCCTCTGCTTGATGATGGTTTGTGGTGAACCTTGATCATAACAGAGGACAAAGGTCCGGGGAACCGTTCCCCGGACCGGTTTAAAAGGGAGAAAAAACATCATGAGTCGAACGCACATCAGCCCGGAACTGGCAGGAAGCGCCGTCACCTTCAGCGCCGAAGAGATCATGAGATTTTATGCCTGTAGCATCATCCATACCCTCAAGACGCAGGAAAAACTCGACAACGACATGATTGCGGATGTCCTGGAGATGGCGGCGACGATCCATGAGGACCATCCGGACATCATGACTGGAATTGAATGGAGTGAACATGGAGGTTGATTTGATCTGTCAGTTTTGCGGATGCGCCGGATGTGCCGAACGCCTGGCCGCGCCGGAGGCGATCATGGTGGTCATGTGCGGTGAATGCAAGACGGTTTTTCAGGAAATTTTCAACAAAGACTGCGCCATGCACGGAGAGCGGTAACATGCAAGACAACGAAACGAGAGCCTTGGTTTCCACTGATCCGACGGTAGCGTTGGAAGGAGAAATCGTGGAAAACGCAAATGATTTGCGCGGGCAGTACGCCCTTAAGATCAGCGTCAGCTGGCAAAAATCGGTTGAGGCGATCTTCGAGACCGGGCGGCTCCTGATCGAAGCAAGAGAACGGCTTGGGCGTGACGGATTTGTCGAAATGATTGGCAGTGAACTACCGTTCAGTGATGGCACCGCCTTGAGATTGATGAAAGTCGCCAAGGATCAACGTCTGACAGCGCTGCTGCAGTCCACTCTGACGCTGCCGGCACCGAAAGATCCAGAGCCACAACCAATCCGAACATCCATCCTGCCGTCGTCTTGGTACACTCTCTACGAGCTGACCCAACTCACCGACGATCAGTTCAAACTTGCCCTGGATGAGAGGCTGATTCGCTCCGACATGGATCGCAAGCAGGCGATCAAGCTGAAATCCCTTGCCCCCGGCCGTCCCAACCTGACGGTCAGGAGCGTCAAGCAGCCGCCGCGGAAGAAACCCGGCGAATCTCCTGGTGAAGAGAGGGCATCCGAGAAACCCAAGGATCACCACGATGTTACCCTGACGCTGACATTTAAGGCGGCGGAAATCCTGTTACTACGAGACGTCTATCTGAATGTCATCGACACAGCGATGGTACGGACATGGCTGGAAGAGCGTTGGCCCTGGCAGCAGGAACCACGGTTGCCCTTTCCTTTTCCGGACACTCACGCCTTGGCGCGTAAGCTCAAGGAAGCTGCCGAAACGGTTTTACCGAGTGGCGATCAATGACCACGGAGCCCTGGCTGACATGTAGAGAAATTGAAAGGGCGGAGGCCATGATGAACGCGGAAGATGATTGGACTCGGCAACGTGCAACAGCATTCAACGAAGCTTTTTTTCACACCGTCGTCAATGCCACTCCAGAAGGAACCGGACGGATGATGAATCTTGTGGATGACGCGATAAAGACAGGAGCTTCATGCAGCGAATGGCGAGCTGCGTTTAAACGTCTGGCCGCTGAAGAGTTGCGTCGCAGCCCGGACAGGCAGGAATGAACTCATGACAAGCTCCTGGCTGACATGCAAAGAGCTTGAAGGGCTGCCCGGACTGCCTGGAACGATTCGCAACATCCAGGGACGGGCGGAGCGCGAGGGCTGGAAGCGGCGGATGGAGAAAGGGGCGTGGCAATACCACATCGACTCCCTTCCCGACGAAACGCGCCTGGCCCTGGGGGGTGGGGAGGCTCTGCCGCCAGCACTTGCGGCTGCCGGAGAGGTCCCCGCCATCCCATCATCGACGTTCAAGGGGCTGGACCGGCTTAAAGGTTGGCAAAAAGAGGTGATGTTTGCCCGGCTGGAGGTGCTGCGGGAGATTGAGCGGCGCGGGGCATTGGCCCCATTGAGCTCCGTTCTGGAGGACTTTGTGTCGTTGGCCAACGACGACATGCTGACCCCTGCCGTCCAAACGGCTTTGGGCAAGGCGTTGGCCAAGAACGGTGACGCCAAAAGGGAACCCATTTCTGTGCGCACCCTGCAACGCTGGCGGGCGGCGGCGAAGAAAGGGCCGGCCAACCTGGCCCCCGATGCCCTGGATTACGGCGGTATCCCCTCCTGGGCCATCACCCTCATGCGCTACCACCAAAGCCCGACGCAACCCGATGTCGCCACTGTTTTGCGCGACATGAAACGGGATGGATTGACGGACGTCCCCACCTATTCCCAGGCCAGGCATTTTTTAAAGAACAAGGTTTCGACGGTAGACCGGTCCAGGGGACGCATTTCCCGCTCCCGACTGCGCAGTATGCTGCCGTATGTGCAGCGTGATTTTTCCATGCTGAAGCCCGGGGATGTGGTCAATGGCGATGGGCACAGTGGTTATTGCTATGTCCTCCATCCAGAGACAGGAAAACCCTATCTGCCGGAGATCACCGAGGTGGTGGACATTGCCACGCGGTTGCACCTGGGGTTTTCGATAGCGGTTTCCGAATCCACCGAGGCGGTGCATGACGCCATCCGGACCGCCATCCAGGCGGTGGGGACGATCCTGGTGTTGCAGTGGGATCGGGGATCGGGGGCGAACAACCACGCCATGCATGATGCGGCCACGGGATTGGCATCGCGCATGGGCTTTGAGGTCTACCACCCCCGGGCAAGAAATCCCCAGGCAGGCGGTGTCATCGAACACATGCACAAGATGGTATCGATCCCGGCAGCCAAACGATTTCCAGGAGTCTACATCGGCAGACGGGCCAA
>JADFZF010000300.1 GCA_015232645.1 Magnetococcales bacterium | reverse complement strand
ATAATCCGCGTGACCGGGACAATCCACATGGGCATAGTGACGCGCCTCGGTCTCATATTCAACATGCGCTGTCGAAATCGTTATCCCACGCTCCTTTTCCTCAGGAGCGGAATCGATCTGGTCATAGGCCATAAACTTGGCCCCACCCTTGCGGGCCAACGTTTTGGTAATCGCCGCCGTCAGCGTCGTCTTCCCATGATCCACATGTCCAATCGTTCCTATGTTGACATGCGGCTTGGTACGCTCAAACTTCTCCTTGGCCATCCTTTGCCCCCCCCTCAACCTTTCACCTTCGCAACGATTTCGTCTGCTATGGCCTCCGGAACCTGCTCATAATGATGAAATTCCATGGTGAAGGTCGCCCGCCCTTGGGTCATGGACCTTAGACTGGTGGAATAACCAAACATGTTCGCCAAGGGGACCATCGCTTGCACCGTCTGGTGACCACTCACACTCTCCATCCCCTGAATCTGCCCGCGACGCGAGTTCAAGTTACCAATCACATCTCCCATGTAATCTTCGGGAACCTCGACCTCCACAAACATGATCGGTTCCAGAATCACCGGCATCGCTTTCCTGCAGCCGTCCTTGAAGGCCATGGAACCCGCCACCTTGAACGCCATCTCCGAAGAGTCCACCTCATGATACGAGCCGTCAAACAAGGTCGCTCGAAAATCAACCACTGGATAGCCTGCCCGAACACCACTCATCATCGCCTCGGCAATGCCCTTGTTCACGGCAGGGATGTATTCCCGGGGGACCACACCCCCCTTGATGGCATCGACAAACTCATACCCCTTGCCGGGCTCCAAGGGCTCCAACTTGATCCAAACATGACCAAATTGCCCGCGGCCACCCGATTGCCGCACAAATCGTCCTTCCTGTTCCACCGCCTTGCTGATCGTTTCCCGATAGGCGACCTGCGGCTTGCCTACGTTGGCCTCGACCTTGAACTCCCGGAGCATCCGATCCACCAAAATCTCCAGGTGCAGCTCACCCATCCCCGATATGATGGTCTGGTTGGTCTCATGGTCCACATGAACATGAAACGAGGGGTCCTCCATGGCCAGCCGTCCGAGCGCCAGACTCATCTTTTCCTGGTCCGCCTTGGTCTTCGGTTCGATGGCAATGTCGATCACCGGCTCTGGGAATGTCATCTTTTCAAGAACAATGGCATCCTTGTCGGTACACAAGGTGTCCCCTGTCGTAGTATACTTCAAACCCACCGCCGCGGCGATGTCCCCGGTCCGCACCTCCTTGATGTCCTCACGCTTGTTGGCATGCATCAACATCAGGCGACCAATACGTTCCTTCTTGTCCTTGCCCGAATTGTAGACATAGGACCCCGATTCCAAAATCCCCGAGTACACTCGGAAAAAGGTCAGTGACCCGACAAATGGGTCCGACATGATCTTGAAGGCCAGTGCCGAAAACGGCTCGCCATCGGAGTGCTGTCGTGCCGATTTCTCCCCGGTGGCGACCAACTCACCCTCCACCGGTGGCGTATCCACAGGGGCGGGAAAATAAGACACCACCGCATCCAGAAGGGGCTGAACTCCCTTGTTCTTGAAGGCTGATCCACACAATACCGGCACAAAAGCGCTCGCCAACACCCCCTTACGTATACAGTCACGAAAGTCGTCTTCGGAAATTTCCTCCCCCTCCAAATATTTTTCCATGAGGGTATCGTCCATCTCCAAGGCCCCTTCCAGAAGGCGCTCGCGATAACTTTCCACCTCCTCCATCATCGCCTCCGGGGCTTCTCTCACCTCATATTTGGCTCCCAGGGTGTCCTCCTGAAAGATCAAAGCCTTGCGCGTGACCAGATCCACCATCCCAATAAATTTCTCTTCTTCCCCGATCGGTAGTTGCAGCGGCAGGGGTTTGGCCTTCAGCCGTTCTTCCATCATCTTCAGAACGCGCTTGAAATTCGCCCCCACACGATCCATCTTGTTGACGAATGCGAGTCGGGGAACCTTGTATCGATCCGCTTGGCGCCAGACCGTCTCCGATTGCGGCTGTACCCCCCCGACCGAACAAAAGACGGCGACGGCCCCATCCAAAACCCGCAATGACCGCTCTACCTCAATGGTAAAATCAACGTGCCCCGGGGTATCGATGATGTTGATCCGATGGTCCTGCCAAAAACAGGTGGTGGCAGCCGAGGTGATGGTAATTCCCCGCTCCTGCTCCTGTTCCATCCAGTCCATGGTCGCCGTGCCGTCATGAACCTCACCCAACTTGTGCGATTTGCCGGTATAATAAAGAATCCGCTCCGTAACGGTGGTCTTACCTGCATCAATATGCGCCATGATGCCGATATTGCGAACCCTGTTCAGTGGTATTTCCCTGGCCACATTCGTCCCCTGAATCTTTAAGCGGACCCTTAAACCTGTCTTGAAACCTGAAATTCAGCCAACCATCACCAACGATAATGGGCGAATACTTTGTTGGCCTCGGCCATGCGGTGCGTGTCATCCTTCTTCTTCATTGTCGCACCGCGGTTGTTGGCTGCGTCCATCAGCTCGGCCGCCAGACGTTCCATCATCGTCTTCTCTCCCCGCTGACGGGCAAACGTCACCAGCCAACGTATCGCCAGCGCCTGCCGCCGACTCGGTCTCACTTCCACCGGAACCTGGTAGGTCGCCCCACCCACCCGACGCGAGCGAACTTCAACCATCGGTCGGACGTTATCGATGGCGTTCTTGAATACTGCCATCGGTTCTTCGTGACCCTTGGCCTTCATCACCTCCAACGCCCCATAAAACAGCCGTTCCGCAAGGGCCTTCTTCCCGTCCCGCATCAGACAGTTCATGAACTTGGTCACCAGAGTATCCCCGTAAACCGGATCTCCGAGTACTTCGCGCTTGGGTACTTCTCGGCGCCTGGGCATACCATCCGACTCCTTGAAATTAAAAAAGACCAGGATTGCCGGACTTTAGACGTCCTGGTCTGACGTAATCACCATGGACCACCAAG
>JADFZF010000002.1 GCA_015232645.1 Magnetococcales bacterium | reverse complement strand
CAGGGCCGTCATCACCCCCAGACGTGCGGCTTCGTTGTCCTCCATGCGACCGGTACAGCACAAGACCAGATCGCAGCCTGCAGCTACGGCACGTTGGGTTCGCGTGGTCAGATCGCCGTCCAAGGCGGCCATTTCGATGGCATCGGAGACCACTAGGCCGCGATAACCCCAGTCGCGACGCAACAGATCGACCAGAATTTTGGCGGACCAAGTGGCGGGGGTATCTGCATCCAGGTTCCGAGCCACCAGATGGGCCGTCATCAACGCCGGTAGGTGAGGGGCGAGTTGTCGGAATGGGGCCAATTCCCGGTCCATCAACGTTTGGCGATCGCGGTGAATTACCGGGAGACTGCGGTGGGAATCGACCATGGCACCGCCGTGACCGGGAAAATGTTTTCCCACGGCCATGCAACCGCTCGCTGCCAATCCTTCCAGCCACCCACCGGCCAGACGAACCACCTGTTTGGGATGGTCGCCGAAGGAGCGGTCGCCGATCACGGGGTGGGCCTCCGGTTCCCGCAGGTCCAATACCGGGGCGCAATCGACGCCGAATCCCAGGGCGATCAGTTCCGTTCCACACAGGTAGCCCCAATCGAGAGCCAGATCGCGCGCCGCTCCAGGATGATCCAGCTCCCATTGGGATAAAGCGCCGGCGCTGGGATAGCGAGTCAATGGGGCGCGCAACCGTTGAACCCGCCCCCCCTCCTGGTCGAGCCATAACGTCGGCGGTGGCGAGGTGGTGGCGCGAATGGCCTGAATCAATTCCACCACCTCGTCCAGAGTTCCCAGGTTGCGGCTGAACAGGATGACTCCCGCGGGGCGGTGGGTCACCATCCAGGCGCGTTCTTGGGCTTGCAAGGTTTTGCCGGCAAGGCCGATGATCAAGTGTCCCGCGGGGTGAAAGGTATCATTCATGGGAGTTTCTTGTAGGCAGGTTGAGGGAGGGGGCTGGGAAGGAGGCGTCCCGTCCCAGACCAGTTCCATTCACTGATCGGCCTTGACCACCTGCACCCGATTGTCGTGAAAACAGGCGCCGCCATCAGGCATCACCGGATTGGCGGAAGTCAGGCAATTGGTGGATATTCCCCCCGGGAAAACGCCCCCTCGAGGCAACCCGGGACTGATGGTCAATCCAGGAGGAACCCGATCGGTAATGGTCGCCCGCAGCGTCAGCCGACCGCGTTCATTGAAGACGGCCACCCAATCCTCCTCGACAACGCCACGCGCCGCGGCATCCCGAGGGTGCAGCCATAAACGGGGTTCGGGGGCCTCGGGACCCAGGTTGAAGGTCGTATTGAGGGTATCCAGGGCGGGAGGGGCCATGAAATCCAGGGGATACTCCAGCGACTGACGATCCCGAGCATTGACAGGCCAATGATCGGGCATGGTGGGCATGGTGGGATGGGTCCAGTGGGGATAAAAGTGAAATTGACCATCGCTGGTAGGAAAAGAATGGATGAATTGCCGCTCTTCCCGGCTGGGACGACAGTCGAGCCAGCCCGGTTCCTTCCAGGTCGCCAGAGGGGGGTAGTCGGAGGCGGACAGGAGTTGATGAATTCTTTCGAGACTGGTCCCGGTAAACGCGGGTTCCTGGAATCCCAAGGCCTGGGCCAGGGCATTGACCACGTCATGGTTGCAGCGGGCCTCTCCCCGCGGCGGCAGACACCCGGGTGAAAATTGCAAGGTGTATTGGCCATAGGATTTGAGCAGGTCATCCTGTTCCAGAAAGGTGGTGGCGGGCCAGATGACATCGGCCATGCGGGCGCTATCGGTCATGACCTGTTCGTGGACCACGGTGAACAGATCGTCCCGTTGGAGTCCGGCATGAACCTTGTTGAGATCGGGACAGGAGCCGGCGGGATTGGCGTTGAAGACCAGGAGGGCTTTGACCGGAGGGGTGAGGTGCGGATCGGTCAAGAGATCCCCCAGGCGGCACATGTCGAGGATGCGGGTGGGTCGAGTCATGAAACGGGAATGGCGTACCGGTTCCATCTGCATGTGAAAAGCGTCGCCAGTGGCGAACAAGGCGCCGCCTCCCTCCTTGTCCCAGGAACCGGTGATGGCGGCCAAACAGGCCACGGCGTGGACGTTGACCGCGCCGTTGGTCTGGCGGCTCATCCCCAGACCGATGCGGATGAAAGGTGCCCGGGCTTCGGCCAGGGCCTTGGCCACGGCATGGATGACCCCGGGTTCGATACCGGTGATATCGGCCCCCCATTGCAGGCTTTTGGAGTGCAGGTGGGTCGCCATGGCGGCATCGAAATCGGTACGCCGGGCCAGGTAGTCCGCATTGACCCAGCCCTCGCGTACCATGAGCCCCATCATGGCTACCGCCAGGGCTGCGTCGGTACCTGGACGGGGTTGCAGGTGCTGGTGGGCCATTCGAGCGGTTTTGGTCGCATAAGGATCGACCACCAGCAGGCGTGCTCCGTTCTTCCGGGCCTTTTTGACGTGGCTCAGGAGGGAGATGTGCGTGACCGCCGCATCGATCCCCCACAGGATGATCAGATCACTGTGGGCGATGTCGGCCGGATCGGGTCCCACGGCCCGTCCTACCCCGGCGCGCCAGCCGGCAAAGCCGATGGGGTAGCAGATGGTCCCCAGCATTCGGGAAAATTGGGCGCGATGGGTCAGGCGTTCCACCGCCCCCCGCTGAATCAATCCCATGGTCCCGCCATAATAGAAGGGAAACACCGCTTCGGGGGAGTGCTCGGCCGTGATGGCCGATAGTTTATTGGCGACATGCCTCAGACTCTCTTCCCAGCTCACCCGGCTGAATTCTCCGGAACCCTTGGGACCGGTGCGGTGCATGGGGTACAGTATCCGTGGGCCTTCCTGGTGACGGCGGTAATGGCCGACCTTGCCGCAGATGATCCCCTGAGTGAAAGGGTGGTCCGATCGGCCACGGATGGATTGGATGGCCTTCTGTTCCAGGACCACCTCCAGGGCGCAAGCCCCGGGACAGTCCAGGGGACAGACCAGATGATGATGCGTTCGAGTCATGGTCGCTATTCCTCGAGCAGGATGATAGGGAATCCCCGGGCCGTTGGTACAAGGAAATCGCGACGGCGTCAAGCGGATCCAGGGACCATGGTAAACCAACCTGGCGGAACGGAAAACGTAATTTTCTTTCCAGCACGGTCTTTGCCGGAGACCGAAGAGTTGAATGGCGATCCCGAGCCATTCATTATCCATTGACACAGATCAATTAAAATGTCTTATATTTCTTATATCTTCTCGTCGAGGAGACGGCACTGCTGTGATCTTAACCAGATGATGGGAAACATATTTTTTTCCAGATATGCCCGGGGCTCTCAGGGGCCGACCATGGAGATTGACGGTTGTCGTGAAAGGGCTTGACCGCCAAAGGGTGGAGTGGATTCAGCCGCCCTTTCAACCGATACCGGAACACCACAGGTCCCAGTCCCCCTTAACTTTCCGGGAGACCAATGTGGAATCGACTGTCAACGTTGCCGGTGCTGCTTTACATCTGCCAGTTCTGAACTTCAAGGAATTGGAGTTGCTGCGCGAGGACATGGGTGGAAACATCGATGGCCTCATTAAAAAATTTTTGGAAAAACTGCCCGTTCGTATCGACGCCATTTGCGCCGCCGCCGAGTCGGGTGACCTGGAGGCACTGGTGGCGGAGGCGCATCGTCTGAAGGGAGGGAGCCGTTCCCTGGGTGCCGATGCCTTGGCCGAGTACTGTTCCGTTCTGGAACGACTGGGCAAGCAGGGTGACCATCACCAAGCCCGTCAATACGTTGTCCCACTTCAGGAGTCGGCACGGTTGCTGCATCGGGAATTGGATCAGCTCTTGCTGCATGGTAATGAATAAAAACGATTGGACGGGGTCGTACGGATGCGACATGAAACATCTTCAATTTTGGTAGCCGATGATGACGAATTCATGTTGCAGGCCATCACCCTGTATCTTAACAACTCTGGATATAGGGTCATCGAAGCCACGGATGGTCGCGAAGCCTTGCAACAGTATGAACGGCATCGTCCCAACCTGGTGATCCTCGACGCCAACATGCCCCATCTGGATGGTTTTTCCGTTTGTCGATCGATCAAGGAAAGCCCGGAGGGCCAAAAAATTCCCATCATCATGGTCACCGCCCTGGACGACGATGATTCCGTCGATCGGGCCTTCGCTGCCGGTGCCGAGGAATACATCAACAAGCCGATCAAATGGGCCGTCCTCAGACAGAGGATGAGACTGCTCTTACAACAACAGCAAAATCGGGAAAAAATTCAGGAACGGGATGAGCAGATTCGCCTGTTCATGGAAAAAACACCGGTAGCCATCGCCATGTTCGATGAAGGCATGCGTTATCTGCAAGTCAGTCATCGCTGGCTGGATGACTACGGTTTGGTCAACCTGTCGGTCGTCAATCAATGCCATTACGATCTGGTGCCGGACGAGGCGGAGAGATGGAAGGAAATCCATCGGCGCTGTTTGGCAGGCATTTGGGAACGACAGGATGCCGATCCCATCCCCGACTCATCGGGCAACATCCAGTGGTTTCGTTGGGAGGCCTTTCCGTGGAAGAGGCGCGATGGTCAAAATGGCGGTGTCATGATGTTTACCGAAAATATCACCCAGCACAAGGAAATGGAAAACGAAATCAAGAGACATCGTGACCGTTTGACCTACGAACGGGAGATCATTGAAAGCGTCATTACCCGAATGCGCTCGACGGAAGAGTTGGATCTGACGAAAATTCGATTCTTACAAAATCCGGTGGAAAACACCACCGGGGATATGCTCCTGGCGGCCCTGCGTCCCGATGGTGCTCAACATGTGGCCTTGGGTGATTTCACCGGCCACGGGTTGCTCGCGGCCCTGTGCGGACCCATGGTTTCCGATATTTTTTATGCAATGACCAAGAAAAATTTGCCTCTGATCGATATCATCAACGAAATCAACATCCGACTGACTGAAAAAACGCCAGCCAACATGTTCATGGCTGCCGGATTCCTGGAAATTTCACCCGATCGGGGTCATCTGACGGTATGGAATTGCAGTATTCCGAGTATTTTGCTGTTACGGAACGAAGAATTGTTCGGCCGCGTCGAATCGAAATACACGGCCCTGGGGGTGATCAAGCGACCGATTGGCCCCGGACAAACGGTGTCGATGGAACGGGGCGATCGCATTTTTCTCTACACCGATGGCTTTACCGAGGAAAAAGATGAAGATGGTGAAATGTTCGGCGAGGAAAGTTTGGAAAGCGCCCTGCTGCACATGGTGAAACAAAAAGATTCGTTGCACCTTCTTAAAGATATTCTACGGGGCTATCGGGCCAATCGCAATCAGAGCGATGACATGACCATGGTGGAAATCGAGAGTTGAGCGGGGAAATGAATGCGGGGAGCGGACGCGGTCGGAAAGCTTTCATCAACCCGAGCTGGCCTCACCGTCCTGGGCATCGAGCCACGAAACCCGCTCGACGATCAGGGATCCCTGGTTCATGGTCCCATCAACCAGCCATGGACCTTCATGCTTGAGCCGGGCACCGATGTGCTGGATGATCCACGGAAAAAGGATGATTTCGATCAAGCCGGTGCGATCGGAGAGGGTCAGGAAGGCCATGGGTTCGCCCTTATTGGTGAGTAACGATTTGCGCGCCACCGGCAGACCGACGCAAACGGCGCTTTGACCGTCGCCGAGCCGGCCGATGCGTCTGGCGGAGACAAAAGGGGTGGCCTGTGCCAGCAGGCGCTGTCGATAAAGTCGCAGCGGATGTTCTGCGAGGGCCAATCCCATGGCCTCCAGCTCACGTTGGATGCGTCGGGTCACCGGTTCATCGTCCAGGTAACTTTCATGAGGGGGGGCCGCCCCGGCTTCGGCAAAAAGGTTGAGAGTCGGGACATGGGCTTCGTGGCTACCATGATTGAATTCGATTTCCCACAACCGTTGCCGTCGAATGGCGGCGGTGACTGGTGGCTGAAGAAAATCGCTGGCGCCGGAGAGCACCAACATGGCCGCGGTTTCGTGGTGGAGTTCGACCCGTCGCAGCAGGTCACGCCAGTCATGGAAGGGACGCCGGGCAACGATGCGCGCCACTGTTTCCTGATTGAGATGCCTGACCCATTGCAATCCCATGCGAATCGTGTGGCGATCAACCATTTCGGTCTGCCAACGACCGGTCACGATGCAGGGGGGCAACAAGGTGATGCCGTGGCTGCGGGCCTGATCGACATAGACTTGAGGGGGATAATATCCTCCCTGATGATTGAGAACGTTGGCAAAGAAGAGTGCCGGATGATGGGCGCGCAACCAGGTCATCTGAAAGCTCAGGCGGGCAAAACTGGCGGAATGGGCCTTGCAGAAGGCATATCCGGCAAAGGACATGATTTGCAGCCATAACGCCCGGGCCTGCTCCATCGGCATTCCGCCGGCGATGGCGCCCTTCAGGAATTGTTCTTCATGAACGCGCATGTCCTCGTGATGACGTTTTTTTCCCATGGCCCGACGCAGCAGGTCCGCCTGTCCCAGGCTCATGCCGGCCACCGCGGCAGCGGTTTGTATTACCTGCTCCTGATAGACTAGAATTCCATGGGTTTCGCGCAGAAAAGGTTGCAGACGTGGGTCGGGATAGGAGACCTCTTCCTCACCCCGATGCCGGCGGATGAAGGCATCCATGAGTCCCCCCTGATTGACTCCGGGTCGGATGATGGAGCTGGCGGCGACCAGGGTCTCGAAATCGCGACAATCCAGCCGTTTAAGAACACCGCGCATGGAGGGTGATTCGATATAGAAGCATCCGACCGTATCGCCGCGGGCGATGAGATTTTGGGTTTCCGGGTCGGCCATGGCCATTTCCGGCGGTAAACCCGCTTCGGGGTCGGCCGGGTCGCGTTGGCCCAAGACCTCCAGGGCGTCGCACAACGCCCCCATGGAACGGTTGCCGAGCAGGTCGATCTTGATCAGACCCAGGTCTTCGGCGGGTCCCATGGCGGCATCGGTGGCGGGCCATCCGGAAGGTGAGGGGACCACGGCCACCCGATCCCGTATCGGACAACCTGCCACCGCGATGCCGCAGGGATGAATTCCGAAATGGTGTGGCAGACCCGCCAGCCGTTGTGCCACCTGCATCATGCCTCGCCACGGGGGGCGATCCACGGCCATGGAGCGGTAGACCGGGTGATCGGATGCCAAGGCCGATTCCATCTGTTCCAGTGAGCCCCGGGGAAGCTGGCGGGTGAATTTTTTCACCTGATCAGGCGGAATCCCCAGAGCCAGGCCGATTTCACGAAACAGTCCCCTGGCCTTGAAGGTCTGAAAGGCGCCGATCAGGGCGACATGATCCTCGCCGAATCGTTGCAACACGAAATCGAGTATTTCCGTGCGGCGATTCCAGGGCAGATCCAGATCAATATCGGGAGGGTCGAGTCGTTCGGGGTTGAGAAAGCGTTCGAAAAACAGATGATGGGCCACCGGGTCCACATGGGTGATGCCGAGGGCGTAGGCGACGGTGGAATTGGCCGCCGAACCGCGTCCCAATACCGGTATGCCGCGGTGGACCGCCTCCTTGACGATTTCGTGGACAATGAGGAAATAGCTGGCGTAGCCCATGGTATTGATCACATCCAGTTCCCGTCGGGTTCGCTGCTGCGCCTCGGCCGGGATCATGGATCGATAACGCCAGGTCAGTCCTGCCATGGCCCTTTGGGTTAGGATTTCTTCTGGGGCGGCATCGCCTGGGAATCGGGGGAAAACCGGCTGGCCCAGGGAAGGAATGAACTGACAGGATTCGGCGATACGATGGGTATGGGCAACGGCATCCTCCCATGGGTAAAGGCGTGCCACTTCCTCGGAGGTCAGGAGATGAGCGTGGGGAGAGGCCAGGGCTTCTGGTTGCAGGCGATGAACGGTGGTTTGCAGGCTCATGGCACGCACCACCTTGTGGGCGTTCCAGCCTTTCCCATCGATGGCGATGGCATCGTTGGCGGCAACACAGGGGATGTCGTTCCTTCGCGCCGCGGCCAGGAGTTGTTGCCGTTGCAGCGATTCCGGTACGAGGCGGGCATAGAGCAAACCCTTGTCCTTGCGCCAGGCGGGGATTTTCAAGGCTTCAGTCAGCCAGGGGGCGGAGCCTGCCAGGGCCACCAGCGACTCGGCCGCCTCGGCAATGAATTGCATTCCCTGTTGGTATTCTCCGGCGCGCCATGCGGAAAGCCCACGGCATACCGCTCGCCATCCGTCGGCATGTCGCACCAGGAGAACCAGCCCCGGATCGGAAGCCTCCCGGGTCAGAGTCAGGCCGACGACCGGTTGAATGCCGCACGTCCGGGCCGCCTGTACAAAAGGGACGATTCCTGCCAGTGAGTTGCGGTCGGTCAGGGCCAGGGCGGTTATCTTTCGATTTTTCGCCGTGGTCACCCAGGTTTCGGGTTGGTCGACCCCTTCCAGCAAAGAATAGGCGCTACGTACGGACAATGGAATCATGGCTGTAAGCGAGTGAAGGGGATGGGTCAGGGAAGGGATCCCCCCCTTCCCTGACCTGTCTCATCAACTGACTTGACTTTCCTGGCGGGGTGTCAATCCGATTGTTTTCCCATAAAGGCATCGATGGCACTCAATACACCTTTGGAGTTATAATGGGTGACAAGGTGAATGATCCGGGTCAATTCATCCTTCCAGGGAGTGGCGCTCCAGAGGCTGACCCGTTCGGCTACAAACTGATCGGTATTATGGAACCCTTTTTTGACCAGGATGGCGAGTTCGGCGAGCTGGCTTTTGATGACGTCGAGGCTGGCAATCCCGGAGTCTATTTCAGTTGCGCACTGGTCATCCACCAGTGCAAAGGGGACGTTGAACGATAATATGCTGCCTTTTCCCAATTCGCCTTTGGCCTGTAGCTGGCCGCCAAGGCGTTTGATATGGAGAACAGCCAAGGGCAGTCCCAGGCCAACGCCGGAAAAGCGGCGTGTCCCCGTCAGTTCCACCTGGGTGAATGGCTTGAACATTTCATCGATCCGACCGGGATCAATCCCGATGCCGGTGTCGGTAATCTCGAACTGAAACGAGATGCGATCTTGGATAATGGCCAAGGGGATCACCCGCAAGACCACCCCACCGGTGTCGGTGAATTTGATGGCATTGTCCAATAAGGGCTCCAGAGCCCGCTTCAAGAGAGTGGAGTCGCCCAGAAAACGTGCGTGTGGATTGATTTTATGCATCTCGAGTTCAAGATAAATGTTCTTCTTCTCCGCCATGGCATGCCATTTTGAATGCAATTCTGTCATGAAATCATGGATATTAAAATGATTCTCCGTCAGGTTTTCATCCGATTCCAGACGGGAAAATTCCAATATTTCGTCGATCAGGCCTAACAGATGGTTGGAGGATTCATACACCTGGGCGAGTTTGTTTTTGTCTTCAGGATCATGCATTCGTTTCATGAGCAGGAATATCGGCGACATGATCGCATTGAGCGGTGTGCGCAGCTCATGACTCATTCGGGCGATGAACTCGCTCTTGGCCAGTTCGGAAGCCTGGGATTCCCGCAACGCCGCTTGCAGAGCCTGGGTACGGGCCGCAACCTGTTCCTCCAATGAGTCGCGCAATGATTTCAATAATAGATGATTACGGACCCTGGCGCGAACGATCGGCGGTGAAAACGGCTTGGAGATATAATCGACCGCCCCCAGCTCCAGCCCTTTGGTTTCGTCGCGCACTTCCCCAAGCGATGTTACGAAGATGACCGGAATGGCACAGGTTTCATCATTCTGTTTCAATCGTCGGCATACTTCATAGCCGTCCATCCGGGGCATCATGACATCCAGCAGGATGAGGTCGGGGCGCAACTGCGGGTTGGCCGCGGCGGATATGGCTTGCTCACCATCGCCAGCCACCATGATTTTGTATTCCGGCTGAAAAAGATTGGCCAAAAGGTCCCGGTTCACCTTTTGATCATCGACAATCAAAATTCGCTGGTAGGGTTTCATGAAAATTGTTTCCTTAGGGATCAGGAGGTGGTGGAAACAATTTTTTCCAGTTCCCGGATCATGGTCATGGCTTCATCGAATCGGGTATCGCCAATTTTTTGGACCAGACGTCTGGCGAGTTCATGACCGGGTCTTCCTTCGAGGGAGATGGCCAGTCGTTCAGCTTCATCTTCGGCCACCGGGTCCATCTCCCTCACACTGCGAACCAGTTGTCGCAGAAGCGCCAGGAAATCGTGATCCGTGGGTCGAGGTCCGACCGAAGAGGGTGCCGGCGCAGCCCCGGAAGGCCGGGAATGATAGCGTTGCAGGCCATCCATCGCGTCGGAAAAATCTTTTTCGAAACGACGCAACAGAGCGGCAATGGGGATCGAGGAATCGGTCCCCTTGAGAGCCGATTCCAGAGCCTGGGCCGAGAGCTGAAGTTGGGTGGCTCCGATGGCCCCGGCGGTGCCATGGAGGATATGGACGTGGTTCAAGGCGGCCAGCCGATCGTTGTTTTCCAAGGCCTCTCGTACCCGATATTGCCCCAGATGGTGGTCGTCAAAGAAACGGCGCCACAATTTTTGCAGCAGGGGGGCGTTGCCGCCCGTCCGACGCAACCCCGTTTCCAGATCGATCAGATCGGGAACGCTCGGAAAGCGGTTGTGATCGGAGGCAGGTTGAACGTTATGTTCGTTCAAGGGATGGCGCGGTCGTCGGGGTAACCATCCGTTCAGTGTCGTGATCAGTTCAGCGGGTTCGATCGGTTTGATGATGAAATCATTCATGCCTGCCTCGAGACATCTTTTCCGGTCATTGTCCCTGGCCGTGGCGGTCATGGCGATAATGGGCAGGTTTTGTCCATGCGGCAAGGTCCGGATTTTTTGAGTGGCAGTGATACCATCCATGACCGGCATTTGAATATCCATGAGAATCAAATCGAAGGTTCGATCCTGCACCAGACGGATTGCTTCGAGTCCGTTATTCGCCAGCGTGACGAAAATTCCGATGCGGCGCAAGGATTCGGCGACGATCTCCTGATTGATTTCCGCATCCTCGACCAAAAGGACGCTGTCCCCTGGCGTCCTGGGGGTGGGGCCGAGATCGGGGGAGGATGGGGGATGGCGACCGAGTAGGCCATCGCGATCCGCCAGCTTCTCCAGGACGTCCACCACCAGTGACGGGGTAAACGGTTTGTGCAAAAATCCGGCAAACATGACATCATCGACATCCATCCTGACTTCAGTTCGTCCACAAGCCTGAAGCAACAATATGAGTGGTGGGGGCGACAAGCCGATATCGAGGATGGAGCGGGCCGTCTCCACTCCCGACAGGGACGGCATCTGCTGATCGAGAAAAATCAGTCCGATCCGATGACCAGAGCTTGAGGTCGTTTCACGGACCAGAAGGCTCAAGGCGTCCACTCCGGAGGACGATCCGAGGACAGAAATCCCCAGAGAGCGGAGAATGTTTGCCAGGATGGCATTGGAGCGCTCATGGTCATCGACCACCAGGGCTTTCACCCCTTCAAAATGGGAAGAAGCCGGGATGGGTGGAGTAGCTGGCGCCGGCGGTAATCTCAGCCAAACGCTGAAGGAAAAAAGACTCCCTCGTCCGGTTTGACTGGCGACGTCGATCGTGCCCTCCATCATCTCAATCAGATGTTTGCAGATCGACAGCCCCAGCCCGGAGCCGCCATAATGACGTGTGGTCGAAACCTCGGCCTGGCCGAATTTTTCGAAGACCATGGCGCATTGTTCTGCGGTCATGCCGATTCCGGTGTCGCTGACGCGAACGCCGATCAGGATTTTTTCGCCCTTGATCTCCAGTAGGCGGAGGGTGATGCCGACTTCACCCGCATGGGTAAACTTGACGGCATTATGGGTCAGGTTGATCAAGATCTGACCCAGACGGGTCGGATCACCGACCAGATGATTGGGAATATCCAGGGAACGATCGATCAACAACTCCAACCCCTTTTTCCCTGCCTGAACCGTGACCACATCGGCCACCGCCGACAAGACATCATCCAAGCGAAAGTGGGTGATCTCCAGAGTGAGCTTTCCCGCCTCGATTTTTGAGTGATCCAGGATATCGTTGATGATTTCGAGCAGCGATCTGGAGGCCTTCTGGATTTTATGCAGATGGTCGAGCTGCCTGTCATCCAGTCTGGTTTGCATGACTAGATGCAACAAGCCGAGAATGGCATGCATCGGAGTCCGAATTTCGTGGCTGATGGTCGCCAGGAATTCGCTTTTGAAACGGTCGGCCGTTTCTGCCTGCATTTTGGCGGTGCGTAACGATTGCTCCAGGGCCTTGCGTTGAGAGATATCAGTGATCATGCCAACGTACAGGGGCATGTGATCGAGGACGAATTCACTGACTGCCAGATCGATGGGAAAAACGGTACCGTCTTTTTTTCTTGCCACCACCTCCCGTCCGATACCGATCACTTTTGCCGTTCCAGTTTGCTGGTAGTCCTTCAGATAATCGTCGTGTTCCTCCCGGAAAGGGGAGGGCATGAGGATGTTGACCTTGTTGCCAATCATTTCGGTGGCAGCGTAACCGAACAGGCGTTCGGCAGCGGCATTGAATGCGACCACCAGGCCGCTGGCATCGATGCTGACGATGCCGTTGACGGCATTGGCCACCATGGCGCGAAGGGTGGCTTCGCTGCGCTGCAACGCGGCCTCGGCCTGTTTTTTGGCGGTAATATCGCGAAATACTCCAACGAACACGGGATCGTCCCCTCCCCGTATGGCACTGAGGGTCAGCTCCATGGGGAATGTCGAGCCATCGCGCCGTTGACCCATGATCTCGTGGGCCTGGGCCAGGGAATCGTCCACGTGGCCCAGGTTCGACCCAGACAGGAGGATCGTCACGTTCTTCCCGACCACCTCCGTGGATGGATGACCGAACATGGTCTCGGCCGCCGGATTCAAGCTGCGGATGCCACCGTCCCGGTCGATGACCACGACTCCGTCCATGAGCGCCGCGACGATGGCTTGTTCTTGATATTCATTGTTGGTGGCGACCATCTGTCAACAACCTTGGCGGTATGAATTAGATAGAATCATTTGAATGGTTTGGAGAACGGACCATCTCATCCCATGAATTTGTCTGCTGTGGATTTTTCCACCCCATGATACCATATCCATGATTCAAAATCGTTCAACTTCAGCCAGCCCAGCGGGGAACGCTTCGGGTTTCATGACTACCGATACCCTGTTCAAACTGTATGGCGCATGGGTCGATCACCTGTTTTTGACTCGACCCGAGGATGATCCCAACCCGTTCGCATCCCGGAATACGACCGCCGATGCCGCAGCCGCCATCCCAACCCCAGGAGATCGTCCTAGCTTGGCCGATCCCTCGGGCATGCCCAAATGGTATCCATCGCCATCCCATCCCTCCGCGACTTCCCCGGGATCCCCAGATGGCCATGGCCCAGGGGAGGGGTTTGGTAACAATTTACAAAAAATCCTCAGTGAAGAGGATAAGAATAAAATAATTCGCAGTGTCGAGCATTACCGAAATAATCTCAGGGAAGAGCAAAGTCAACCCTCGGCCGGTCAACCCGTCAGTCTGGCATTAAAACAGTTTCGCGAACACCTGTCTTCGGGGCGTGAAGACAGTCTGGTGGAAAATCCCTTCCATCAGATCGTCCTCATGCTTTTTCACGCCACGCGTCTGGGATTGTTTCGCTTCCTGCACAACCAGATCATGGAACGATTGCCTCCTCTGCCGGAAATGATCCGCTCAGCCCCCACGATGCGGGAACTCTGGCGGCGTCCCAAGGCATTGGGAGGCAGGCTGTCCAATGTGACCGACATGGTGCGGGCCTATGGGGTTCTTTTGCGGGGTCCGATGGCGATCCTGCTCTTCCTGGTCTCCGCCGGCGCCATTTTTTTCGACCTGAACGACTTTCTCCAGGATGCGACCGTTGCACACAATCCGTTAGCCTTTCAAGGCGATCGGGGAGCTTGGCTTCGCCAGATCACCGCCTTGTTCGTGGGAGTGATGATTGCCACCGTGGTGCTGGATGGCAAAAATCGTCTTCTGCAACGGGTTGCCGAAGCTGGGGGAGTGCTTGCCGGAATCCGTCAGGCGTTCCTGATCCACCCCCGATGGATGACCCTGGTGGGGCTATGCGCCCTGGTGGCCATCAAGGCCGGCAACGATATCATCATCGCCATCCTTTCCGAAAGGGAGATGGTGACCCAGTATGTCGATCGCGTCGAGAGGATAGTCGATGCTTCCCTGGGTCAGGCGACGGCCACCGGGCCGCCTCGTCCCGATTCCCTCTACGGCCTTCGGGACACCCTCAAGGAAGATGTCGAGGCCTTGGTTCGATCTTGGGAGCGTCTCCCTGTGGTCGAGGCCGAGCCCATCACCACCTCCGATCCCAGCCTGCGCAAGAGCCCCCGGTTTTGGGCCGCGCATTTTATCATCCATGGGGGATACGAACCCGGTATCTCCGATGTGGAAATTTCCAACCCCTCGTCGCTTTCAAAACATCTTGATGCACTCCTGGCTTCCTCAGGGATCGATTTTTTTTCTTCCTTCAGAGACAAGTCCGGGCTGCTCGTCGATGCATGCAACCAACGACTGAACAAAATCCAGGCCAGGGTTCGCGAGCAGCTCGCCGCGCTGCACGCCCTGGCCGACCGGGAGGGAGGGATCCGGGCCACAATCAAGCTCGTTCTGTTCATGAACCTCTTCCAGATCAACGCCCGGGTCGCTGACATCGGTCAGGATCTGGAGAATGTCAGGGCCTCCTGCCGGCAAGCCCGGGAGGATGTCGCCGAGTTGATCCATGGCTATCGGCCCATCCTTCGGTTCGTGCTACCCTCCGCCACCCTCAATCTCGACGATGATGCCATCGCTTCCGACGTGACCGCCTGGTCCGGTCGTGGCGTTGCTGCCATGACTCCCGATCAGCTCCCCGGAATCCCATACCGGACGTCGCTGGCATTCGCTGGCATTCCCGGCTTGGGCCACGGCTTTTGGTCCGATCCGGCCTTGCTGACGCTGATCACGGTGTTGGCCAGCGGCATCATGCTGGGCGATCTTCTCCTGTTTGCGCCTGTCATCGGTCGCTGCGGCCGATCGGACCGTACTCTGGTCGCCATGCGTCTCGAAGAACTGAAAACATGGGAGTCTTCTTTCATCGCCGTGACCACCGAGTGGCTCGACGCCAGCCAAGCCCGGTGCCTCCTGGGGGGCGATCTGCGCTTTACCCGCATCGCCGCTGAACTGCGCTTCTACAAACAAATCGAAAAAATCGATCCGGAAACCAAACATCCTCAGGATCGACACCCTCTGGAGGCCGGCGTTAACTGGCTTTACCGAGTGTTCACCTGCCATCGAACCTCCTGGGCCCGATGCTATAACGTTCGACTGGCAGCCCTGCAACGGTTGCTTCATCCCAAAAACAACCATTTTCATGACTGGCTCCATGGTTTTTATTTTGGCCCCATCTCTCCCCGGAGGTTCCAGCGCTCCACCTTGGCCGAGATCAGCCGCTTCATGCAGGAAAATGGCGAACGGACCAAAATGGAAGTCGATCAAACCATCTTTTGGCAGCTGGGACGGTCTAAAAAAACGTCCAAACAGCCTCCTGAAAAGGGAATATGGAACATTGTCCTGGCTCTGACGCCTCTCTCTCGAGGCATTCGCCGTCTCACCTCCCACCTATCCAGACTCGGAGCCATGCTTGTCACTCGCGGCTTTCAATCCCCTCCGGACTGGTTTCCTTTGACGTTTTATCATTGGCGCATGAAATTTTGCTCCCGGCTGGACCAGTATTCCAACCTTCGCGACCAGTTGTATCGGTTGCAACCCGAAATCCACGTCATCTACGAAAAGTCCGTCGCCATCATTTATAATGAAATTTTCTATCCGATCGCTGAAATTAGAAAAAAATATGGGCAGCATCTTTCCTATCATTGGGAAATTCAATATTCCGAATTCGAATTCAATCTGTATGCCTTTGAAAAAAAAATATTGGAAACCATGGGAGTCCTGCCGCTCATGGTCGCGGCCACCTCTTTGAGAGAGTTGGTTGAGGCGTTGGACTACATCGAGACCGTCATGGATCTGAATTTGGAAATCGTCGCCGACGTGCTCAATTTCATCGATTCTGGCCTGCTGTTTTCCGGGACCAACAATGAGAATACCGGGAAAAAGCTCAAGGATTGCGGACAAAGACTGCTCCGGGAGGCCCACACCCAACTGGCCCTGGTTCGCGAGGATGAAAAGAAGAAATGGAAGGATGTGGAAGGCATCGCCGATCTTCTGGATGCCCGTCTCCTCGAAGTTAGGAAAATATTCAACAATATCAGCTCACTATTTATTCGCATCCGCCAAAAGGAGACCGATTTCAAAACCAAAGGTTATCCTTCGCCCGTCATTCGCGTCAATCATCAACTCAATCAGACTCTGATCAATCAGGCCCCCAAAGAGGCGGATCAAATATTGGGCCGCATTGAAACCATCCTGGCTGCACCTCACCCCTATACTCCTGAAAACCTCACCATGGTGGAAATTCTCAAAAAAGATACCGAGGCCTTGTATGACCGTTTGAATAGTTATGTATCCAGCATCATGGAATTGCCGTTACCGACGGTCGCGGGCAAGAACAGTTGACATCCCGATCATGGTGGACCCGCTGGTCCAAGCTTTCCCGCCGGACTCACGCCATCAAGGCATCTTTTTCTTCCAATTCCTGCATCATTTTGGCTAACAGCTCCTTGAATCGGACGAAATCAAAGCTGTCCAAGCAGGTTTCCATTCCAGAGGCCATGCCGCCATATCCCTGGGCCACCAATATCGGTTTGAGTTCCCGAAACATCGCCGTGGCCTGAAAATCACCACGATCCACCAAATGTTTCAGCCCGGAGAGCAGTGCCGACAATTCCGACCGGGATACCGTGACCAGCAAAGGCATCGTTTCGGAACCACTGGCCGATCTGGCCTCTTCCTCAAGCCGACGGGCACTATCAGTCACCTCGCTCATGGCCTCTTGCACACGCTTGAGCAATTCATCCCGTTCCGCGGTTTCCTCGGCCAGGATCTCCTCCAGGTCCATGGCCAGAAGCCACAGTTTTCGGGCCGAGATCCCGCCAGCCAACCCTTTGAGGTCATGAACCTTCTTTTTGGCTTCCTGCAGGGCGCCTGCCTTGAGCAGATGGGTCAGTTCGTCAAAAAAGGAGGCATTTTGGTGGGCAAAGTCACGAATCAGACGGCTGAGCAGATCGATCCGACCATCCATCCGCCCCAACCCATCGGCCAGATCGATCCCTGGAAGATCGCCGAGCCCTTGGCCTGAACGCCACGTCTTGTTCTGGGCTGTCGCCTTGGTGGACAACGGTTCCCTGGAGGACAAGAGCGGCCGGTCAATCTTGGACAGAACCAGATAGAGTTCCCCCGCATCCACCGGTTTGGAAATAAAATCGATCATGCCGACATCGAAGCATTTTTGCCGTTCCGCCACCACCGCATGCGCTGTCATGGCGATGATGGCGGGTCGGGGGGTATTCCGAAAGTGTTCGAGAATGCGCCTGGAAGCTTCATACCCATCGAGAACCGGCATCTGCAGATCCATCAGGATGGCATCATATTGCTCTTGGCCATGGACGACCATGTGTACAGCTTCCTGACCATTGCGGGCCCAGCTGGCCGCCACACCCGCCGATTCCAAAAAGTTTTCCACGATTTCCCAATTGATCTTGTGGTCTTCGGCGACCATGATGCGCATGCCCTGGATCCTCTGCAATACCGAAGCGGGAACCCGGCGAAGTTCCAAAGGTTCGTAAGGTTGGGCCACACGACCGGAAAATGATTCCAGGATGGTATCCAGCAGAGTGGAATAGGTCGTTGGTTTGCGCAGAAAACCTTGAAAGATCCCTTCATGACCGTTATTGGTCAACTCATTCCAGCCGAAGGAGGTCATCAGGATGATACGTGGTTTTTCCCGAGAACCACGTTTGGCCTTGATTCTGGTGGCGGTTTCCATGCCATCCATGCCCGACATGCGCCAATCGACGATCACGAGGTCGCATTCTTCACCCCTGGCCTCCATCCCATCCAACATCTTCAATGCTTCTCCCCCCGAAGCTGCGGTAATGACTGAAAAGGAAAAAGTCGTTAGCATCCCGGCCATGATTTTAAGGACATCTTCACAGTCATCCACGATCAGGACCTTCAGGCCATGAAGTGGCAGAGCCGTTTCTTTGAATCTGGGCGCCTGTTCCTGGCGATACATCAGGGTTAGAACAAAATGAAACCGGCTTCCTTCCCCCGGAACACTGTCAACCTCGATCTTTCCCCCCATCAGTTGCACCAGGTGTTGCGAGATCGCCAGCCCCAGCCCCGTGCCTCCATACTGACGGGTGGTGGAGGCAAGGCCTTGATGAAACGGTTGAAACAGTTTCGCCGATTGCTCCCGGTCCATCCCGATTCCGGTATCCTGGACCTGGAAACCCAGCGTGACCTTGGTGGCGGTCTGTTCCCGCACCCCAACGCGAAAAATAATCAAACCTTGTTGGGTGAACTTGACGGCATTGCTCCCGAGATTGGTCAGTACCTGTTCCAGCCGTAAAGGATCGCCTACCAATGTCGATGGTACATCCGCTGCCACATCGAATAGAATTTCCAACCCCTTTCTGATGGATTGGAGTGAGATCAGTCCCAACACCCGTTTCATCACCCCCGACAGGGCGAACGGCACGCTTTCGAGTTCAAGTTGCCCCGCTTCGATCTTGGAAAAATCGAGGACGTTGTTGATGATGTTCAACAACGATTGCGATGCATCCTGACTTTTGGAAAGCAAATCTTTCTGTCTGGGGGTGAGATCGGTTTTCGACAGCAACTGCCCCATGCCCAGAATCACATTCATCGGGGTACGGATCTCATGGCTGATATGGGCCAGAAAATGGCTCTTTGCCCGACTCGCCTGCTTGGCATCGTCCAGAATTTTATTCTGGTTGCGTTGGTGCTGTTCCCGATTGATGATCGCAGCCAGGGTATCGGCCAAAGGTTGGAGACTGGTGGTCCGTGTCTGCTCGTCCCCCAAGAGGCGACCGAACAATATCGTGCCGCCCAGCAGTTTCTGGCCGTCAACCAGGGGCAAGGCCATCAGGGAAACCCCGCGCCCATCGCTCTGCAACCACGTCGATACCTCCCGAGGCCATTTGTCCGATGTATTGACCGCCCCCCTCTCGATGACCTGCCTGACCCAGGACCACAGGGGGCCGTTGCCGTCCGTCCCAGCGCCATCTTTCGCAAGGTCGGCCCCTTCAACCAGCGTCACCGACACCCACGGGGCATCGTCATGACCATCGTTTGGTTCAAATCCGATGAGTAGCCCATGGCTGCTGTGCGTCATACGCATCATCGCCATCAGCCCTTTGGCGAGCACCGTCCTGAACGGATGCATCCCAATATAGTCGGACTGGATGGCGTTGATTATCTCAAGTTGTTTCTGGTCCCGAAGCAACCTTGCCTCCATCAGCCTGGAAGCGGGAACAACAGGGTGAGGAGCGAACCGTTTTCTGGAGTGCTTTCAAGGCTCATGTTGCCCTCCTGGATTCTCATCATGCGCAGGATGGCATAAAGATCGTGTTCCCATCTCATTTCATCCTTCTTCGCCACCAATGTTTTCTTTAGCCCCGTTTCCGGGCTGTTGGGAATGATATGGTGTTGGCTGTGAAACTGAATGCTTGCCAGCTGGTGATCATCGGTCTTGATGGTCGTCAAGGCAATGTCAACCCGGTCTCCTCGTGAAGAAATCGTGAAGATGTTCATCAGAATCGCATTGATGATCGAATAGCATAGACGAACATCCCCCTTGACCTTGAAGGTATGACCATCCCCCCTGGGCGTGCCATCGATGGTAATATGGATGCCATACTCCCGTTTTTTTAAAAAATCGCCTTCGATGGTCCGAAAATCATCGATCAGACTGAGGATATCGAAGTTGGTGAAACGGCAAAGATACCGACCCCGGGTGATTTTGTGCAGTTCGATGGAAAAATTGATGAGATTGGAAAGTTTGTAGGTATAGCGCAGGATCGGCAGGACCAGATCCTCCTGTTGCTTGGTCAAATTGGTGTTCCAGGCCAACATGTTGATCATGCTGACGATGTGGTCCAGGGGGCCACGGAGGTCGGTTTGATAGAGAAAGTTCACCTCTTCCCGGAAGGCGGCCGATTCTTCGATTTGAGCCTTCTGCTGTTCCAAGGTGCGCATCATTTCCGCCATGGCCAAATGATTGCGTATCCGCGCCCGGACCACGGCGGCGTGGACCGGTTTGGTCAAAAAGTCGATCCCCCCCAAAGACAAGGCATGGGCCTCATCCAATTTTTCGGTGCGGGCAGTGACAAAAATGACCGGAATCTGCTTGCCGATGGGCAGCGATTTGATCTTTTTGCACACTTCATAGCCGTCCATTTCCGGCATCATAACGTCAAGCAGAACCACCGCTACCTCTTCCGAGCCGATGATGTGCAAGGCATCGAGTCCATTGGTGGCTACTAAAACTTGATAATCGCCACTCAAGATTTCTGCCAGGGTCCGTATGTTGTTTGGCATGTCATCGACGATCAATACGGTCGATTTCCTGACTGGCTGGTTCATTTTCGATCCTTCCATAAAACTTTATTGAGTCGATATGATCTTGAATACACGGTGGTATTGCGACAGCTCCAAAATCGTGCGCACCTCCCTGGAGGGGTTGACCAACTGGATATCGGCCATTTCGCCTCCCAGAGCATTGCGCATCACCATCAGCGCCCCCAGGGCGGCGCTTTCGATCTGGTAGACCCGTTCCAGGTCGATCCTGATCCGCGCTCCGGCAATAAGCCCTTTGTAGGCGTTACGGAATTTGGGAATCAGCTTATAACCGAAACAACCGGCTATGTGGATGGTCAGAACCGACTCTTTCTGCTCCGCCACCACCTTGTCGTATGCGATCATCTTTCATTCACCAATAAAAATCAATGGGTTGGTAAGGCAATAACGCTATCAGACCGATAGGGAACCGCATTGACCTAGCAATTCACCTCCACCATGAACATGTCGTCGCTTTGAGGGGTTCCTTTGGGACGGAAGTTGGCCAGAGTCTCGGCAAGGAATTCGAACGTTTTTTCGCCAGCAGCAATTTTTTGCAAGATTTGCAGCAGCCGTTCGGTCCCAAACATATGTTTCTCAACATCCATCTCCTCGACGAATCCATCGCTGTACAGGTACAGTTTGTCGTCGGTCCGCAGTTCCAGATCGACTCCCG
Source organism: Magnetococcales bacterium (assembly GCA_015232645.1). Lineage (GTDB taxonomy): Bacteria > Pseudomonadota > Magnetococcia > Magnetococcales > UBA8363 > UBA8363. Next base: position 38,408 of record JADFZF010000002.1, on the reverse strand, counting down.
GGCGTTCAGAGATCCGCATGAGCCCGCGTGGGAAATGAGTCGAGGAGAGCCGTTCCTGGCAAACCCCGCTGCGGAACAGAAAGGCCTCGCGCATGCCGCAGTTCCACAGGGAGCACTTGCGCCGATCAGGGCTGATTTCCACAAAAATGGCCGCCATGAACATCCCTTCGGGGAGGATACGGAACAGCTTGGCGTTGATTTCATCAACAAGGATTTCCATCGGTTCATTGCGGGCCGTGCGGGCATAAAAAAGATCGGCAACCAGTGGCCCCCCTATGGCCGCCGTCAAACCGTGTCCGGTAAAATCGCCTAGCATGACGTGTTGGGCGCCATCGGGACGAAAAGCGGCCAACAGTATGTCGCCCATCGCCTCCTGCTTGGGGGCGACGTGGGTGGAAAGATAGCGATGATCCAACAACTCCGCCTCCCGGGTGTTGGCCAGGACCCGCTCGATCAGCCGCCGTTCTTCCATGAGATTTTGATTGATCCGGGCCAATTCCTGGTAGGCGGCACGCAGTTCAAGGTGGGTTTGCACCCGCGAACGGACGATTTCAAACTGGAACGGCTTGGTGATGTAATCCACTGCTCCCAGTTTAAGACCGGTGCTCTCATCTTCCGTGGCCGACATGGCGGAGATGAAAATAACGGGGATGTCTCGGGTTTCGACATTGGTTTTAATGGCCTGGCAGACATCGTAGCCGCTCAAATCGGGCATCATGATATCCAGAAGCACCAGGTCGGGGATGTGTTGGGCCGTGATTTCCAGAGCGGTATGACCGTCGGTAGCCACCATTATTTCCAGATCCAGGGGATGGAGAACTTCCAGCAACAGACGGATGCTCTGGGCATCGTCATCCACCACCAGTACCTGGCGCCGAACGGGTTCGATGGTCATAAGGCGGCTCCCGAAAGGTCGAGCCCCAGTTTGTCGGATATGATCTTCAAGTGCATCATGGCTCCCTTGAAATCGAATTTTTCCAGTGACTCCAACATGGTTTGGTATTCCGGCTCGCATCCCTCCTCTCTCAGCCAGGCCGCGGCCGACGTGACGATCTCCAAAGCCCGGGCGTTGTTGCTGCGCAGACAGTCCGCCAACCGCCCCAGAACCTCGGGGGCATCCTTGGACGACAGACGGGGGGGGGGGCACCGGATCGGGATCCCGACCCGCTGCGATGGGGTCGAGATCCCGAAGCAATTTGGCCAAGGCCTCGTTAAAATGGCGCAATGGCTCGCGGCACATTTCCACGTCGGGATCGGTGCCGATGATGATTTCCAACTGGTGGGCCGCTTCGGCCAGTCCTTGGGCCAGGATGTTTCCCGACACCCCCTTCATGGTGTGGGCCAACCGTTTGGCATCCGCCAAGGCACCGCGATTCATCGCCTCTTCCATGGACTTGCCGGTGTCGGCGTAGCCTTTGCGAAAGTCAAGGAGCAATTTGCGGTAAAACTTGGGGTTATGGCCGAATTTTCGTATCGCGCCGGACACGTCGATGGTTTGGAGGCCTCTGATGAAGTCGAAGTCGTCCGGGTTCGATTTCCTTTCCCCCGGCTCGGCGGCATGGGGGAGGGGATGGGACGAGGTATCGATCTTCCTATCAGGCATCTGGATCCAGCGCGACAAAACCGTATAGAGAATCTCCAGCTCCACCGGTTTGGGAAGATGATCGTTCATCCCCGCGCTCAGGCATCGTTCGCGTTCGCCGCTCATGGCGCTGGCGGTCATGGCGATGATAGGCAGTTGTTCCTTGCTCAGGTGTTTGCGGATGAGGCGGGTGGCGTCGAATCCGTCCATGCGGGGCATGAGCAGGTCCATGAGCACCAGATCGTAGTGTTTCCTGTGCGCCAGGCCATCTCCGACCACGGCGGCAAGGGCCTCGATGCCATTGTGCGCCACCTCCACCTGCAATCCGACCTGTTGCAATACATCCCGGGCCACGTCGATATTGATCGGATCATCTTCCACCAGCAACACCCGTCCTCCCTTGAGAACCCGTCGGGATTGGGCGACGAGCTGCTTGGGAGATAACGAGTCGGGTACTGTTCCCGTGGATGTTTCGTGGGTGATTCCCAGACGCACGGTGAAAGTGAACCGGCTGCCGCGGCCCGGTTCCGACTCCACATCGATGGTGCCTCCCATCATCTCCACCAACCGTCGGCTGATGGCCAGCCCCAACCCGGTACCACCGTATTTGCGCGTTGTCGAGTCGTCCGCCTGGGTGAAGGGTTGAAACAACCCCGACAGGACCTGTCGGGAGATGCCGATTCCGGTATCCTCAACGGTAAATCGCATCAACCCTTGATGAAACTCGATCTCGTCCATGGTGATACTCAGGGTAATCCGTCCCTCATGGGTGAATTTGACCGCGTTGGCCAGCAGATTGTTCAATATCTGCCCCAGACGTACCGAATCCCCTTTGACGAACTGCGGGACGTCGGGGTGAATGGACACGCTGTAAACCAACCGTTTTTCTTCAATCTTTCGTTCGACCAAGTTGGAGAGGACACGGATCACATCGTTCAGGACGAAGGGACGTGACTCTACGATCATCATTCCCGCCTCGATTTTGGAGATATCGAGAATATCGTTGAGGATGTTGAGCAGATTGTTGCCCGATTGGTGGATCTGCATGAGACGTCGGCGTTGGTCTTCGGTCACTTCGGAGGTCAACAGCAGACTGGTCATCCCCAGGATACCATTCAGTGGGGTACGAATCTCGTGGCTCATGGTCGCCAAAAATTGGCTTTTGGCGCGGCTAGCCGCCTCGGCGGCCATCTTTTCCTTCTGCAGCTCTTCGGTCCGGCTTTGCTCCAGGATGGTGGCCAAGGTATGGGCATAAGCCTGGAAATTTTTTTCGTTGTCCGGATTGTATTCGGACAGGTGTTTGACGTAGATCGATAAAACACCCAGGAGCCGGTCTTCCGAAAGCAAAGGCAGGCAATAGTGTCCATGGGGTTCCATGTCCGGGGTCCGAATCGAGTGTAATTCGTCGATATGGTGTGAAAAAATATTTTCGTGCCGGCGGGCGGCAATTCCGCACAGGCACTCGCCGAATTTGACCCGTGAGCAGGGCAGGGGCGACAGTTCGCTGAATCCTCGATGCGCCACCACCGACAGGGTTTCCTGGTCCCGATCTTTGAGCAGGATCATCCCCTTGGGCAGCATGTCACCGGTGAGGGTGTTGACGATCATGCTCAAGGCGGTTTCCAATTTTTTCTTCAGTGGAATGGCGAGCAAGGCAATGCGCAACATGTTGCTGACGGTATTCTGTATCTCCCGGGCGCGACGCTCCTTCATCTGCGCATTTTTTCGTTCTTCCACCTCCCGTTGCAACTCCACGGTCCGATCCTGGATGCGCGCTTCCAGTTCCATGTTGAAATTGCGCAAGCGTTCCTCAAATCCCTTGCGTTCGTTGATATCAACGCAACTTCCTGTATAACCTTGAAAGTTATCTCCCTGGGCAAAAAACGGGAAACCGGTGTCGTACACCCAGCGATAGGACCCATCCTTGGTGCGCAGGCGATATTCCATGGCAAAACGTTGGCGACAGGCAAAAACATCGGCAAAATGGACCCGCAGCCCTGGGGCATCATCGGGATGAACCCCCTCCAACCAGCCGTCATCCAGTTCGCGAGCCATGATCTTGCCGGTAAAGGCCAGCCAACCATCGTTGAAAAAGGTCCGTTTCATTTCCCGATTGCACATCCAGACCATCCCGGGAATCATATCGGCATGCAGGCGGAATTGGGTACTGTAGTCGGAACCTTCCAGGGTTTCCGAACGATCGAGGACAAAGGTCAGCGTGATCGCCTTGCGGTCGATCTGGGAACGGGTATCGACAGTCACACAAAAGCGCACCCGAACCTCACCTCCCGAAATATGGCGGAGGGAAACGTCGTAAACACGATGATCGGGTTGCGGGATCCGCTCCAACGCCCGTTGTACCGAATCCTGATCTTCCATCCGGACGCATTCCCCCATGTGGTGGCCCACAAGGGCGGAGCGGTCGTACCCCATAAGCTGGCAAAAGGTTTCGTTGGCATCGACGATCACCTTGGACGTGACATCCAGCATCACGATCCCTTTGATGGCGGACTGCAGCAGATCGATACAGTCTTCGCATTCCTTTGATTTTCGTGCCATGCGCACAAAGGTATGGGCATGATAACGCAGGCGGGCGATCATCTCCACCCGATCGGGAAATTTGACTAGATAATTGCTGGCGCCAGCCGCAAACCCTTCGGCCTTGATCTGGGGTTCGTCGATGGAGGTAAGGAGAATGACGGGAATGTTACTGGTCACCCGATGTTTGCGTAATTGCCGCAACAGGCTCATTCCGTCCATCTCCGGCATGACCAGATCCAGCAGAATGACCATGGGTCGTATCTTTTCCGCATCCAGGCAGGCCTGCCTGGGGTCCTGGCAGTAGAAAAGTTTCAGGTCATCGACATCGATCATACGATCCAAATATTTATAGGTGATATATTGATCGTCGATGAGGAGTATTCGTTTGGGTTCGATCCCTGGGTCACTCATGAGTTTCAAGACTTCAGACGGAAGTTGACATGATGGAGTTTTTGTCAGGCCGCGGATTTGTCAGAATATCCACCATGATACAAGACCTGGTTCGGAAGGTGTGAAGTGGTGAATCGGATGGATTGGGGAAAGGGGCTCTTCCCGCAGGGGTTGGGTGCCAGACCCAAAGGGCTGGTTTTTCCTCCCCCGTCACGCGATGCATGGTTGGTGTACAGCGCGGGAAACGCGCGCGGGGGCCTCGGCTGCCGGTACTTTGGCGAGAGCGACGGCCAACGATGCCGATGGTTCGAAACAACAGGTACACCCCCTTTTGGCTTATCGCGATGACTCGTCAAGCCTGAGGGCCATGGCGTGCCCCCGTGGTCCTCCTTAATGGGGGAAAAATATCAAAATCTTCGGGCCTCGCTCCACACCCCATTGGCCGGGTCCCATCCTTTCCCTGGCCCCTCCCATCCACTGGTCCGACTCATTTTGTCCTTCTGTCACACCACACTCAACCATCCAATCGTCATGATACCATCTTTGAGCGGACAATGGCATGGAAATGAGCCAGGGTGCCGGGACATCGCACCTGGAAATCCTCTGGATCAATACCACATGCAGAAAATGATGCAATCACCCAAGCCGATTTGTAACTGACTGGGGGGATCTGGATGGATATGCGGTTACGCTTATGGTGCATGGGGTGCGGAGTCTCTTCAGTGGCTCCACATAGAGAGTCGCGAATTTGATTTTACGCTACAACATTCAGTTTGATGCGTCGGCTTTCTTCATGGACCGTCTGGACGAGCACCGCCACCCGTTCCGGGTTGACGTTGGGTTCGATGCCGTGGCCCAGGTTGAAAATATGTCCGTTTTGCCCCCCCATGGTTCCCAGGACCCGTCCGACCTCGGTACGAATACGCCCGGGCTGGGCATAGAGGACGGCAGGATCCAGATTACCCTGCAGTGCTATTGCCGGACCCAGGCGGGACCGGGCCTGATCCAGGGGGGTGGTCCAGTCCAGCCCGATCACATCACATCCCGAGGCGGCGATGGTCTCGAGGTAACCGCCACAACCCTTGGAAAAAAGAATGACGGGGATGCGCGTCCCATCGGGTCGAAGACGCTTGAGCCCGGCAATGATGCGTGCCATGGGCTCCAGGGAAAAATGGCGATATTCATCGGGACCTAACACCCCCCCCCAGGTGTCGAAAAGTTGTACCGCCGCCACCCCATGGTCGATCTGGGCGTTGAGATAGTCGGTCACCGCTACCGCCAGCCGTTCCAGAAGGGCATCAAGAAAATGGGGATCGTCGTAAAGGGCGGTTTTGATCCGGGTGAACTTTTTGCTGGACCCCCCCTCGATCATGTAGGTGGCCAGGGTCCAGGGGGAACCGGAAAAACCGATGAGTGGGATCGGGGCGGGAAGTTGTTGGCGAATCGTGCGGACGGCCCTCAATACATACCCCAACTGCACCTCCGGATCGGGGAGCACGAGACGCTCCAGCTCCGCAGGCCGATTCAGAGGGGTGGGGAAATGTGGCCCCTCCCCTTCGAGGAAAGTCAGAGTCATCCCCATGGCCTCGGGGATAACCAGAATGTCGGAAAACAGGATGGCGGCATCCAGCGCAAAACGTTCGATGGGTTGCAAAGTCACCCGGGCTGCGAGTTCCGGGGTCTTGCACAAAGCAAGAAAATCTCCGGCCAGTTTGCGAACTTCCCGATACTCCGGCAGGTAGCGTCCCGCCTGGCGCATCAACCACACCGGCGTCCGCTCCACCTCCAATCCCAGGCAGGCACGTAAAAACAGGGAGCTGGGTGGGGTCGATGGCAATGAATGGGTCGTGTTCATGCGGGCCTGCGGGATGGGATCGAAAGGGATGGAGGAGGCACCATGCTGTCGGGCAAGTGTATGGCAGGACGGTCGCTTCGGCAATGGTCTGTTGCCGCTGGTGTTTTTTTTGCATTAAGATGTCGCGATGATTGAACGATCCGATGGCTCGCAGAGGCCGACCGCCTCCCGGATCCTTCCCGCTCACTCGACCGCAACGGACTTCGGGCACCCCATGACGATCCCCCCCAACCCTACCGCACCGGCTCTGCGCTTCATCCCCGTCAGCCGGCAACGATCTCTGGCAGGGCGCTATTTTCCATGGGTCCGTTGGCTGGCGATTGCCGTTTTTACCTGGGCCTTTTTGGGCTGGTTGAACGAAACCTGGATATTTGCCTTCGATTCCCCCTGGTGGCTCGACAGATACACCGAATGTGCCCTCATTCTCGTTTTTGGCCTGTGGCGGATCAGGGCGGAAAAAAATCCCTACAGCCGCCGACGGCTGATCATCATTGTCGTCAATGTCACCGTCTTGTGGTGGTGGATCCCCGCCCTGTTCCCCTTTGTGGAGCCGTATGTGGGTTACCTGGGATGGCTGCCGGTATTTCCGTCGTTGCATACCCCGGGGACATTGACCTTTTTCCTGGTCATGGTCGCCGTATTCCTGTTTGGCCGACGGATCATATGTGGATTCAACTGCCCGTGCGTCGGGATTCGCGAAGTGGTCGGGTTTCCCTTTCGCCATGCCGACCATGTCCCGCGAGGCCCACGAGCCTGGAGCCTCAGGCGGATCAAATGGCTGTGGTTTGTTCTCTATCTCGGAGCCATGCTGGCCATGCTCCGTCCCGCCAATGCCGCGACTTCCGCCTATCTGGGATTGTTCGCCCTGGCGGTCGGGGTGACCTATTACGGCAGCATGCCTCTCTCTCCGTGGTTGGGCAATCGGGGATATTGTCGATTCCTGTGCCCGTTCGGGGCCACCTTCGGCTTGTTGAACAAGGTCGGGCCGTTTCGCATCGATTATGACCCCTCCGGTTGCATTCAGTGCGACCGATGCCTGCGCGTATGCGACATGGGGATCCCGGTCTGGCACCTGGGAGCGCAAAGCGGAGCGATCAAAACCGCCGAATGCATGGGCTGCGGTCGCTGCGTCAGCGAATGTCCCACTCAAAGTCTGGCCTTCCATGATATCCGTAATCTGCTGCACCGTTCCTTGCGTCAGAACGGCGACCGGCTGCGGCAACTCGCCGGTTTCAATAACCACGCCAATCGTTGGCAATGGGCGGCCTACGGTCTGTTGTTGGGAATGGCCCTGGCACTGGGCGGGTATTTTTCCTCCCAGGTGGGTACCGGAAACGAACTGATCAGTCAATTGGCAACCTTATGTGGACTCGGCCCAGCCCAACTCTAGCCCCTTCGCGGCCACGTCGGGTCGGTTTCGATGGCGACGAATTTCGTTGCATGCTGCTGGCCATCGTCCCCTTTCTGATCGCTGCGGGGTGGTTGTGGCCGGTATCGGTGTGTGCCGGTCAGGAGAACCGACTTCAAAGGGGGGATGCCATCTCTGCCGATCGGGAACCGCGCATCGATTCCCGCCCCCAAGACCGCAAGGTGATCGGAACCTTCAAAGGTGAAGAATGTCTGGAATGTCACGCCACTCTGACCCCGGGAATCGTCAAGGATTGGCGGCAAAGCCGACATGCCCGCGGTGAAAATCCGGTGGATTGTTCTGCCTGTCATGGCCACGATCATCAGCGCCTGCGGTTGCCGGCTCCGGCGATCTGTGGCCAATGCCATCCCCGGCCCGTGGCCCAGATGGAGGAGGAAAAAAGGTATGGATTTCCCAGCCATGCCCTGGCCCTGGAGCGGCTGACCGACAGTTCGGCTTTTGCCGAAAAACCCAAGGCGGAAGTGGCGGCCTGCCTGCACTGCCATTCGGTGGCCCAGCGATGCGATTCCTGTCATACCCGCCACCGTTTTGCTGCCGCCGAGGCCCGCAGGCCCGAAGCCTGCATCACCTGCCATACTGGTCCGCCACACCCTGACGATCAAAGCTACTTTTCCTCGCCACACGGCCTATTCTATCTTCGGGAGGGGAAAAAATGGGATTGGAACCGACCCCTGCGCCGTGGCAATTATCCCGCTCCCGGCTGCGCCGGGTGCCATATGACCAATGGCCGTCATCTGATCGCCGACAAGTCGCTGTGGAAGTCGGGTATCCGGGAAATCAATCCAAGAACGGCAGAAAATACCATTAAACGTAAACGCTGGTCGGCCATTTGCAAAGAGTGTCATCCGTCGCCGATTGCGGAAGATTTTTTCCTGTCGCTGGATGAGGAACGCGGGAGCGCCTGGAAAAAACTGTATGCCGTGGAAGATCAGCTCAAAGCATTGCGACGCCATGGTTGGCTGCTGCCGAAGGCGACCGACCGTCCCCATTTTTCCACGGATCCCTGGGGGCAGTGGTTTCCCCGGGTGCGCATCGGTGACCTTGAAGGAATGGAATCGGCCTTCTACAACGTGAGCGCCGTGGAACGGGATTATTTTGAAATGTGGTATTTTGCCAATCCGGGCGCCTACAAGGGGATGGCCCATGGGGCGAGAAAGATGTCGTCAGGTTGTCATGACCTGATGATCGATACCTCGAGAACCATTGCGACGCAGACGGAACGACTGAAACTCTTGGGAAAGATGGTCAAGGATGTGGACCTCAAACGGGTGTGGATGGACGGGGAATATACCCGCTTCAACCGGGACAACCATTAACCTCCTGGCTGCCAAACGAAATTCGCTGCGGCTGCCGGTCTTCGCAGGTCTGTTGTTAGCCATGACGGTGGCCATGACCGGGATCAGCCATGCGATGCGGATGGAACCGACGCCGCCCAACGCTTGTCCGGAGTGCCATCGGCAACGGGATCAAGACCTGGTCCAGGATTGGGAAAGAAGTCCACGTCATCGGCCGGGTCGGGTTGATTGCAGCTCCTGCCATGGCAGCATTCACGATGGGGCCATGGCCGCCCGGGCGCGTAAAAATGAAGTGTGCCTTGGCTGTCATCCCCGTGAAAGTGCCAGCTACCTGATCTCCAAACACGGGGTGATCCTCACTTTGGCGGCCGAGGATGGCGATTATTCCCGATGGTTGAGTGACGGTAATTATCGCTCGCCGACCTGCGGTTACTGTCACCTGCCTCGGGGTCGTCACTCCCTGCAATGGACTTCCGATCCGGTGGCAGAACCATCCCCTCTCATGACGGCGGTGGGGGCGCCTCACCGGGAATGGCGTATGGCCCTGTGCCAGGATTGCCACTCGCGCAGACTGGTCGAAGACTGGTTTCGGATTGGCACCGAGGGGCTGGCCATCGCTGCAATGAAAGTTCGGGAGGGGGAGGCGGTTTTGCGGGAAATCGTCCGCAGAGACCCCTTCGCCGCACTCCACGGACATGTGATCCGGCAACGGATGGATCGACATTTGACCAACATTCGCCTGGGAGTGGGACATCAATCTCCCGATGGACAATGGTGGCGGGGCCAGGCCGCCCTGGACGGGGACCTGTTGCGTCTCAAGTCCTTGCTGAGCGAGGTCATGATTCGGTCCGCCAGCCCATGATGGGAGCTGGCAAGGGGAGGAGACGGGGCCCTTGCCATGCAAAAACATTCAATAACTATTTATGGAAAAAGTAAGAATTTCCACTTTTTGTTAAAGAAACCCAGTGGCGGTGCCCCAAACCCGCGGGGAGGGGACCAGTCTCTTCCCAGACCCATCCCATCAACTGTTTTTTGAGGCCGCGATCCAACCCGAGCCAAGAACCTGGTCTCCGTCGTAGAACACACACGCCTGACCGGGTGTGACCGCCCTTTGGGGAACGTGAAAATGAATCTCACCCTGGCTCGACAGATCGGTTACAGTCAACGAGGCGGCTATCGGCGGGGAGGAATACCGGATTTGCGCCAGGCAGGTCAAAGTTTGGCCGGGAAAAACCGGGGGAACAAGCCAATTGATATGGGTCAGACGGGCGTTTTCCGCCAGCAAGGCCTCTTCGGGGCCAACGATCAGTTCATTGTGGTCCGGATCCACGGCAATCACATACATTGGTCTGGGGGCGGCGATCCCCAATCCCCTCCTTTGACCGATGGTATAACCGTGAATGCCATGATGACGCCCCAACAGATTTCCATCCCGGTCCCGGATCATTCCCGGACGATCCTCCAGACCGTGACGACGAAAAAATCCACCATAATCGCCTCCGGGAACAAAACAGACGTCCTGGCTTTCCCGTTTTCCCGCCAGGTGCAGTCCCCATTGGCGTCCCAAGGCACGGGTTTCGTCCTTGGTCAGCCCCCCCAGGGGAAAGCGAAGGTGCGTTAAACTGGTCAACGAGGTGCTGGCTAAAAAATAGGATTGATCTTTATTTGGATCCCGACCACGAAAGAGCTGTGGAGGATGCCCGGGAGGAAAACGCAGGTCCGCGTAGTGCCCCGTGGCCAGGAATTCGGCCCCGAGGGAGTGGGTTACGGCGAGCAGCTGCTCGAATTTGATCGTTTGGTTGCATATCATACAGGGATTGGGGGTTGATCCTTGCGCATAGGCCCTGATGAACGGCGAGACCACCTGTTCGGCGAAGGCGGCACGCAGGTCGATGACGTAGAACGGGATTCCCAAGGTTTGGGCCACCCGGCGGGCGTCTTCGGCGTCGTTGGTGGTGCAACAGCTGCGCGATGACTGTTGGGCGGTGGCTTCTTCCCCATCCCACAACCGCATGGTCAATCCGATCACTTCATACCCTTGTTGCACCAGGAGGGCCGCTGTGACCGAGGAATCGACCCCACCCGACATGGCCACCGCCACGCGGGAGGCTGGGGGAGGGGAATCCGGAGGTGGATCGGTGGTCATGGGAGGAAGGCGTCGATGGCGACGGGGGGAGATTTGTTTTCCACCAGATCGGCGATGACTCTTCCGGTGATGGGGGTGAGCAGGATACCATTTCGATAATGTCCCGTGGCAAAAAATAGCCCCGAAACGTGGGACGATTCTCCCAGGAGCGGGAGACCGTCTGCGGGAGCGGGACGCAATCCCGACCAGGTGGCGCCGAGGCGTGCCTCACCTAGGAGGGGAGCCATTTCCCGGGCCATGGAGGTGATGCGGTGAATCCCATCGAGGGTGACTGCCTTGTCGAAACCACGATCCTCCAGGGTGGAACCCATGAGGACCCGACCATCCCGTCTGGGGACGATGTAGCCTTGATAGCCATACAGCACATGACGCAAGCTGGCGGGGCGTGTCACGACCTGGATGATTTGGCCCGACATCGGTTTGATGGTGGTTCGTGTCGGGGGCAATTGAGCGATGCTGGTACTCCACGCACCTCCGGCCACGACGACACCATCGGCGTGGATGACGCCGGAGCTGGTGCGAACTCCAGTGACTTTTCCCTGGTGACTTTCCATGGCCAGGACTTGCAGGCCGGACCGAAACACCCCTCCCAGTCGTTGCACCGTTGCTGCCAGGGCACTGGCGAGGCGCGGGGGATCGAGTTGACAATCGCGGGGGTAATAATTGGCACCGACCATCCGCTCCGTCAGCCCCGGCTCCAGGGCCCGAGCCTGTTCCCGATCCAAAATTTCCACATCCAGGCCCCGTTCCAGCATCCACTGCGCCCGCCCGGCAGCCAACCGTCCTTCAGCCGGGGTCAGGGCCACCTCCAGGACCCCCGAATCCTCAAAGTCGATGCCGACCCCCGAATCGTGTTCCAGTTCCCGCACGTAGTCCGGGAACATGGCCCGGGAAGCCAGGCAAAGCTCCAGGAAAGGGCCCGATCCGGAGACTTCCGATTGCGCTCCAAGAATACCGGCGGCCGCGGCGGAGGATTCGGCCCCCGGCAGGGATTTTTCCAGAAGGGTGACCCCAAATCCACGTTGCAACAATCGGTGGGCGATGGCGGTTCCCATGACCCCGGCGCCGATGATGCACACCTTGTCCATGATTCATTCTCCCTGAATATCGAAAATAAAACAGTGGACCCGTTGTCTGCGCTCAGGATCGTAATGGCGCCATTTGGCCACGGGAAGGTCGGCGGTATCGGCATCTTTGAATCCCTGCCGGCGGAAGAAATCCATGACCCGGGGTTGCAGCGTGCAGGCGAACAACCGCTCCAGGCGTAATTTTTTCGCCTCGCTTTTCAATTCCTGAACCAACCTGACTCCGATCCCCTCACCCTGATAGCGGGTCAAGGCATACAAGGACACGACTTCTGCGGCATTGTCCGCCTCGTATCCTTCGGTGAACAAGGCACAGATTCCCGCCAAATGCTGTCCCGATAAAAAGGCACCGAAGCCATTCAGCAATATTTTGGAAATTTGTTCGTCGGAGCGTGGCAGGAGAAAGCCTTCACGCACCCCCTGGTGAATCAGGGAGGCTACCTGCGGGAACTCGTCCCAGGAGAGAGGTCTTACCTCACAATAATGATGGCAGGAAAAATAGGTCCCCCCTCCTTCGTAGGTGAACAGCTCCAAATGGAGATCCTCTGGGCGGCACAAGCCGATCGCTCCGACACCATGAGACAGGAGTGTATCAATAGATTTCAATAATTTTTTATGGAAATGATCGTTGGTCGTGGCGGATTGGCTGGTGTACTCGGAAAGTTTGGCGAAATTGACGAAGTTGATCATTTTTCCATGAGCGTCCATCAGGCCACCGCGTTCCTCCAGGAAGATCATCCGCGAGATGCGCCAGGAGAGTGCCAGATGAACGATTTGATCCAAAAAATCGGTCTGACCGGCGGCAGGAAAAATAATGGGATAGATTCCCGAAGGGGAACGCCACAAGGCGGCGGGAAGGGAAGGATGGTCCGAGTATTCAATGGGATGCCAATGGTGGAATCGGGTGTGGCGGCGGAAGTCATCCGCCAAGGTCAGGGCGTGGTCGGGACGGACGAACAACACCGCCCTGATTTCCGCGGCGATCAATTCACCCAGGCACTCGCCCAGAGAGGCCATGCCCCGTGGCGTGACCCCGGAGACCAGAGATAAACACAGTGTTTTGCCCCGGAAGATATCGAGGAAAAATTTTTTTTCTTCTGTCGAGAGATTCATGGTTTATGGTTAAAAAGAAAACCGCCCGTTGGGACCGTGCAGGTCACGGGCGGTAGCCAGATTGCCGCAACGATCAGAAAACGTGGTCAGGCAGGGGCCACGTTGGCAGCTTGCAGCCCCTTGAGTCCCCGAACGACTTCAAAAGTGACCTTTTGTCCTTCTTCGAGGGATTTGAAGCCCTCGGTCTGAATGGCGGAGAAATGGACGAAAACATCTTCGCCACCATCATCGGGGGCAATAAACCCATACCCTTTTGCACTGTTGAACCATTTGACTGATCCTCGTGAAACGGACGCCATCGAACCCTCCAACGTAAGTATTCGCTCCATGACCAAACGAACAGAGCCGCCTCCTTCTGGAGCAGCGACCTTGCCCTCTCCCTGAGGTTACCATACGTTTTCCCCATGGCGGATGGCAAGAAATTTTTTCTTCAAGATGAGTTTCGGATTGACGATTGGGCTCAGGACGGGGCCGGTGATGGGATAGGACGCTCCTCCTTGGGCGCCTCCCGGCCACCTTGCCAGCATCAAGACCTTGACTTTCCATCGATCCATCCAGGTGCTATGATTCCTTGATGCAATGGCGTGCCCGCCTGAGAGAACCTCTGGGGACGCCGCTCGGATACATCTTCAACCAGGTCGGAGAGGATACCCATGCGATCTGTTTCGTTGTTTGCGGTTTTCATCATCATCATTCTGGTTGCAGCGGCCATTGCTCCCGAGGCATTGGTCCCCGGACCCATGGTTGACATGATCCGGGAAAATCATGAAAAACTCATGTGGGCGATCCTGGCGGTGGCCATTTTGCTGCTGCCGGCGATTTTTGTCATCAAGACCGGTACCAAAACCAAAGTCAGAAAGGAACCTCGGGCCGCGGCCATCCGACCGCAGGCTTCGGCCACCGGTGACACCGGTTGTGAGGCCCATATCGTCTCTTTCCTGGGAGTTCTTCAGGAAAAGGGACGGCTCATCGACTTCCTGATGGAGGAAATCGCTCCGTTCGAGGATGCCCAGGTCGGCGCCGCCGCACGGGTCATCCATGAAGGCTGCCGAAGCGCCCTCCTGGAACACTTTGAAATCGTCCCGGTCCGTGACGAACCTGAAGGATCCAACGTGGTGGTACCCGCTGGATTTGCCCCCGACAGCCATCAATTGGTGGGAAAAATCATCGGTCAACCCCCATTCACCGGAACCCTGGTCCATAAAGGCTGGAAGACCAACCGCGTTAAACTGCCACGCACCCTCAACCATCAGGGGGGGCGTCTGCCGGCCATCGCCCCGGCCCAGGTGGAACTCAAATAAATCCTCTAGCCAGGACCCTTTCATGAGTCATCGATTCATTCTCGGCATCGACCTGGGTACCAGCAACAGCGTGATCGCCTGCATCGGCCCGGAAACGGAAAACTCCCCTATCATCGCCCCGGTTTCCCAGATTCTCGGTCCCAACAAGGTGGGGGAAAGGGAAACCTTGCCTTCCGTTCTTTACCTGCCCCATGAGGATGAATTTTCTCCGGAGGCGGTCCGGTTGCCCTGGCAGCAGCCAACCACTTCAACCTCGCCCATCATTGGCCATTTTGCCCGCGATCATGGCGCCCAGGTCCCTGACCGGTTGGTGGTTTCGGCCAAATCGTGGCTTTCCAACGCTCACATCGATCCCAAAAAAAATATTCTGCCATGGCGCTCCGAACTGCCCGAAATCCAGGTCTCCCCGTTTGATTGCTCGCGACTGATCCTCGAAACGCTGGTGTCGGGGTTTCAGCATGCCCAATCCCTGCAGGGGAACACCTTCGATCCCGCCCAGGCCCAGGTCGTCCTGACGGTTCCCGCCTCCTTCGATGAGGTCGCCAGAAATCTCACTGCCGCGGCGGCCGAAAAAGCGGGATTGGGCCAGGTCACCCTGTTGGAGGAACCGCAGGCGGCGTTCTATGCCTGGATGGATCAGGCCGGAAAGGGGTGGCGCTCACAGGTCCGCCCCGGCGATTGCATTCTGGTCGCCGATATCGGCGGTGGTACGGCCGACTTCAGCATGATCGCCGTGACCGAACTTCAAGGCCAATTGCAGTTGGAACGCATCAGCGTCGGCGAACATCTGCTTCTCGGTGGCGACAATATGGATCTGGCCTTGGCCTACGCCCTGGCCTCACGATTGGAAAGCCAGGGGAAAGCCCTTGATGATTGGCAGTTTCTGGCACTGCTCCACGCCGCTGGCAAGGCCAAGGTCAAACTGTTCGAGGAGCCCGAACTCGATGAAATTCCTCTGGCCATTCCCTCCCGGGGTGCCAGCCTGTTTGCCAAAACCTTGAGCGTTAAACTGGAACGGCAACTCCTCAACGATATCATTATCGAAGGTTTCTTTCCCAAGGTCCTGGTCACCGATCTGCCGCTGGAGGACAACCACTCCGGACTGCACGAATTCGGGCTGCCGTATGCGTCGGATCCCGTCATCAGCAAACAATTGGCTCGCTTTCTCAGCCGCAGCCTTGCCAATGTCCGTTCCAGTCCGCATCTGGCGGCCATGCTTCCCCGGGAAGCGTTACAGGACTCTTTCCTGGCACCGACGGCAGTCCTCTTCAATGGCGGCGTCTTCAAAGCCATCCCCCTGCGGCAAAGACTTCTCGACCTTCTCACCTCCTGGAGCGGCCAGCCGGTACGACTGTTGGAAGGATTCCAACCCGATCTGGCGGTCGCCAAGGGGGCGGCGGTTTATGGTCAATACCGGCTCACCGGAAAGGGAATGCGCATCAAGGCGGGAACCGCACGGTCCTATTATATCGGCCTGGAATCCTCCATGCCCGCCGTCCCAGGCTTCAAGCCTCCGGTCAAGGCCTTGTGCGTCGTCCCCCAGGGCATGGAGGAGGGGAGTCAGCACCTCATCATGGAAAAAGAGTTCGGACTCGTGACCGGGAAAAGCGTCCACTTCCGTTTTTTTTCCAGTTCGATTCGCGGTGGCGATGTCGCCGGATTCATCCTTCCCAATGCCTTGCGGGAGTTGGAGGAAAATCATACCTTGGAGGTGACCATTCCCCAACTGGACGATCTGCCACCGGGGCAGGTGGTTCCGGTTCGCATCCAATCCATCGTCAACGAACTGGGGATCCTGGAGTTGTGGATGCGGCATCTCAACTCCGATAATCAATGGAAAATCGAGTTGCAGGTGCGCACTGAATGATGGCAGGGATGGATCCGAGACCCGATCGATTGACAGTCCACCACCACAAAACATCCACCTCAGACTGATTTCATCATGTCCACGGCACGATTCAGCATCGGCATCGACCTGGGAACCACCTCCTCGGTCATGGCCTACCAATCCCTCCAAGGGGGGGATCACAGTGAAGTCTTCCCGGTGGTGCAATGGTTGTCGCGTTCCAATGTCGGCGAATCCACCACACTCCCATCGTTTTTGTACCTTCCCGAACCGGCGTTGTTGAAACATTATCTGGGCGAAAATCAGGAGAAAAATCCCTGGATGATCGGCCATCAGGCACGCGCCCAGGCGGCCCAGTCCCCCGGCCGTGTGGTTCATTCCGCCAAATCGTGGCTGTGTCATCATGCCTCCGATCGGACCGCCCCCTTCCTCCCTTTTGGTTCCGAGGAACTCAGGCCCGAGGAAAAAATGTCACCACTGCGGGCTTTGGCCTTGATCCTCAATTATTTCAGCGGGGTGTGGAACGATCGTTTTGCCGCTTCCGGGGAAGATTTCACTTTTGAGAACCAGAGTATCACCATTACCGTACCTGCCTCCTTCGATGCGGTGGCCCAGAGGTTGACGTTGATGGCGGCTCGCGATGCCGGTTTTCCCAAAGGGGTGCGCCTCATCGAGGAACCCCAGGCCGCCTTTTATCGTTGGTTGGAACGTCATCCCTCTCAGGAAGGGCTGTGGAACCTGCTCCCCCCGCAGCGGCGGCACGATTGTCACGTCCTGGTCGTCGATATCGGCGGAGGCACCAGTGATTTTTCCCTTTTTTCCCTGCAACGGCAATCGGGTTCGCTCCCTCCGGAGATTCGGCGCGTGGCGGTGAGCGATCACATCTTGTTGGGTGGGGATAATATCGATCTCGCCATCGCCCATGCGATGCAACAGCGTCTGGTGGGCGATTCGGGTCATCTTTCCAGTCAGATGTGGGACCACTTGGTGGCGCGATGTCGTGATTTGAAGGAAAAAATCCTCGCCGACGATGGTGCCGTCAACGAATATTTCACCCTGTCCATCACTGGGCGCGGTTCTTCCCTGCTCACCGGAACCATGTCGGCGCGCCTGTCCCGGGCAGAAGTGCATCAAATCCTCTTCGATGGTTTTTTCCCTGTCTGTGAACGCACCGACGTTCCGGAAACCACCCTCGGGGCATTCAAGGAATGGGGTCTGCCCTATGCCGCCGATAGTGCCGTGACCAGACATCTGGCCGCATTCCTCAACGGCCTGCCCATGGTGGACGCCGTCCTGTTCAACGGCGGCTCGTTGATTCCTGATTTGGTACGTGAACGATTACTGCGCCAGATCGCCCATTGGCAGCAGGAATACCGTCCACTGGCCCTGGAAAACCGGGAGCCCGACCTGGCGGTCGCCCTGGGAGCGGCACGTTATGGCCGCATTCTCCATTTCAAGGAGTCCCGAATCGAGGCGGGAGCCCCCAGGGCCATTTTTCTCGAGGTGCATCGCAAGGACGAGGCGAGTGGTCAATCTTCCGGTCCCCCCTCCCTGGTATGCATCCTTCCCAGGGGGGCCAGGAGTGGCGAACGTTTCAATATGGACCACTTGGCGTTGACCATGCAAATCAATCGTCCGGTACGGTTTCAAAGCCACTATTCCACCAGGGCCAACCAGGTCGAGGCCGGCGCCGTGGTGGATTGGAACGAGCGGGAATTCCATCCTTTGTTGGCTTTGGAAACCATCGTCCAACCCGACGAGGGGGTGGTCGTTCCTCTGGAAACATCCCTCCCCGTTTCCTTGAGCGCCGAACAGAACGAATTGGGTTTGCTGCAGGTGCTGATCCACAGTCAAGCCCCGGAACTTAGTCAAACCTGGCCGTTGGAGTTCAATCTTCGCCCCCATGAAACCGGCTCCCCTGCCGGGATCAAGCGTGGGACCGAGACCATGGTCAAGGCCGAGCCCAATGTGGCCCCGGAAGCCATGGCTCTGGCCAGGTCCCGGATTCAAACCCTGTTCGCCAAGGCCATCGAAAAACGGGACAAACTGACTCCGACCCGCCTCAATAAAAGTCTGGAGGAAATCCTGGGAAAGGCCAAGGGGGAGTGGAATTGGGTGGTCATCCGGGAGCTGTGGGAGGTTTTAGCGGGAATTTTCATTCATCGTACCAACTCTGTCGATCATGAAGAAACCTGGTTGATCCTGGCGGGTTATTTCCTTCGTCCTGGATTTGGTGCCGTCATGGACGAAGTCCGCATCGACAACCTGTGGCGGTTGATGGAGGGGGGGGTGGCTTTTCCCGGCAAGCGTATCCGCCTGCAGGAATATATCTTGTGGCGTCGGGTAGCAGGTGGTTTGGATCGGCAACGTCAGGAGCGTCTACTTTCTTCGGAGTTGCGGACTTTGCGTACCAGCAAAAATCCGTCACCGGAATTGATTCGCCTCTCGGGGGCGTTGGAACGTCTTGGGCATGAGATCAAGGCGGAATTGATCGATCTCTACCTTGAGCGGGCTCAGGAGTTGTTGCGGGACAAACTATATGCCGATCCTTACCTCGATGCCCTGGGGTTGTTGCTCAATCGAACCCCTCTGTATTCCGGACCCGAGGCGGTCGTCGCCCCCGAAAAGGTCGAGCAGGCGTTTGCAGCGTTTCAGAAGCTCGATTGGTCTGGAATGGCGGCGATGCAAACCCTGTTTCTACAGGCGGCCCGGGTTGTGGATAATCGCAGCCTTGATCTTGCCGTCGTTACACGAAAAAAAATCAGTTCCAAACTGGAAAAGGCAGGAGTGGCGCCATTGCGGGTGGCCAGAATTTTGGACTTCTTCCCGGTGGTCCGGGCGGACCAGGTCAGCCTTTACGGTGAATCCCTGCCGCCGGGGCTGTTTATTGAATGATGATAACATGACTGGAAGGTTATCATCATTTAAATTTGCATTAATACCTCCATCCTGAAATCTACTCCCGCGCCACTTTCATACAAGCCGACTGACCCTTCCCAGCAATAATCGCAATGCCCCCCTGGCCATGGCGGGCCATTTTTGTCTAATGGTTGTATTTCTGTCGACGAATCTCATCCTTTCAGATGTCGAAGCGACAGCAGAAATTTTCTGTCATATCGGCTGCAAACCGCTGTCTGGAGCCCTCGGGTGGCACCATGGGTAGCGGGCAACCATGGCGAAACAGATCCAGTCTCGAAACTCGCCCCCCACATTTTCAAGCAATCAATAAACAGATTAGATTTTTTTTACATGATATTTAACTAAAATATAGATCACAACATAATATTAATTAAATAAACTACTTTGAGTTATATGTACTTGACATCAAGATGCTATCGGTCCTAGTCTATTTACGGTTATCATGATCAGGATCCGGTGCTAAGTTGAAGGCAGGATTGTATCTAAAAATTTCTATTCTATATTTAATTTGGAGGGAGTTATGCCTACTGGGAAGATTTTCATCAGCTTTGATTCTCGGGACCAAGAATGGGTGAAAAGAAATTTGCTGCCTGCCCTTAAGAAAGTGGATTTAGCGTACTATGACGACAACCGCGACTTGGAGCTGGGCAGATCGATAAACACATGGATTGAGCAAGCTATCGGCACCTGCCGGGCTGCTATACTGGTGATCTCCCATTCATACATCAACAATACCCGCTACGCCCGATATGAATACAACCAGATTGTCACCCGCTTGATCTATAATGGCCTCCAGGTTGTGCCAATTTTCATAGGGGACCATCGGATAGACGATCTCCCCTTAGGGGTGACATCATTGCACGGCATTCAGTGGACAGACCTCCCTGCACTTGAAGCCAAGCTTACTGATTTACGCAATCAGCTTGCCAGCGATCGCCTTTTCAGTTCAGTCTCCCTTGATCACGGTCCCCCCCAACATGATGGTTCCGAAACCCAACGTCGTATCCGCATTCAAACCTCCTCCAGCTGCAATCGCAACTGCTCGTATTGCCACCACGACGAATTCCCTCCAACCGACCAGACCAAGGATATTGAGCGGCTGCGCCAAATGGTTCAGAATTTGGCCAGCGTTGAAGCCAGAGGCGGAAATAATCAGCCCATGCCCCGTATTGAATTTACCTGGACCGGCGGCGAACCCCTAAAAAATAATGAGTTGCCGGATTTGATCCGAGAGGCCAAGGGAAAGAGCTATTTAATCACCAATGGCGACTTGCTGGACCAAGACAAGGCAGACCAATTAGTTCAGGCCGGTCTGAAAGATATTCGAATAAGCTTGCATCCAGATACCGGAAAGCAGAGCGTTCCTTTGGACGCTCCCTTAGAGAAAAAATTGGCATCGGTATTTAATAACGTCGCCGTTCTGCTTCGTACTAAGGCAGTTAGAGTCCGTTTTAATTACGTGGTGGGAAGTTCCCAACATGAACCCATGGAGATCATCGAAGCTATCCGTGAACGTTTTGGGAAGTATATTCCCGACCAGGTTCAGGGGATCGCCCTGATTCAAAAAACAGTCAAAAAATTTCATTATGTTAACGATAAGAATCCAGAAACCATGGGCACCACTAAGTCGGTTGATGCGGGCACGGGGACGATTGGAGGGGGACCAAAATTCAACCAAGACTCTCTGGACGGGCACAGTGCGTACAGGGAGATCATCACTAAAGCTTTTGGATCTTTGGTGAGGGACTGGAAACCGGAGAATCGGGTAACAGAGTTCCTCCCATGGGGTCCGAAGAGTCTGAAAGTGGAACTGGTGCGTCTGAACTGCGATCTGGATTCGGACCTGATCAAACGCTGCTTTCTGTGCGTTCAAGAAAAAGACATCTCCATTGGCATTGATGGCCGGGTGCGTGTCTGTTCCGGCTGGAACGAACGGATGGAACCCAGGTTGAACTATGCCAACGTCAGCCAGAAGAGCCCGATGGTGGGAATCTCCAACCTCATCCGCAGGCATTACGGCGTGGCCGGTTTTTACGGCCACTTTCCATTTTTTCGTCGCAAGTTGACCGGGGAACCCATACCACATTTTTTCAACACCACCCTTGAAGGGCGAAATGTGATCAATGAATTATCGTGGTTGATGAATGACCAAATCTCCATCCAGCACAAGAAACAACCACTGTGGACTTTGGTGCGGAAGGTCACTCAACTGGATTCGCCTTTTTGTCGGCTTTATGAGGAGGGATTGCATCCGGCAGACCAGTTGAAACGGTCCATCGAACTGGCGGAGCTACTGCTGCGCTGGGCATTCGATTTGGCCAGTCCCAAAATGGGTCTTGAGGAAAAGATTCAGTTCAATGTATTATTACTGCTGCTGGCCTATCTGTGTGTGGATGAAAGTCTTTACTCCACAGCCCGCACCTTGCTTGTACGCGGCATGACTCTGGAGCTGTTGGACCGTTACGCAGCCAACGAAGATCTGTTCGTTGACGAGCGGAAAAACGAGTTCTTCCTGGATTCTGTCTATTGCCTCGGCACCCTGGCCTTCGAGAATTCCCGAACCGAGGAGGTGGAGTGCTTTCTGGAGGCCATGAACATGGATGCCCAATCAACTTCTTTTAAGATCAACTATCTGTGGGGGTCGGTCTACCGCCAATTACAGGATAAGCCGAGTGCCGAAATGGCTCATAGTAAGGCAGCCAAATTTTCCCATGAGTTTCTTAATCGCGCCGGTCAAAATGAAAATCAGTGGAACAATCAAATGCGTCTGGCCAGAGAAATTCGCGTGGAATCCAACCGAAGCCTGGGGGCCTTGCTGAAAAACGATCCGGGAGAAGCTGGAGAAAGATCCCAAACCGCTTACTCACTGGCAGAATATTTCAGCAGCCGGGATCCGAACAGAATACAATACATGTTGCATTTCAGCCATGGTTATTCCAAGTTGGTGCGTTTTTTTCGAGAGGAATACAATAACTGGCGGGAAGAAATGCCTCCCCCCATCGCTCGGGAGGCCTATCAGTTGCTCAGCAGTTCCATCCGACTTGATGGATCCTTCTACGCCTCCCTGATCCGTATCGCCTTGCTTGATCTGGCCTTCGGAGATCTGGATGAGGCCGTTCGACATACCAAGCAGGCTGAAACCCTGTTCAAGCAGCGTGGGCTGCTGAGTGATCAGGAATACCTCAACTACCAGCTTTGTAGTTTTATCCTCAAGACTGCGGAGTTTAGCCAGAATCAAACCACCCAACCGACAATCCTGTTGGCGGTCAATACGGGTGTCGGACAGTGCAACAACATCGGCCCCCAGGACAAACAATGTGTGCAGGAGGATTTCACCTTTCTCGACCAGATCATTCAAAAACGTTGGCCCGATAGGCAAGACTTGAAGTGGCCGACAGAAATGCGCAAAGCCATCCAGGGCTATATTGAGGCCATGAAGCCTCCTTCAAAAAAAAACACATCTCTCAAACCCGGGACAGACAAAATCCAGACCCCGTCACCCGTGAGTCCCTGACCTGAACCGGCCTCACACCGTTTTTCGGAAAGGAGTTCAGAATGCGGATTCAGTTTCACCACGTCGCTTATCAATGTACAGATTTCGAGGCGGGGTTGCATTTTTTTCGCGACCTGCTCGGATTCACGGTGATCCAGAGCCCTCGGCGATACAAAGAGCGAATGTTATGTTACCTGCAACAGGGCTCCCTGATCATCGAACTCTACAACGGCAAGCCTTCCAAAGGTCCCCTTGAGCCTTATCATCCCATACGTGGGGGTTTGGACCATCTTTCTTTCATTGTCGAAGATGTTCAAGAAACCGTAAAGGCACTCTCCCATCAGGGGGTGACGGTCCTCAAAGAGCCGTTCCAGCCCCCCACCGGGGTTCCAGACCAGCCCTGGGTGGCCTTTATTGCGGGTCCCGATGGTCAGGAAATCGAACTGCGCAGTGGTCCCTGAAAGCATTTCCCTTTCGGTCAGTCTGGTGCTCGTTCATGTTTCAATAAGAATTTCGTCTGATAACGGGGCAGAATCAAAACCTTGGGGCTTCGCCCCAAACCCCACTGGGAAGGGACCAGTCCCTTCCCAGACCCATCCCATTGCCCGGGGGACCTATTAGCGACAAAAGATAGTGGTCAGCCCCAGCTTTTGCATCTGAGTTTGCAGTCTTTTCTCCGAAATCGGCATTCTGGTCCCCAACTCCTGGGCAAACAAAGACACACGAAATTCTTCAATCATCCAACGTAACAAAATCCATTCTGGATCGGTGGCGCGAAATTGATCCCTGCTACAGGCTGTCTGAAACGCCGTCAAAAAAGGGTGCAATCTTTCAGCCCTTTGGGCATCCTTGGACGGAGCCGTCATTCGCCGCTCCAGACGTTTTAATATCGCCTTGAAATAACGTGGATATTGTTGCAGCCAGTCGAAGGGGGTTTCCCACAGAAAATCAGGATGCAGTAACCGTCCAAGCTGCTCCTCAAGGTCGGGCAGGATGGGCTTGAGGCCCGGGTTGATATTTTGGGTTTTCAGAAGCAACCGGATGGTACGATGGAGTTCATGCAGCTCATCCATGAGGGTTTTGATCCGCTGCGCCTCGGGAAACAACAGCTTTTGCCGCTCCTGAAGACGATTCTGAAACCAGTCCTGGGTCAGGATGCCTTCGGGAATTTCGGCCAGGAAGACTCGGTCGAAGACCAGATCCAGCACCTCGTTGACGACGGGTTGTTTTTTGGCGGTGGGCAGGTGTACCAGAACGGCTCCGGGAGTGAAGGTCAACACCGACTTGAGCTGTCGTACCGCACCCGGAAGCTGCAACGTGAACAGACGTACCAGGCCTCGACGCATGGTCTTCTGGGCCAGGATTGGATCATCCAATACCTGCAGACTGACGCTGTTGCCCTGGTCCACCAACACCGGGAAACCGATAATGGTCCCGGTCTGGGTGGGCAGTTCCAGGTTGGCTGGGAGGTTGCCGAAGTTCCAACGAGTCAGCCCCTTTTGTTCCAGACCTACCTTGGCGAGGGCGCGGAATTCCCTCTGGGCCTGCGGGCCCAATGATTTTTTGAGCGCTTCCAGATCACGACCTTGAGTGATAACCTTGGAATCATGGGGATCGATGACCTTGAAGTTCATCAGCAGATGATCGGACAACACCAGGTCGTAAAAAAGTTGGGCCGGGATATCGACCCCGCGTTTATCTTTCAATAACCGACTTAATGCCAATGACAACGGCGATTCGTGAGATGGGTCGAGGTGTTGCAGGCACAAAGCCACGGTTTCGGGAACAGGGACCAATTGTTTGCGCCAGGTTTTGGGAAGCCCCTTGAGCATGGCGGTGAGTTTGTCGGCCAGCATTCCCGGGACCAGCCACTCGAAGGGTTGGGCGGGGCATTGTTGCAGCGCCGGCAGAGGAATATGGACGCTCAAGCCATCTTCGCCGGCACCGGGGTTGAAATGGTATTCCAGGGAAAAGGTTTGGCCCTGGACGGTCAGATGGCCGGGGAATTGTGTCGTCAGCGAGGGTTGCTCGGGGAGCCGCGACAATTGCTGCTGATCGAAGTGGAGCAGGGTTGCATTCTGTTTGCTGGCGTGGAAATACCAGCTATGAAAATGACGGGCACTGTAGGTGTTGGGTGGGATGTGTCGATCATATAATGCAAACAGTTCCGTTTCCTGGATCAGCAGATCGCGGCGGCGGAATTTATGTTCCTTGTCGCGTATTTCCTGGATCAACGCCTGGTTGTGGGTGAGAAAGGAGGCCTTGGTGGGCAGGCGTTGGCCCACCAGGGCTTCCTGGATGAAAATGCGTCGGGCTTCCACGGGATCGATGGGACCAAAATGGACCTTGCGATTGGCAATGAGGGGCAGACCCGAATAGGAAACCTTTTCGAAGGCGATGACGTGGCCCGACTGGCTATCCCAGGCCGCTTCGTAATAATCGCGTTTGCAGGCCGGCCCTGCTGCCTCCTCGATCCATTCCGGCTCGACGCGGGCACAGGTGCGGGCATACAAACGGCTGGTTTCCACCAGTTCCGCCGCCACGATCCATGGGGGGGATTTTTTGAACAGACCCGATCCGGGGTGGATATGAAACGGTGTGTTGCGGCAGCCGATGAATTCATTTTTTAATTTTTTCATACCGATCATGTTCAGATGTCCGGCGAGGATCGCTTTATGCACCGGGGCATGACGAATGGCATCGATGGCCGGGGAGGGGTATCCCATTTCCTTGGTGATTTTTTTCAGTTGGGCATAGATTTCCCACCATTCGCGCACCCGGTTGGGGGCGATCCATTCCCCTTTCAAGGTATTGTTAAGCACGGTTTTCGAAAGACAGGATTGCCGCAATCCCTCGATATGGCGCCAAAGGTTCAACAAAGTGACGAAATCGGAATGCGGATCCACGAAGCGTTGGTGCAGCTCTTCCGCCCTTTGCAGGTGTTTGAGCGGCCATTCTCGGGGATCGGGGAGGCTCAAGGCGGCGGCGAGGACCAGAATGGGGTCGAGGCAGTTCAAGGGGGGGGCGGCCAGGATCATCCGTCCTAGGCGTGGATCGACGGGCAATTGGGCCAGTTGCCGGCCCATGGGGGTCAGATGGCCATGGCCATCCACCGCCTTCAATTCCGTCAACAGGCGCCATCCTTCCTGAACCGCCGCCGGCTGTGGCGGATCCAGAAAAGGGAATTGTTCAATATTACCCCATCCTTGTGATTTCAACGCCAGAATGGTTGCCGCCAGGGAAGTGCGCCGAATTTCCGGATCGGTAAACGCGGGCCGGGATTCATAATCTTCCTGGGAATAGAGGCGGATGCATATTCCGGGGGCGGTGCGGCCACAGCGGCCCAGGCGTTGATCGGCGGCAGCGCGGGAAATTTTTTCCACCACCAGCCGTTGAATGCTCCCCCGGACATCCTGACGTTTGATCTTGGCCAAACCCGGGTCGATGACATGGCGAATCCCGGGGACGGTGATGGAGGTTTCGGCGACGTTGGTGGCCAGGATGATTCGGGGTCGGGTGCCAGGGGAAAAGATGCGATCCTGGTCCCGGGACGCCAGGCGGGCGTGCAGCGGGAAGATGTCGTGACTGGTATTCAATAATTTTCTTAACGAAACTGAAACATCCCTGATTTCCGCCTCCCCTGGAAGAAATACCAGGATGTCCCCGTGTTCTCCCGATTGATGCAGGTGGCGAATGCAGGCAAGAATGGCACCCGATAAATCGGTATCGGTCTCTTCGGCGGTGGCGGGTTGGAGTGGGCGATAACGGACTTCCACGGGATAGGTTCGTCCAGGGATGGCCAGCACCGGGGCCGCTCCGAAGTGACGTGAAAATTTTTCATGATCAAGGGTGGCGGAACTGATGATTACCTTGAGATCGGAGCGTTTTTGTAAAATACGATGCAGGTGACCCAGGAGAAAATCGATGTTGAGGCTGCGTTCGTGCGCCTCGTCGATGATCAGGGTGTCATAATTCAGGAGCAGGGGATCCCCTTGCAGTTCAGCCAGCAGCAGGCCGTCGGTCATGATTTTGATCAAGGAGGAATCCTGAACCTGATCGGCAAAGCGCATTTTATAGCCGACCCATTCCCCCACTTTGGAGCCCAGGTCGTGGGACAGATAGGTCGCCAGCGACCGGGCGGCGATGCGCCGGGGTTGAGTCATGCCGATAAAGCCAAAGCTTCCCCGTTTCAGTTCCAGGCACAGTTTGGGGATTTGGGTGGTTTTCCCGGAGCCGGTGGCGCTACAAATTACGATAATTTGATTATTGGAAATCAGATGTTGAATTTTTTCCTTTTCATCCACCACCGGCAACGACAGGGTATATTGGGGTGTAGGCCAGACGCGATTGCGCCGTTCGCGACGTGCCACGGCCGCCTCGACCTGTTGGCTCCATTGTTCCAGGGCGGTAAAAGGGAGGTCTTCGGAGGGACGTTGTCTTTTGAAAAAATGGAGGCGCCGTTGCAGGCGATGACGGTCCCTGGCCATGGTGGCCTCGATTTTTTGTGACAGCCGATGCAGGGTGGTCCGCCAGTGTTGCCAATCGTTCACATCATCTCCGGAAGGTAGACGTCATAGCGGATGGTGGTTCCCTGGATGGAAAAATGGGGTGGACGTTCCCCCAGGGGGGAGGCTTTGAGCGGGCGTTTCACCACCACGCGTCGGGGTTGGCAGGCAATGGCGGTAGCCAGAAGGGTAGGGGCATCGTCGTCGTTGCCTACCAATAAACGCAGCAGCTGCATCTCTTTTTTCGACAAGGCGGTGGCATTGGGCTTGGTGAACATGGGATCCAGGTAGATCACGTCCGCGGGGAAGGGGTAGGGTGGATTGTGCATGGCGGCGGCAGCATCGGTTTGAGACAGGATCATCCGTTGTTCGATGACGGGTTGAGTTTCGTGATCGACCAGGCCGCGGCTCAGGCCATCTTCCAGCAACGCGGCAATGATGGGGGAGCGTTCGAACAAGCGTACCTGGCAGCCCTGACAGGCCAGAAAAAAACCATCCTGACCCAACCCGGCGGTGGCATCCCAGACCGTGGGTGAGGGATGCTTGCGCAGGCCGATGGCACGGGTCAGAAGGCCGTTCTTGCCCTCCTGACGTTGGATCATCCGCGCCTTGTGGAGCGAAAATTCAACGTACACCCCCCTTTGCCGGCTGGAACCATGACGCAGTTCCAATCGTTCACCATTCACGGCGAGCATGGGTTGGTTCGTCTCGCCAGGGTGGTCCAGAAGTGGCAATCCCAAGCGGTGCGACCAATAGGTTCCCCGGATCAACGAAGGTGCGTCCATGGGCCAGATGGGGATGATTTGCGGGGAGGTCACAGCGTAAGCACGATTCGGATGGTTTTGGGGGTTCGGTGGAGCGCAGCTTTATCGTATGCCAATTGCCGGGGACGTCAAGGGAGCAGATGAACCATTGGACCTTATAACTATGAAAGGAATGAAATTCTATTGATACTTTTGGTGGATCGTGCGATGATGATTGTAGGCATCGGATAATCATTCAGTCCAGGATACGAAAATTTTTCGTCTGGATCCGGGTAGGGAGTGGCCTCATGACCTGCCCCGAGCCTTTGTCGCCCCGGAGCGAACCGGGATCCCGTTTCATGATTTTTGTCCATGGTTTATGATCGATACCACCTGGATCAACGAACGAGAACAGGCCATTTTTCAGGTGGCGGTCAATGGCATGATCGTCATCGACCACCTTGGCTTGGTCGAATCGATGAATCCCGCCGCCGCGGTGATGTTTGGCTATGCCGAGCATGAGATCATCGGGCAAAATGTCAACGTGTTGATGCCGGAACCCTATCGTTCCCAACATGACGGTTATCTTCAGGCCTTTCAGCAATCCGGGATCAAAAAAATAATCGGTATTGGCCGCGAGGTGGTGGGGTTGCGAAAAAACGGCGAGATGTTCCCCATGTGGCTGGCGGTGGGCGTCGCCAGAATCCGGGATCGTCCGCTGTTCGTCGGCTCCATCGTGGATATTACCAAAAAAAAATTGGCCGACCTGACCATCGAGGAACATCTCCTTCTGGCACGGCTGCGCGCCGAAATGGGGGGGATACTCGTCAATAGCAGCACTCTCGAAGAATTGCTCCAGGCGGGTACGCAACTACTGGTGGCCCGATTGGGAATCGCCTTCGCCAGAATTTGGATGTTCGACCCCGAGACCAATATGCTGATACTCCGTGTCAGTTCCGGCCTCTACACCCATCTGGATGGGGCACACGCCCGTATTCCCATCGGGGCATTCAAAATCGGTCAGATTGCCCTGTCCCGAACTCCCCATCTGACTAATCAGGTCATTGGCGATCCGAGGATTCCTCAGCAACAATGGGCCAAAAGTGAAGGGATGGTGGCATTCGCCGGTTTTCCTCTGGTGGTGGAGGACCACCTGATCGGGGTGCTGGGGATGTTTTCCCGCCAAACTCTGTCAGACAACACCTTCAAAGCCCTGGCCTGCATTGCCAATGAATGGGCGCTCGGCATCAGTCACCGACAAACAGAACTGGCTCTCAAACACGCCAAGGAGGCGGCGGATACCGCCAATCGGGCCAAGTCGGAATTCCTCAACATGATGA
The DNA here is from genome assembly GCA_015232645.1 of Magnetococcales bacterium. Lineage (GTDB taxonomy): Bacteria > Pseudomonadota > Magnetococcia > Magnetococcales > UBA8363 > UBA8363. The sequence continues at coordinate 8,825 of JADFZF010000002.1, read as the reverse complement.
GTCACGAATTGCGGACCCCATTGACCATCATTTTGGGCTACCTGCCGTTGTTGATCGATCCGCTCAAACTACCCGTCGCAAAAAAAGTGATGGAATCCCTGGCCAACCAATCCGAGTCGCGTGATCATTTCCATCGGATGTTGGAAAAATTCAGCCATATGGCGATGGAAATGAAAAAAAGCGGTACCCATCTCCTGACTCTGATCAACGATCTGCTCGACATCGCCAAAATCGAGGCGGGGAAAATCGATCTGACTTTGAAACCCGTTGCCGTCGCAGCCACCGTCCAGGAGATCGTGGACTCGTTGGGCCTCAGAAGTGAAGAGAAAGGGGTCGGAATGCGCAACCTGTGTGGTCCCGAATGGATCGAAGCCGACGAGCTGCGCCTGCGCCAGATCTTGATCAACCTGATCGGCAACGCCATTAAATTTACCAGTCAGGGAGAAATCGTCATCCGCTCCCGTCCCCTGGAAACCATGGTCGAACTGTGCGTGGCCGATACCGGTACCGGCCTTCCAGAGCATGAACTGGAGTCGATTTTTCAATGTTTTTATCAGGTGGACCAATCTCCCACCCGCAAAGCGGGGGGCACCGGGCTTGGACTGGCAGTGACCAAGCGTTTGGTGGAACTTCATGGCGGCCAGATTCATGCGACCAGCCGTGTGGGGGAGGGGGCCTGCTTTTATTTTACCGTTCCCGCGTGGAGGCAGCAGTCATGAATGATCACCAAAATGGTAAACAAAATCGCATTCTGGTGGTGGATGACCATGTCGAAATTCGCTCCATGCTGAGAATGTATCTCGAATCCTGGGATTACATCGTCCATGAAGCGGCGGATGGGCCATCGGGCCTGGAGGAGGTTGCCCGGGAACATCCCGATTTGATCGTTCTCGACCACCATATGCCTGGTATGAGTGGGCTTGCGATGCTGACCCTGTTGCGGCAGCAGGGCCATACGACTCCGGTTGTCATTCTGACCGCGGACCCCAACCAGACGGTGGCCGTCCAATGTTTTCGTTCAGGGGCAAACGATTTCATCCCCAAACCATTTGATCCCGACTTCCTGGAAGTGGTCATCCGCCGTCTGTTTCGGCTCCGGGCCGCCGAAGACAGAGCTCACCGAGCCGAAGTCCTGGCAGCGGCTGAAGTTCGCGCGGCGCAACTGAAGGACCGTCTGTTGCTACGCCTCGGCCATCATCTGAAAGCGCCGCTGCAGCAGTCTTTGGGCCATCTGGCGTCGCTGGCCAGAGAATTGCGTGACGACGATCACAATCAGGCGGCGCGGATTCCATTGGTGCGTTTACTCGAAAGCGCTGAGCGCCTCGATCGAATGATCAATCGTCTGACCGATCTCGCCCTACTGGAGGCCAACCACGGCACTTTGGACCTCCAGCCCTACGATCTGGCCAAACTGTTGCAACGGGCCAGGGCCAATGTTCTCGATGAACTCCAGTGTCGGCAAGTGCGACTGCTGGAACGTTTCGATCCCCCCTGTATGGTGAAGGTGGATCGCGATGGATTCGTGCGCGTATTGACGGAATTGTTGGCCAATGCCACGGCCCTCAGCCCACACGGCGCCGTGGTTCAAGTCGCTGTCGATGAGTTGCCTGACCGCATCAGAATCCGTATCATGGATTCCGGTCCCGGAATTGTCGCGGAAGAATTGCCTTCCATTTTTTTTCCTTTCTCTTCATCGTCCCTGGGCGAATCCGGCAAGGGAGTGGGGTTGGGGTTGGCCATTGCCCAGCGTATCGTCACCCATCATCATGGTTTGTTGGAGGCGGTCAACAACCGGGATGGCGGGGCGACCTTCATGATCACCTTGTTTCGCGATCCTCCAGCCCGATCTTTTCCCGCAACACCAAATCCATAATGTAATTTTTCGCCACCTAATCCAACGGTTACCATCGATTGGTCCGGTTTGATCCCAAGGATGATCACGGAAACCACTCTTGGTAAAAAACAGAAAAATAGCTCGATGGACCAAGATCGGTAAGAATTAAACTGGGAATAGCGTGTATTATCTATATATAATATGAAGACAGCGTTTCCGCAGGTGGCATCCTGACCAGTGCCTCTTCCCGCAGGAATGGAGAGGCCGCCCTGGTCGTGTCAGGTTTTCGGGTGTGCCCAAGAGGCACCATGTACAGGTCACGGATATGTCGAGACAACTCTTGATCATGCGCCACGCCAAATCTTCATGGGATAACCCTGATCTATCTGATTATCAACGGCCTTTGGCCAATCGGGGATTGCGGGACGCCCCAAAGATGGGAAGATGGATGCGTTCAGCCGGTCATATCCCCGACCACGTGGTGGCCAGCCCGGCACAGCGGGCCCAGCATACCGCTTCCCTTGTCTGTCAATCATTGGGACTGGCAGAAGAAGCGATCGAATGGAACCCGGCCATCTACAACGCCGACCTGAAAGATCTGCTTGAGGTGCTGTCCAAGGTTCCTGAACGATTTAACCTTACCCTTCTGATCGGTCACAATCCTGGATTGGAATTTCTTCTGACCTATCTGGGCGGACGAACATCCGATGTGTCGGCGGATCAGGAACTGATCAAGACCGCTTCCTTAGCCTTGCTGAAGCTCCCTTCCGATTGGACCAAACTCACCCCTGGTTGTGGTACGGTCATGTGGGTCAGACACCCGAAGGAAATAGTGGAGACTTGACTGGGCGGCGGCGCGAGGCATCAACGGCTGGAGAGTCTTCGAACCTCCCGCGGCTTCCGTCGGCTGGCTGTTACCCAACCGGCCGCTTTCGGGATCAATCATCAATCCATCGTCATCGAGTGGAAACGCCATGTCGGGAATAGATCGTTCCTTGACCTATCTTCGCGAATCCAGAAATCGGCATCTGGATGAATTTTGTCGATATCTGGAACTGCCATCCATTTCCAGCCTCCCTGAGCATGGTGGTGACTTGCTGGAGTGCGCCAAATATACCGCAGCACTACTGACCGCGGCGTCCCTGGATCATGTCGCCATCCACGAGCATGCGGGACCTCCCATCGTCACCGCCTCGTGGAAGAGGGACCCGCGTTTGCCAACAGTTTTGATTTACGGTCATTATGATGTGCAGCCGGTCGATCCCCTGGAACTATGGCACCACCCCCCTTTTGAACCGCATGTGACCGATGACCGGGTGTTTGCCCGCGGGGCCACCGATGACAAAGGGCAGATCCTCATGCACATTCATGCGGTGGAGGCGATTCTCAAGACGACGGGATCGTTGCCTGTCAATGTGGTCTTTTTGATCGAAGGCGAGGAGGAGATCGGCAGTCCGCATCTGGAGGCGTTTCTTGAAACCAACAGAGACCTTTTGCGCGCCGACTTGGCCATCATCTCCGACTCATCCATGTGGGGCGAAGGGATGCCGGCCATCACCACCTCGTTGCGGGGACTGGTTCGGCTGGAAATGACCGTTACCGGTCCGAAGTGTGATCTGCATTCGGGGAGTTTTGGCGGTGCGATTGCCAACCCTTTGGAGATCATGGCGCGCCTGCTGGCAGCGGTCAAGGATCAGAGTGGGCGCATCCAGATTCCCGGTTTTTATGACGAAGTCCAGGATATTCCCCATTCCATGCGGCAGCAGTTGGCGGGACTGCCATTTGCCTCCGAGAACTATCTAGCCGACGTTGGTGTCGGGCAGTCCTGGGGCGAGGAGGGGTTTTCCATCCTGGAAAGGGTCTGGCATCGGCCTACATTTGAAATCAACGGCATGTGGGGTGGGTTTATCGGACCGGGATCCAAAACGGTGCTGCCCTCCAAGGCCCATGCCAAACTATCCATGCGTTTGGTTCCCAACCAGTCCCCGGACGTGATTGCCGCCAGAACGGCAGCATTTTTTCAATCTCTGGCACCCGCCTGTGTTCAGGTGGAGATGGTGCGTCCCAAGGGTGGAAGCCCCGGTATCCGCTTTGCCGACGACCTGCCTTCGTTTCGGGCCGCCAGGAGGGCGTTGAGCGAAAGTTTTAAACATCAGACGTATATCGTCGGGGAGGGGGGGACCATCCCCATCGTTGCCAAGATGAAAGAGATGTTCGGCCTGGATACCTTGCTGCTGGGTTTTGGCCTGGCCGATTCCCGGCCCCATTCGCCCAATGAAAATCAACATCTGCCCACTTTCCATACCGGTACCGAAGGGTTGGTGCGGCTGCTGCACTACCTCGCGTGAGATCGGGGAAGGGGGAGAGGATCGCCCCTCTTCCCCGACCCATCCTACCCACCGGTCGGATTTATTCGCACTCGGCCGCCACGATGTTGCAGTTGTTGTTGTTGCACATTTCCAAGGCATCCCCTGTTGCCTTGGCTTTGGTGCTGCCGTATCCGTAGCCGTAGTATTTTTTGGAGACGGCTACGGCCCCGCAGGTCTCAAACCACACGATAAACTGGCAATTCTCACCACCGGCCTGGCGGCAGTATTTCAGGGCGGCCTTTTTGGCCGACTCCTTGTCATCCTCTCCGACTGAGACCCCGAAGGCCGGTTCATCATCACCCAGTTGGTTGTCAATGGCGATGGCACCGATGGCCCATGCACCGGGGGCTGCGAAAAGGCTCGCAGACAGAGTTATAATTTTTATTATTTCATGAATCATATTATTCATATTTATTTCTCTCCATGGCTGAAGGGTGCGAAAAGAGCCAATACAACGACAAGGACAAAATCAAGATCAAGACCTTTGGAGAAATCACCAAGACCCCAGTTTGTCAATGATTTGGAACCTGGGGGATCTGAACAGTTCGAAATCAACTCGAACTGATGCCGCCCAGGGAGGCGCGAATGGCGGCGGCGATCCCCTCGCCGTCAAGATGGAACTCATGACGTAATGGCTGCGAGGCGCCGTGGGGAATGATCGCATCCGGGACTCCCAGGTTGCGCACCTTGATACCTCGATCCAGGGCACCATCGGCCGCGAGGAATTCCAGGACCGCCGCCCCGGCTCCACCGCGGACGGTATTTTCCTCCACCGTCAGCAGCAGCGGAGCCGCTGCGGCCTGACGCAGCATCGAAACATCCAATGGCTTCAGGAAGCGCAGATCATACACCCCCACCCGTATCCCTTCCTGAAGCAAGATTTTTGCGGCCATGAGCGCCGGTTGCACCATGGTTCCGACCGCTACCACCGAGGCCTGATCGCCCTGACACAAGACCCTTCCCGTCCCCACGGGAATGGCTTTGGGTTCTTGCGGCGCCTCCAGGTTGAGGGCGGCACCGCGGGGATAACGGATGGCGGCGGGACCGCCCAACATCACCGCGGTGAGCAGCATGTGTCGCAACTGGTTTTCATCGGCCGGGGCCATGATGACCAGCTCCGGAAGGGCACGCAGGTAGGTCAGGTCATACAAACCGCCATGGGTTGGTCCATCTTCGCCGACAATTCCCGCCCGATCCAGAGCAAAAACCACCGGCAATTTTTGCAGCACCACGTCATGGGCGACCTGGTCGTAGGCCCGTTGCAGAAAGGTGGAGTAGATGGCCACCACCGGAATATAGCCCTCGCAGGCCAAGCCGGCGGCAAAGGTGACCGCATGTTGTTCAGCAATGCCAACATCAAAAAAACGGCTGGGGAAGCGTTCATGGAAGGCGTTCAACCCGGTCCCCTCGGGCATAGCGGCGGTAATGGCGCAAATTTTGGGGTTTTTCTCAGCCAGATGAATGAGGGTTTCGGAAAAGACCTGGGTATAGGTCGGTTTGACGCCATTAGCGGGTAGAACCCCCTTGGCGCGGTCGAATGGTGCGACCCCATGGTAGGTACAGGGGTTGGTTTCGGCAGGGTGGAACCCTTTGCCCTTTCTGGTCACGACATGCAACAACAAGGGTCCATTCAATTCGCGAATATTTTTGAGAGTCGGCAGCAACTGGCGAAAGTCATGGCCGTCGATGGGGCCGAAATATTTCATTCCCAGTTCTTCGAACAGGGTCCCCGGGATCAGCATTCCCTTCATGTGTTCTTCGGCGCGGCGGGCGGCATCGAGGAGCGGCAGGGAGATGGCTCCCAGCACTCTGCTGGTTCCCCCCTTCAGGCGGGTATACACTGGACCGCTCAGGATGCGGTTCAGATAGGAAGAAAGGGCCCCGACATTTTTGGAGATGGACATTTCGTTGTCATTGAGGACCACCAGGAGGTCGAGGTCATTTTTATAGCGTCCGGCGTTATTAAGGGCTTCGAAGGCCATGCCTGCCGACATGGCGCCATCGCCGATCACGGCGATGGCCCAACGATCACCGCCGGAGAGCTTGTTGGCGATGGCAAACCCCAACGCCGCGGAGATGGAGGTGGACGAATGGCCGGTACCGAAGGGGTCGTAGGGGCTTTCGGAGCGATTGGTGAACCCTGACAGGCCACCCCGTTGTCGCAGCGTAGCCATTTGTTTGCGCCGACCGGTCAGAATCTTATGGGGGTAGGATTGGTGGCCCACATCCCAGATCAGCAGATCCTTGGGGGTATTGAAAACCCGGTGCAGGGCGATGGTCAGTTCGACGACGCCGAGGCTGGCTCCGAGGTGTCCACCGGTACGGGAGACGGTATCGATGGTGAATTCGCGCAGTTCTTCGGCCAGACGTACCAGCTCATCCTCGCGTAATGCACGCAGGGCAGCAGGATTATCTATTTTTTCCAGAATGGAATGCATGTGAGGTCCCGTTTTCAGTTGGTACGTTCGATGATGTAACGGGCGAGGTTTCGCAGGGGATCGGCGACCGACGAAAAAGGTTCCAGGCACCGCAGGGCCGATTGTACCTGCTCGGAGGCTAGGCTTTGGGCGGCAGGGACTCCCATGATGGCCGGATAGGTCGCTTTGGCGTTGGCCTGATCCTTGCCGGTGGCTTTGCCCATGAGGTGACTGTCACCGATGACATCAAGCAGATCATCGGTGATCTGAAAGGCCAAACCGATGGCGGCGCCATAGTGTTTCAGCGCTTCGATTTGGGAGGGGTTGCCCCCACCGAGTCTAGCTCCCGCTTCACAGGCGCAGCGGATCAGAGCTCCGGTTTTCATGCGATGGATGATGCGCAACTCATCCAACTGCACCTTGCGATTTTCGGCCAACAGATCCAGCATCTGTCCCCCGACCATTCCGGCGAATCCGGCATCCACTGCCAGTTGTCGCACTGCCGTCAGGACCACTTCCGGGTCGATGCCGTCAATGGGACGGCTGGCCAGTTCGAAGGCCAAGGTCAGCAGGGCATCTCCCGCCAGGATGGCAGTGGCCTCGTCGAATTGTTTGTGACAAGTAGGGCGACCGCGACGATAATCGTCGTTGTCCATGGCGGGCAGATCGTCATGGATCAGGGAGTAGGTGTGCAGGCATTCCATACCGCAGGCAAACGGCAACAGTCGGCTCCGATCGCCTCCCACAGCATCGGCGCTAGCCAAAACCAGGATCGGACGCAGCCGTTTGCCACCGCCCATCAGGCTGTGGCGGATCGCCTGATTCAGGCGAACCGGTGGTGCATCCGGGCGTGGCAGCAATGATTCCAGGGCGGTTTCGATCTGGGACCGATTGGTTTGCAGGTAGTGTTTCAAATCCACGGCGCTTCAGGTTCCGATTGTTCCGTCCGTTGGCGGCAGTTTTTCCAGTAACTGTTCGACACGCCTTTCGGCCGTATCCAGACGTTGTTGGCACAACAGAGACAGGGTCGTCCCCTCCTCGAAAGCGACCAACCCATCCTCAAGAGGGACGTTGCCTTCCTCCAGCCTGCGGACGATGGCTTCCAGCCGGGCGAGGGCCTGTTCAAAGCTCAAGTCCTCCAGGTTCTGTTGCGTCATTTTTTTTCCAATAATACAAACAATCGTGTTTACAGTTTGCCCCGGGCTGAGCCAGGCAAAGAGAATCCCGCCCACGGGCAACCGATCTAGGTTTACTTCGAGGTTCATTAATCATAGACCGATCAAAATGCATTCCGCAAGATAAACAGCCAAGATCCAGTCGAAAAATGATCGCTCAAGCTGCGAACGGTGTATTTTTCTAATTATTGAATCTTAGGGTGACCTTATGATTGTGCCATAGGGTGTTTGGGGAAGACCTATCCGTTTCAGTTTAGCCACCCGAAGAGCGGTGAAGAGTATCTGCGTCCATGTGTGAGCTGACAAAATGCCATCGCGGATGATCAGCGCCAAAACGACTTCTTTGTTAGCGTCCAACCTATTTTGAGCTCATTCAAAACTTAAATAATAAACTGGAAAATAACTGAAAATAAATAGGGTACAACCGGTCGTCATATATATATAATCCATTTCTACATGACAACAATTTTTCATATCATTAGACAATCGTGCCACGATGAAACTGAAGCACTACCTCAACTTCACGTCTGATTGTTATCTAAGATTTCACGAACATGCTCAACAAATTCATCGAATTCATTTTGATCACCATCAACAAAAGTTCCTCTGGGATATTTAAGGCGATCAATTGTTTTCCCATTGGCATCGATAATAATAATTAATATATCTGTTCTTTTGTTGTTTCGATTTCTGTTCCTACGCCATTAATCAAAGTTTAGATGAAATAACTAATACAAGTATTGCACTATTTCATGTTATATGAGTCCGCATGGAATGTAAAGTATGAACTTGGCAGATGGTCTATTTCCAGAACAGGGTGATGACAGACAATCTAGGAGTTTTGTCTAGCCCTATATGACGCGGTGTATTATTGTGGTGGGATGATCAAAAGCTTTCGCTGCAAAGACCCCGAGATGGGGTTTCTTGGACAGCCCACCTTGATGACATACACGTTCCACCTTCGCATCCCCTGGAGACTTTACTGAGAAATCGTCAGGGGCGGCGTAGCATCCGCATCAACGACCAGTGG
>JADFZF010000029.1 GCA_015232645.1 Magnetococcales bacterium | reverse complement strand
ATATGGCTTCCCCTTCTTACGGAGCCGAATCGCTTGATTCCTTAACTGTTGCTGGGCCTCTCTTCCGAGTCGGCGGGCATCGATTTTTTCCATGCCCTGCAGTATATCAGATCGTGCCTATTTTATCGCCGGGTTAATATTAAGTCACCAGACAAAAACAAAACCATGAGTTGGTTGACAGTGATCCACGTCAATCTTTGCTGGCAGCCACGGTTCTCAATGATTTTGTAAGAAAACCAATGCGCTTTCCACCGAACTCCGGCAATGGCCTCGAATATGAATGACTGTCAAGGCTCCAAGCCGTTTGACGGTAAGAATTTTACGGACAGGTTGGGGAATGGACCGGCACCGTTCCCCAATCCATCGGCCATCGTGTTCGCGGATGGAGCGGAATCATGAGTGATCTGCCCGACTGGGGACCCGGACCTCCAGAATTCCCGTCCCCAAACCTGACCGTGGGGGTCTGCCCAAACTCAACCTTCCAGACCCAATGTTTATCAGTCCATCCCTTCGCCAGGCATGGACAGCGACTCGCGATTTGTTTACCATCGGTAAGCGGATTATCGAAACACACGGATTCGACTTTTTTTGGAGTGGTGTATGTCTGGACATAGTAAATGGGCGAACATCAAACACCGCAAGGGGGCCCAGGATGCCAAACGGGGCAAGATCTTCACAAAACTGATTCGCGAAATCACTATTTCGGCCCGGATAGGAGGGGGCGATCAGAGTGCCAATCCCAGACTGCGCGCCGCCCTGGCCGCCGCCCGAGCGCAGAACATGTCGAAAGATACCATGGAAAAGGCGATCAAACGCGGCACCGGCGAGATGGATGGGGTGGATTACCAGGAAGTGCGCTTTGAAGGCTACGGCCCGGGGGGGGTGGCGGTCATCGTCGATACCCTCACCGACAACAACAATCGAACCGTCGCCGACATTCGCCATACATTCAATCGTTTTGGCGGCAACCTCGGCACATCGGGATGCGTGGCATACATGTTCGACCGCAAAGGACAAATCATTTTCGAAGACTTCAATGAAGATGTCCTCATGGAAGCGGCCCTGGAGGCTGGAGCCGAAGATGTCGTGGTCGATGGCCGCTCCTGTGAGGTGATCACCGATCCCGAAGAGTTGGAAACCATCCGGGAAACGCTGGTGGCCAAGAAAGTCGGCCAGGTCACCAGCTCGGGAGTCGTCATGCGACCGCAGAATACTGTCACCCTGGACGAAAAACATGCCGGTTCCATGCTCAAGATGATGGACAAACTGGAAGACCACGACGACGTCCAACGGGTATCGGCCAACTTTGACGTTCCCGAGGATGTCCTGGAACAACTCTCCCTCGATTGACGATAACCCATGCGCGTATTGGGAATAGACCCGGGGATTGGGGTGACCGGTTGGGGGGTGGTGGAATCGGTGGGACAAAAATATAGTGCCATCGCCCATGGATGCATCCGGACCAACCCCCAGGCCTCCCTACGAATACGCCTGGGGGAAATATACACCGGCATCGGCACGGTCATTACGGAACATCAACCCCAACTCGCCGTCATCGAAGAAATCTTCGTCGCCCAAAACCCGACCTCGGCCCTCAAACTGGGACATGCCCGAGGAGCCGCCATCGCTGCCGTCTGCCAGGGGGGGCTGGAAATGATCGAATACACCGCCCTGCAAGTCAAAAAAGCGGTGGTGGGATATGGCCGGGCCGAAAAACATCAGGTCCAAGACATGGTCAAAATACTGCTGTCCATGCCCAAACCCGCCGCCGCCGACGCCGCCGATGCCCTGGCCGCCGCTGTATGCCACCTCAACCAGGCCCCCCTGTCGCGGCTGGCAGGACTGAAACCGTCATGATCGCCCTGCTTCAAGGGGTGGTGGTGGATAAAAATACCGATGAAGTCATCATCGACGTTCATGGGGTGGGCTATCGCGTCTTCATCCCACTGCTCACCCTGGAAAAAATGCCCGATTGCGACCAATCGACACGTCTGTTCATCCATACTCAGGTTCGTGAAGACGCCTTTCACCTGTATGGTTTCGCCTCGGCGGAAGAAAGGACTCTGTTCAGGCAACTGCTGGGGATCAACGGCATCGGCCCCAAGCTGGCGTTGGCCATGCTCTCGGTCATGACCCCGACCGCCTTGGTACAGGCCATCGCCGCGCAAGACCTCGCCACCCTGATCCGCATCCCCGGTATCGGCAAAAAAACAGGACAACGCATCCTCATGGAAATGAAAGACCGCATTTCATCCCTGGCCGCCGTACCGGCTCGGGAAACCGGAATCCCCACTCCCGACCACAGCGACCCCTCGCCGCGACAAATCATCAAATCGGCCTTGATCAACCTCGGATACAAAGGTCAGGATGCCGATCGGGCCCTGCAATCCTTGCCTCCTGAAATATTGAATGACATTCCCCAAGGGATCCGTTCCGCCCTCAAGGTGCTGACCCCATGAACGAAACCCCTCCCCCACGCCTCCTGGATGCCGGACTAGCCCCAGGTGAAACGACCGCCGATCATCGCATCCGCCCCATCCGCCTGGAAGAATTCATCGGTCAACGCCAACTCAAGGCCAATCTGGTAGTGTTTCTCCATGCCGCCAAAGGCCGCGGTGAAGCCCTGGACCACCTGCTCCTGCACGGCCCCCCCGGCCTGGGAAAAACCACCATGGCTCGTATCATCGCGACCGAAATGGGGGTCAATCTCCGCTCGACTTCGGGGCCGGTGATCGAAAAAGCGGGCGATCTCGCCGCCCTGCTCTCCAACCTGGATCGAGGAGATGTCCTGTTCATCGACGAAATCCACCGCCTCAGCCCGGTGATCGAAGAAATACTCTATCCCGCCATGGAAGATTTTCAACTAGACCTCATGATCGGCGAAGGCCCCTCGGCCCGTTCGGTCAAGATCGATCTGCAGCCGTTCACCCTGGTGGGGGCCACCACCCGCGCCGGAATGTTGACCAGTCCCCTGCGCGATCGCTTCGGCATCCTCTCACGCCTGGAATTTTATGCCGCCGAAGAATTGGTACGAATCATCCGCCGCTCCGCCGCCATCATGGGGATCACCATGGAAGAATCGGGGGCCCTGGAAATCGCTCGACGCTCCCGGGGTACCCCACGCATCGCCAACCGCCTGCTACGCCGGGTTCGAGACTTCGCCCAAGTCATGGGCGACGGCTGCATACATCGCCCCGTCGCCCAAAAAGCCCTGGAACACCTGGAGGTCGATCCCCTCGGCCTCGACAGCATGGATCGACGCCTCCTCACGACCATCATGGACAAATTTTCCGGTGGTCCAGTAGGTCTCGATACCCTCTCCGCCGCCATCGGCGAAAGCCGCGATACCATCGAGGATGTGATCGAACCCTTTCTGCTGCAACAGGGATTTCTCGACCGTACCCCCCGAGGTCGCCGGGCGACCCCGGCCGCCTTTTCCCATATGGGACGTTCCTACCCCCACCAATCCACCCAGAGTACCGTCTCATGACCACCGCCACCTTCCAATGGCCCGTTCGTGTCTATTACGAGGATACCGATTCGGGTGGCGTCGTCTATCATTCGATCTATCTGAATTATATGGAACGGGCCAGGACCGAATGGTTGCGCAGCCTCGGTTTTGACCAATCCCGCCTGGCCCGGGAACGGGGCCTGGTGTTCGCTGTCAGCCAACTGGAAGTCAAATATCTGGCCCCAGCCCATATGGATGATCAGCTCATGATTACATTAACACTGGCCAAAAGGGGGGGAGCCAGCTTACACTTGCGCCAGGAGATACACCGCGTTCCCGATGATACCGTGTTGATTCGGGCAACGGTGCGGGTTGCCATGCTCGACGGCCATTTCAAACCCACGCGCCTGCCGTCCGACATTCTACCCTGGGGGTAGATGCGAAGTATCTGGAACAAGAAGGTTGGTCAGTTGCCAATCATGGATCAATCCGAAATAGGGAAAACAGTCGCACATGAATGAAGCACTAGCCTCGCACGGCGTATTGGATCTGGTAGCCCAGGCGGGACCAGTCGTGAAGCTGGTCATGCTCCTCCTGCTCATGTCCTCCGTAGTGTCCTGGGCCATTATTTTCGACAAATGGCGACGGTTTCGACGGATTACCCGTGAGTCGGAAGCCTTCGAGGAAAGGTTCTGGAGTGGCGGCAGTGTGGGAAAGCTGTATCAGACCGCTGCGGATGAATGGCCCGGAAGTCCCATCGTGGCGGTATTCTTGGCAGGTTTTCGCGAGTGGAAACGATGGGAGGGAGGGGGAACGACAGGGGCCAGAGATCCCGAAGTGGGCGATTTGCTGACCAATGTGCGCCGTTCCATGAACGTGACGCTCAACCGTGAACTGGATTCCATCGGGCAAGGATTGACCTTTTTGGCGACGGTGGGTTCCACCAGTCCCTTCGTGGGGCTGTTCGGTACGGTATGGGGGATCATGAATGCATTCATCGGCCTGTCGGGGGCGAAAAATACCACCCTGACCATGGTGGCCCCCGGTATCGCCGAGGCGCTCATCGCCACCGCCATGGGATTGGTGGCAGCCATTCCAGCAGTGATCGCCTACAACAAATATGCCGCCGAACTTCGGCGCATGCACCAAAATATGGATAATTTTGGAGCCGAATTTCTCAACATTCTGGAACGGCAAGCGGCCCGGCGCGCCGCGGGGAGAACGCAACCATGAGCATGGGAGTCAACCTCAACGAGGGAGGTGTTCGCGGCGGCCATTCGGCCATGAGCGATATCAACGTCACCCCTATGGTCGATATCATGCTGGTGTTGTTAATTATTTTCATGGTTACCGCACCTCTCATGACCCAGGGAGTGGAAGTGGATCTGCCCAAGGAGTCGGCACAGCCCATCTCTACCGATACCGAACCTCTGGTCATTTCAGTCCGTGCCGATGGCAAAGTCTATATCGAGGACAAGCAGATCGATATGGCCACCCTGGGGGAAAAAGTGCGTGGAATCCGCGATGCCAATCCCAAATTGCCGGTGTATGTCCGCGGTGATCGGGCTGTTGACTATGGTGCGGTAGTCAAGGTGATGGCCTCCCTGGCGAAATCCGGGGTGGATCGCATTGGACTGATTACGGAAGTTCCTGATACGTGATGCGATGATGTTGAGCCGATCCCCCCTGATCTGGTCGATCCTGCTGCATCTGGCGCTCCTGATGGTGGCGTTCATGGCGCCATTGACGCATCTTGAGGAGATCAAGCCGCCGATCATGGCTGTGGACTTGATTCAACTTCCGGTGCAAAAGACTCCCACGCTCAAGGCCACGACCACGCCGCTGAAACAGTCACGGCGTCCAGAACCGACCAAACCGACGCCGCCAAAACCTCCGACACCCACGCCAGAACCAGTAGCAGTGGAAGAGCCACCGCCGCCACCGAAACCGGTGCATCACGAGCCGCCGCCGCCGCCGGATATCGCCAAACCGATTGTCAAACCCGAGCCGATCAAACCACCACCCCCGGTGGAAAAACCGGTGGAAAAACCACGTCCCAAACCGGAGCCCAAACCGGAGCCCAAACCGGAACCCAAACCGGAGCCCAAACCGGAACCCAAACCGGAACCCAAACCGGAACCCAAACCAGAACCCAAACCAGCGCCGGTCAAGGAAGTTCCGCAGGAAAAACCGGTAGTCAAACCCAAACCTCTGGTGGAGCCCGGACCGAAAAAGAAGACACCGGAAAAACCAGCTAAACCAGAAAAACCGGAAGCGGAAGACAAACCAACGAAACCGGACAAAACAGAAAAAACGGTAAAATCGGAAAAGACGGACGAAAAATCGACCACGAAAAACGAAAGCTCCAAGAAACCGGACAAAACAGAGGAAGCCAACAAGAAAAAACCGGCGCTCGATTTCTCCAAGGCCATCGCCAAATATCAGGACCGAATGCATAAAGAATCGGGCCCGGAGGATCAGGGGCAGGAAGAGGAAACGGCGCCGAGTGTTTCACCGACACTGCTTGCCAGATGGCAACGTAACATCACGACTACGGTTCGCAACAACTGGAGCAAACCCAACGGTTTGGTCAACGAAGCCAAGCTGGAGGTCCGGGTGAGGGTCAAAGTGGGGATGGATGGATCCCTGCTGGATGCTACTATCGAACATTCATCCGGAAACAAGGGTTTTGACGGTTCGGTGTTGCGTGCCATCTCCAAAACCAGAACCGTGGACCCGCCACCGGCGGGATGCGCCGAATGTCGTGAATTGGAGTTCACCTTCAAGCCGATGGAATAATGATTTTCCAAGGGGTCGAAGCCAACCTGGCGGAGGAGATGTGCATCGGTTTGGTCGTCTCAAGGATGCGGAGAAGTGTACCCACTGTGGGTATTGCCTGCCGGTCTGTCCCACTTACAGGGCGGAAAACGTGGAAATGCAATCCCCCCGAGGGCGGGTATCGGCGATTTTAGCGCTCATGGATGGCCGGCTTTCACCGGAGGAGACGGGTCGGGCCCTATCGGCGTGTCTGGGATGCCGGGCGTGTCATCGAGCCTGTCCCGCAGGAGTCCAGGTGGGGAAATTAGTATTATTGTCACGCTCCCACGCTCCGATGGATCAACCGTGGCCCATCAGGCTGTTGCATCTGATCACCGATCGTGATCCACCATCCCGAATCCTGCAGCAATGGGTGCAATGGTATCAACGTTCGCGCTGGCGCCGCTGGTGCCGCAAGCAGGGCTGGCTCATGAAAATCGAGCTGCTGCGCCGGCTGGATACCCTGATACCGGAATATCACCCTCCCGTTTCCGCTATGGCCGCCATCCCAGCCATCCAGGGCGAACCGATCAAAGCGGCGCTGTTATGCGGTTGTATGGGCCGGCTTTTTTACCCGAACGTCAAGGATGCCACATCGGCATTGCTATGTTTTCTGGGAGTGGAACTGCTAACCTTGGATGGATTCGGCTGCTGTGGCGCCCCCCATCGGCAGGCGGGCAACCGAAGGGCCTTCCTGCGCCAGGCCAAGAAAGTGCTTGACCGGTTTCGCCCCATGATCTTCCAAACCGATGTCGTTCTGTGCGACTCGGCCATCTGCCGGGTTACGGCCTTGAGTTATGCCAGATCCCTGGCCAATGATCCCGATTATGCCGACCTGGCCAGGGAGTTCTGTAATAAAATAGTCGATATTACTTATTTCATTCGTTTCCGTCCTTCACTTGCAGCAGCAGTCAGCGGTCGGACAAGCAGGCAGCGAATCGCTTTTTTTGATCATTGCCAAACCCGCCACGAGTCAGAGATAATATCGGGTCTGCGCGGACTGGTTGCGGCCCTTGGAGTCGACTGGACCGAACTCACCCCGGCGGACCAGTGTTGCGGGGCGGGTGGCGATATGATGCTGTCCCACAGTCAGATGAGTACGAAGATCCGACAACACAAACTCGACGCCATCAAAGGAAGTGGCGCCGAGGTGGTTGTGGGTACCAATCCCGGTTGCCTGATGAATATCGAGGCGGGGCTGAAGGCCGATCATGCTCCCGTCAGGGTCTGTCATTTGGTCGAAATCCTCTGGGAAACGGTGCGGTCGGGAAGCCCGAAATCCGACTGACAATGCGAGTTCCACGAAGAGAGTGGCATGGTATATCCCTGGGCCAGTGACTTCCATGAACACGCTCCTGGAGTGACCGCGATTCGCCATCCCCGGAATCCATCCCTGATCAGCCGGCGCCGTAGCCCGACCACAGGGAAACCAATGGCTTTTCTCCACTGCAAGGCGGCCGAAATGATGACCCGAACAAAAATAAATGGCGCTGGCCGCCAGGTTGTCTATCGTCTTCCTTCAACCCCCACGACGCTGTCTTCGAAAGTGTCTGGTGCTGAAGAGATGGGTCGGGAGCGATCGTGGATATATTAATTACATCTTTTCTGGTTGCCAGCATCTGCTCCTACCTGATCGTCATCTCCGCGCATCGCTTTCCCTTCACCAAGGACGGTACCGCCGGCCCGCAAAAAGCCCATCCCTACTCCGTCCCCAGAGTCGGCGGCATCGCTATCGTCACCGGCATGTTTGCCGTCATCCTGCAGTTGCTGCTGAAAGGTGATTGGCCTACGGCCAAAAAACTTGCCGTCTTCATGGGGTGTGGGATGTTCGTCTTCGGGATCGGGCTGCTGGAAGATGTCACCAAAAACATCGGTCCAAGAACCCGGCTCGTCGTCACCATGTTCGCCGTCTGTATCGCCTTCTTTGCCATGGACGCCGCCCTGCTGCGCGTGGATATCCCCTGGTTCGACCACCTATTACAATCCTCCGTCGCCTTTTCACTGGTTTGCACCGTCATTGCCGTCGCCGGCCTTTCCCACTCGCTCAACATCATCGACGGCTACAACGGGCTGGCCTCCATGGTGGCTCTGATCATCCTCTCCGCCCTGGGCTACATCAGTTATACGCTGAACAGCTGGTTCTTGTTTCAGGCCTCTGTAGCCATGGCCGGGTCGGTTCTCGGCTTTCTGGTCTGGAACTACCCCCATGGCCATATCTTGGTCGGTGATGGTGGCGCCTATCTCATGGGATTCGTCATCGGTGAGATTTCGGTCCTGCTGGTCTCCCAACATGCCGAGGTTTCGGCCCTGTTTCCCTTACTACTGGTGGCCTATCCGGTTTCGGAAACATTATTCACCATCTATCGCCGAAAAATATTGCGCGGACTCTCCCCGGCCACCCCCGATACCATGCACCTGCATTCCTTGATCTACCACCGCCTGATCCGTACCTACCGCAAGGGAAGAAAACTAAGAAGAGACAAACGCAAAATCATCCGTCGCAATTATATGACCTCCCCCTACCTGTGGGGGGTGACGATCATGACCACCATCCCGGCGATCTTTCTATGGAACAACACCCGCATGTTGTACCTGGCCCTGTTGGCATTCGTGATTTTTTATGTCTGGGTCTATCGACGGATCGTATTATTCAAAAGTCCCGGATGGCTGATCCTGGAACTTGGTGAAATCAGCAGACTGAAACGGGCATTGACCTTCTTTGCCTCTCTGAAAGAAAGACTCTACAAAGGGTCTGGTCCCGCCCCAGAAGTCCGTTTCCCCGACCACCGACCCCCCACCCCTGACAACCCTCATGGCGTGAGAGGACAGGAGGGCGACGACATCGGCGATGATCTGTTTTCGGACCCATTGAACGTCGGCAGTACCTTGATCTACGGCGCCGGTAATACCGGCAGACAAATCATCCTCGCCTGGCGACAAAAAAAGGTCATCGGCAAAGTGTTGGCGTTGATCGACGACGATAAACTCCTGAGTGGCCAAAAAATCTCCGGAATCAAGGTTTATCCTCCCGAGAAGCTGTCCTACCTCATCGAAAGAAATCGTCCGCAATCGATCATCATGGCCCTCCCTTCCACACCCCAAAATCGCCGCGCCGAAATTCTAAGCTATCTGGAACCGTTTCACCTCCGTACCCTCTTCACCCCGGATGCTTACGATCAAACCCATGACAGCTCCAAAATTCACCTCCTGCGACCCATCAAGCTGGAAGATTTGATCGACCGGGTCCCGACCACCGTGGACCACGCCGCCATTACCGCCCTCGTTCAGGATCGGGCTCTGCTTGTGACCGGCGCCGGAGGAGCGGTCGGATCGGAATTGTGTCGCCAAATCATCAAGTTCGCCCCCCGCCGCCTGATACTACTCGATTTCTCCGAAGATGCCCTGGGTTCGATCTTTTTTGAACTGCAAAATCATACCCGGAAAGGGGTGGACATTGTTCCAATTCTCGGTTCCGCCCACCATTACAGGCATATCAAGGAAATATTGCACAACTACGAAATCCAAAACGTCTTCCATGCCGCCTCCTACAAAATGGCACCGACGTCGGAACGCAATGTCATCCCCTTTATCGAAAACAATATCATCGGATTGGAGCATATCATCAAGGGAGCGGTCGAATCCCAAACCGAACAGTTCGTCCTGGTGTCATCCAAACATGCGGAACATGTTCACGGCATCCTCGGTAGCACCCAGCGTTTTGCGGAAATGGTGCTCCAATCCTATGGCCAATCCCAGACCCATACCATCTTTTCCTGCATTCGGCTTGGACAAACCATGTCGTCATCGTTGATGCCGCAATTCCATGAACAACTCAACCGTCGCGATCCCATCCATCTTTCCGAACCGTCCGGAATTTGCTATCCCATGTCCCTCACCGAAGCAGTCCAGTTGATCTTCCAGTCGGCCACCATGAGCCGGGGTGGAGAATTGTTCGCCATCCGGATGGAAGAACCCAAACGTGTAGTAGATCTGGCCTATCGCATGGCGCATCTGTCGGGCATGCCCATGAGAATCGGTAAATATACCAAGGAAAACGTCGGCCTGCACTTCACCGGTCTGGATACCGATGTGGTGGGAGTGACATTTTCTCATCATCAACACTTGAAAACGACCCACGATATGATCATGTTGATTCCCACGGCGACCATTCCCTGGCCACAGATGCACAAGGAACTGTCGGACTTGACCACAGCCCTGGACAACTTCAATGGGGTCGCCGCCAACGAAGTGATACAAAGGGTCGTCAATGTCCTTGAATCCTCCTGATACAAACGGTGCCCAGGGTCGGCGCCGGCTGGCCATATGGTCTGCGGCGGCGAGGTTGCGAACCGAAAAATCATAAACGATACGATCTTTCCACGTTGACAGGAGCCGAGTCATGAAACGATCACACCCTTTCGCCATTGCTCTGGGAGCCGTCTTTCTAGGTTTCTCCGTCCTCACGATGATTCCTGATACCGCCGATGCCAAACGGATGGGGGGCGGCAACTCCATCGGCTCACGAGGCTCCAGAACCGCCATAGCGCCCAAACAATCCCTCCCCCGGGAAAGCTTCGACCGCTCCTCCTCGACCTCGGGCTCGCGGCAACCCATGGGTTCCATGGCCTCCGGAAGCCCCGCCGGCGGTCTGTTCAAGGGCGGCCTGGGATCGGGCCTCCTCGGCGGACTGGGCGGTTTCATGCTCGGCGGCATGCTGGGCTCTATGCTGTTCGGCCACGGAGGGGCGGGCATGGCAGGCGGTGCGGGTGGAGGCATCGGCTTGTTGGAACTGCTGCTGATCGGTGGCGTCGCCTGGTTTGCCTGGCGTTGGTTCAAACGCCAACAATCCGGCAACTCCCCGGGATATTCCGGCTTGGAACCGCTCCCCTCTCCAACCTCCTCTCGGAGCCATTACAACGCCGCTCCACATCCACAAAACGATGGTGCCCCATTGCAACGCGAAGGATTCGGTCATGGACTGCCGCAAACCTTCCAGATCGGTGGCACCGCCGGCCAGGGAGCCCCGATGGACGAGGTCTCCCAGGGACTGGAGCATATCGCCACCATGGATCCCAACTTCAGCGAGGAACGTTTCCTCGCCGGGGCCCGACTGGCCTATCAACAAATGCAAAAAGCTTGGTGCGACGGTTCCCTCGATAACCTGAAGCCTTTGCTGACTCCGGCCATGGCCATGCGGATCCAGTCCGACCTCCAGGCCAGACAACACCCCAACCACCAGGACGTGATCGAAAACATTCAGTTCCAGAAGGTGCAGATCAGTGAAGCCTGGCAGGAATCAGGCGACGATTGGATCACCGTCTGGTTCCAGGTTGCCATGTTGGAATACTCCCTGGATGCGCACGGCACGGTCATCGATGGCAACCGTCAGATACCGGTGACGGTCGAAGAATATTGGACTTTCACCCGCAAGGTAGGATCACGCGACCCCAACTGGCAGCTATCGGCCATTCAACAACCGGATCAACCCCTGGTGGCCTGATCGCACGCTGCCACTTTGACGCCCAATCACTGGTCGGACGCAAACTGCCAACAATTCATACCCTTGGGGATCCGGCAATGGCCGGATCCCCAAGATGACCATAACATTCTGATGTTTTGGGACTCTTCGGGCACGGCGTCTTTGAGGTCATACGTGACGACACGGCCGTTCCTGTTCGCTTGACCAACAGCCGTTGTAACCGACACCGAGGTTTCGGTCGCCTGGATGAAAGAAATCGGGTGCATGAAAAGAAAATCTTGTTTCGTCGTCTTGCTTTGGTTCGTGGGAATGCTGTCATTGACAGCCTGCCAAACGAACCCGAACGCCATGGCCCCCGGGGAAACCGAGACGATCCGCCTTGGGCCCGGCGACACGGTTCCCAAAGCGGCCGCTTCCCCCCAGTCCCTCCTGGAACCAGTTCCCTGGTCAGAGGCCAGAGACGCCCTTGTCAGCGATACCTCCTTGTCCACCTGGGCCGCCGCTCTGATGCAAAGTGCCGACTACTATCAAAAACAACCCCCAACGACCCAATTTTCCTTTGGTACCCTGCAAATCGATGCCGCCACCATGGCCCGGGCCAGCCGCCAACTGGCCAATGCTGCCCGTTCCCACAAACGCGAAGACCTCGAAGAACTGCTGATGGCCAACTATCAGCTCTTCCGTTCCCCAGGTTCCGATGGCCATGGCAACGTTCTGGTCACCGCCTATTACGAACCTCTGTTGCACGGATCCCTGCAGCGCACCCAAACCTACCGCTATCCCCTCTACCAACGTCCAAACGATCTGCTGGAGGCAGATCTGGGCGATTGGTATCCCGATCTCAAGGGCAAGCGTCTGGTAGCCCGCATCGACCGCGGTCAGTTGGTCCCGTACCATGATCGTACCGACATCGACACACACCATCGTCTCGACCACCGCCAACTGGAACTGGTCTGGGTCGACAACGCCATCGATGCCTTTTTCCTGCAAATTCAGGGTTCAGGCCGCATCCAACTCGACAATGGAAAAATTCTACGCGTCGGCTATCACGCCGCCAATGGCCGCCCTTACCGAGCCATCGGCAAACTTTTGCTGGAAGAAAAAGTGTTCACCAAGGATGAAATCACGCTTCCGGTCCTGAAGGAGTGGCTGCGACAACACCCCGAACAGGTGGAACGAGTCCTGGCGTACAATCCATCCTATGTATTTTTTAAAGTGTTGAATGGCCCAGCGGTCGGCAACATCGCCGTCCCCCTGACCCCTGGACGCTCCATTGCCACCGACCATCGCCTGTTCCCCAAGGGGGCCCCGGCGTTATTGAAAACATCTTTGCCTGCCTTGTCACCTGACGGCAAGACGGTGCGGGAATGGCGCCAGGAAATGCGCTTTGTCGTCAATCAGGATACAGGAGGTGCCATCGTGGGACCAGGGAGGGTCGATCTGTTTACTGGATTCGGCCCAGAGGCGGAAAGTTTGGCCGGCATCATGAAATCGGAGGGTTCCAACCTGTATTTCATTGCCCCGAAACCGCTACCATGATCACAATGGTGGTTGGCGGACCTTGGCGGTCACCCATCCCCAATACCCTGGCGTGGTCCGGGGGCAGCGTGGCAACCGCACTCCCGTGCCGACGACCTCCCTTCCCCTGCCGCTCCAACCCGTTTTCCAAATGCTTCAACGGCTGAACTCATCGGTCAAGGGAGAACAATTGATATGGAATCCCTCCCGGACCCGATTTTTTGTAACAATCAACACATTCATCCTATGAAAGAATCCTCACCAATGAACAATGACGAAAATTTGGATCGCCTGGCCTGTACGACTCTGCGGATGTTGGCCATTGATGCCATCGAAAAAGCCAAGTCCGGACACCCGGGGATGCCCCTGGGAGCGGCAACCATCGCCCATGTCCTGTGGTCCCGTCTCCTGAAACATGATCCTGCCCACCCTGATTGGCCCAATCGGGATCGCTTCATCCTCTCCGCCGGCCATGCCTCCATGCTTTATTATGGACTGCTGCACCTCTCCGGATATGACCTATCCATCGATGCGATCAAACAGTTTCGCCAACTGAATGCTCCGACCGCCGGTCATCCGGAACGTGGCCTCATCCCAGGGATCGAAGTCTCCACCGGCCCTCTGGGACAAGGGATCGCCATGGCGGTTGGAATGGCCATGGCAGAACAACGCCTGGCACAACAATTCAATGCCAAAGCGGGATGGTCCGTGGTCGATCACCACACCTTCGTGTTGATGTCTGATGGCGACATGATGGAAGGAATTACCCATGAAGCCATTTCTCTGGCAGGGCACCTGCGCCTCGGTAAGTTGATTTGCATCTACGACAAAAACAACAACTCCATCGAAGGTTCCACCGATCTCACCTTTACCGAAAATATCGCTCAACGTTTCGCTGCCTGTGGCTGGCATACGCTGGAGGTCGCCGATGGCGAATCGATGCCGGAGATCGAGCAGGCCCTCCGGACGGCTCAACAGGAAACCGCTCGCCCCAGTCTGATCGTGGTCACCACCCACATCGGCTATGGCAGTCCCAAACAGGATTCCCAAGATTGTCATGGCGCCCCCCTGGGCAGCGCCGCGGCCGCCGCTACACGGCGATTCTTCGACTGGCCCGATGAATTGTTCCACGTTCCCGCCGAGGTCCGTCAACTCTGGCAAGGGATCAGGCAACGCCTGCAACAAACCCGACAGCAGTGGCAACAACGTCTGGAACAATGGACCCTGGCCGATCCCGAAACGGAACGGCAGCTTCGTGACCGCCTCCAAGGCCGCTTCGGCGACGCTTGGCTCCATCGGCTGGACGGGTTGCAGTTTAAAACCGGGGAATGGGCCACTCGTAACGTTTCCGGGACCATACTCAATACCCTGGCGAAAGAGTTGCCGGCACTCTGGGGCGGTTCGGCCGATCTCGGGCCATCGGTATGCACCGATCTGACCGAAGAACCGCAACGGGTCATCCATTTCGGGGTCCGGGAACATGCCATGGGGGCCATCCTCAACGGCATGTCGGCCCACGGAGGGATCCTCCCTTTTTGTGGCACCTTCCTCTCTTTCGTCAACTACATGATCCCCGCCATTCGCATGGCCGCCCTCATGCACCTCAAGGCCATCTATATCCTGACTCACGACAGTATCGCCGTCGGTGAGGACGGACCAACCCATCAACCGGTCGAACATCTGTTGCACCTTCGATCCATCCCTGGAGTAACCGTCCTCCGACCTGGAGATGTTTGGGAAACCAAGGAAGCCTGGAAACTGGCCATCGAATTGCCGGGACCGGTTGCCCTGATTCTGACCCGGCAAAAACTCCCCTGGCTCAACGAAACCCCCATTGCGGTCCACAAAGGGGCCTACATCCGCCTCGATTGCAGCGGTGATCCCGACCTGATCATGATTGCATCCGGCAGCGAATTGTCGTTGGCACTCGAATGTCACAACGAACTGACTCGACAAGGGACCAAGGTGCGTCTGGTCTCCATGCCGTCGTGGGAACTGTTCTCCCGCCAAAGCCTGACCTATCGCGAATCCGTGCTGCCGGCCCGCATCACTCGTCGCCTCGCCATCGAAGCCGCCTCCCCCATGGGCTGGCATCAATGGGTCGGGTTGCAGGGAAAAATCATCGGCGTCGAAGAATTCGGTGTTTCGGGTCCATGCGAACAGGTCATGCAACGGTTCGGTTTTTCCAAACAAAACGTGCTTCAAATCGCCCAATCCCTGCTCAATGCCGTCTGAAGACCCTGCCCTAGCGGCTCATTTCCTGGAGAGACTCCATGCAAAAATCGATCATTTTGATTCTGGCACTCACTATGTTCGCCCCCTCCCTGGGAATGGCCATTGATGCCGGCGATTATGCCCGGGTGAACTGGAAAGGTTCGTGGTATGACGCCAAAGTATTGGATGTCTCCGGTACCCGTTTGCTGGTCCACTATACGGGCTATGACAGCAGTTGGGACGAGTGGGTCACCATGAACCGAGTCGCGATCCAGGTCTTATGGAAAGGCAAATGGTACAACGCCTCCACCATCCGCGCCGAAGAAGGGCAGGTTCTGGTCCACTACACCGGCTACGATAATAGTTGGGACGAATGGGTCGATCCGAGCCGTATTCGCAGTTATAAATGAATAGAGCCCTCATACCGCCGCCCTGGGCAGGGATCCACAGGCAGAACCCGTTGTAAAATCAACGAGATTTTGCCGTGCTATCATATTTTCCTTGCCCATGGTGGCCATCGCATCACCCTGAATAAAATACTGAGATATTTCAGTATCATCATTATCTTGCATGGAGATCAAGTCCCCCTTCCCGGTGGGGCCTGGGGCGAAGCCCATATCCAACTTCTCCTGCCACATGGAGTTTCCCAAATCGTTCAATCAATTATTTTCTAGAGTTGTTACCGATGGAAAAAGTTTTTACCATAGCATAAATTGCTGGAATGACGATCAGGGTCAGGATGGTCGAGGAGACCATTCCCCCGACCATGGGGGCGGCAATACGACGCATGACCTCCGAACCGGTACCGGTATTCCACATGATCGGAAGCAATCCCGCCATGATCGCCACCACGGTCATCATTTTCGGTCGTACCCGCTCCACCGCCCCTTCCATGATGGCGGCATAAAGATCGGAACAGGATGCGGCTTCCCCTGCCGCCGCCCGCCGCTCCGATACCTCCCTCCAGGCATGATCCAGATAGATCAACATCACCACACCCGTTTCCGCTGCCACACCCGCCAAAGCGATGAACCCCACCGAGACGGCGACACTCAGATTGAAATGTAGCCAATCCATCAACCAGATCCCTCCCACCAAGGCAAAAGGGAGTGAAAGCATGACGATCAAGGTCTCGGTGAGACGCCCAAAATTCAAGTACAACAACAAGAAAATAAGAAACAATGTCAGGGGCAGGACGATCTTGAGTTTTTCCTTGGCCCGTTCCATATACTCAAACTGGCCGCTCCACTGGAGAAACATCCCCGACGGCAGACGCAGCTGCTCCCGTACCGCCTTTTGGGCATCCGCCACGTAACCGCCGATATCCCGATCACGGATGTCTACAAAAATATAAACCGATAACAAGGCGTTTTCGGTGCGAATAGCCGCGGGCCCCTGTTCCAACCGGATGGCCGCCAGTTGCCCCAAAGGAATATGGGCTCCGCTCTCGGTTGGGACCAATACCCGCTCGGCAATGGCATCGGGATCGGAACGAAAATCCCGCGGATAGCGGACGTTGACGGAAAAACGTTCCCGTCCCTCGACCGTCGTCGTCACATTTTCACCACCCAAAGCGGTCAGGATCGTCTCCTGCAAATCACCGATCGTCAAACCATAACGGGCGATCGCTTCCCGGTCGGGGTCGATGGTCAGATAATAACCGCCCCCCACGCGCTCGGCATAGGCGCTGGTCGTACCCGGAACGCCCTTGACGACCGACTCGATTTGCCGAGCCCATGATTCCAATTCCTCCAGATTCTTGCCAAACACCTTGATGCCGATCGGAGTACGGATGCCGGTGGACAACATGTCGATCCGCGCCTTGAGCGGCATGGTCCAGGCATTGCTAATGCCGGGCATCTGCAAAGCCGTGTCCATCTCTGCCACCAGTTGCTCCATAGTCATCCCCGGACGCCATTGATTTTCGGGCTTGAGGTTGATTACCGTCTCGAACATTTCGGTCGGGGCCGGGTCGGTGGCGGTGGCAGCACGACCCGCCTTGCCAATCACCGAAGCAACTTCCGGAAATTTTTTTATGATTTTGTCCTGGGTTTGCAACAACTCTTCCGCCTTGGTCATGGAGAGACCGGGCAAGGTGGTGGGCATGTAAAACAGGGTCCCCTCGTTCAAGGCGGGCATAAACTCGCTACCGAGGCGTAAGGCGGGATGGACACTGACCGCCAATACGATCAGAGCCAAAAGAATGAAGACAATCCGAAAACGCAGCACCAAACGGATGATGGGTCGGTAAAGCCAGATCAAAAAACGATTGATCGGATTGTTACGCTCCGGCAGGATGCGTCCGCGGACAAACAGCAGCATCAACACCGGTACCAGAGTCACCGAAAGCAGGGCAGCTCCCGCCATGGCGAAAGTTTTAGTGTAGGCCAGCGGTTTGAACAGCCTCCCTTCCTGGGCTTCCAGGGCAAACACCGGCAAAAAAGAGACGGTGATGATGAGCAAGCTGAAGAACAACGGCGGACCGACTTCGATGGCCGCCTCCATGAGGATCCGATGTCGTGGGATTCCCGGGGCGGCTCGCTCCAGGTGTTTGTGGGCATTTTCGATCATGACGATGGCGGCATCGACCATCGCCCCGACGGCGATGGCGATCCCCCCCAGGCTCATGATGTTGGAGGTCAACCCCAGGGATTGCATGAGAATGATGGCGATCAAGACCCCCACCGGCAACATCAAAATGGCCACCAGGGCACTGCGCACATGGAGCAAAAACACAATACATACCACCGCCACGATCAGGCTCTCTTCGATCAAGGTATGCTTCAAGGTCTCCACCGCCCGAAGAATGAGTTCGGAACGGTCATAGACCGCCTCAATCCGCACCCCCTCGCCAAGGCTGGCCGCCACCTCGGCCAATTTGGCCTTGACGTTGCGGATTACCGCCAGGGCATTCTGGCCAAAACGCTGCACCACGATACCACTGACCACCTCGCCTTCGCCGTCCAGTTCCGCCAGACCGCGACGCTCATCCGGCCCCAGTTCCACCCGGGCGACGTCCCGCAAGCGGACCGGGGCCCCTTTCACCTCCTTGAGGACGATCCTTTCGATATCCTCCACCCCCCGCAGATACCCCCGTCCACGTACCACATATTCGGTCTCCGCCATCTCCACCACGCGACCACCGACGTCGCGGTTGCTCATGGCAATCGCCTGGGTGACCCGCGAAAGGGGCAAATTATAGGCTTGCAACTTCTGGGGATCGACGATGACCTGGTATTGTTGCACATAGCCCCCCACACTGACGACCTCCGCCACCCCTTCCGCCTTGGCCAGATGGTAACGCAGATACCAATCCTGCAACGTACGCAGTTCCGCCAGACTTTTCTCCTTGGCCAGGAGGACATATTGAAAAACCCAGCCGACTCCGGTGGCATCGGGTCCCAAAGTGGGCGTCACCCCGGGAGGTAACCGCCTGGCGGCAAAATTGAGGTATTCCAATACCCGGCTACGAGCCCAATAAATATCGGTTCCATCCTCGAAAATAATATAAACAAAAGAAGTTCCAAAAAATGAAAATCCCCGTACCAACTTGGAACGGGGCACGGAAAGCATGGCCGTGGTCAGAGGGAACGTCACCTGGTCCTCGACCACCTGGGGTGCCTGTCCAGGATATTCGGTGTAGAGGATCACCTGGACGTCGGAAAGGTCGGGGATGGCGTCCAGGGGTAGGCGGGACAGCGCATAAATACCCGTGCCAACAATAAATAGAATCCCCAGCATCACCAGCAACACATTGCGACACGACCAGCGAATCACCCAGGCGATCATCGACGTACTCCTCTTGTCCCCGTTTCGGTCCCTCTGCCCCGATGGCTGCCAATCCACGCCTCAATGGGAAAAATGCCCGAGGGCCGCTTTGAGATTGGCTTCGGAGTCGATGAGGAAATTGGCTCGCATCACGACTTCTTCCCCTTCCTTGAGCCCCTCCAAAATCTCCACGTAACCATTGCCCTTGCCGCCAATACGCACCGGACGAGGTTCAAACAACCCGCCACCTCGATCAACCAGAACCGCTTGCCGCGAACCACTATCCAATACCGATGCATCGGATACGGTCAGGGTGGCATGGCCTCCGACCGTTGCCGCCAGTTGCACGGTGGCATAAAGCGATGGACGCAATTCGCCATGGTGGTTCGGCATTTCGATGCGGACCTTGACGGTACGGGTTTCAGCGGTCAACGTCGGATAGACAAAGGCAACCTTGCCTCGAAAAATTTTGCCCGGCATGGCATTCAAAGTCACTTCCGCCCCCTGCCCCTCCCGCACCAGACCCATATCCTGCTCAAAAACATCCGCCAATACCCAAACGGTGGAAAGGTCGGCGATCCGATAAAGCATCTCCCCCGGCATGAAACGCATCCCCTGCACGGCTGCTTTCTCCAAAATCACCCCCGAGACCGGAGATAAAATCGTCATAGTTTTCCCCGCTTTTCCCCTCAGCCGCAATTGCCTGATCTGTCCCTCGTCAATATCCCAATTACGCAAGCGGGTCAGGGCGCTTTCCGCCAACTCCCCAGCCGTGTTTCTGGTCTCGGGATCCGCCTCCTTCAAGGCATGTTCCGCCCGGCTTGCCGCCAAAAATTCCTGCTGCGCCAATACCAAGGCCGGACTGTAGACCTCCATCAACGGTTGCCCTTGATTCACCTTCTGGCCGGTCACGTCAGCATGCAATTTTTCGATCCAACCTTCATATTTCCGCGAAACAACCCGTAACCGGCGCTCATCCACCTGCACCGTACCCACCGCTCGAATGGTGCGAGTCATCGGACGCAAGGCCGCCACCTCAGTCTTGACCCCCATTTTTTGCACCTTGTCCAGACTGATTCGTACCACGTTGCTCTCTGATGCTCCCGCCTCATCAGCGTACACCGGGAGGTAATCCATCCCCATGGAATCCTTCTTCGGAGTGGGTGAGGTATCAGCGAGCCCCATGGGATGGCGATAGTACAGAATCCTGCGTTCGCCACTCGGGCGCTGGACCGACCCGGCGCCATGTCCCTCATGTGATCCGTTGGCAGGAATCCCACGCCGCCCACCGTCAGGTGTCGGCGATTCGGCATAGACCGGAATATAATCCATCCCCATGGAATCCTTTTTCGGAATGGGTGAGGTATCGGCGAGACCCATGGGATGGCGATAATAGAGAATCCTGCGTTCGCCGCTCGGGCCCTGGACCGACCCGGCGCCATGTCCTTCGTGGGCCACCGCCGCAGGCTGCGCCGAACCTTCATGGCCTTCATGCTCCCCCTGGCCACTCCCGGCGGAAGCCGTCATCGCCGCCAGCATCAGCCCAACCATTCTCACATGCCTGTAGACCTTTCCATTCATAATTCACCTCCGATGAGCCGTTCGACTTCCGCCAATCGCACCTGCTGTTCAAATTGCGCCTTCAACAGCTCGATCTGAAATTTTTTCAACCTTTGGATCGCATCCAATACCAACATCGCCTCGCCAACCCCGGTTTCGTATCCCTTGATTGCCGAATGCATGGCAATGCGCGCTTGCGGCAACAAGACCTCACGGGTAGTTTTCTCTACCTCGCGAGCCTCCTCCAAACCCAGGATCGCCTCCCGCAACCCCGATTCCAAACGCAACCGCTCGGCAGTCAGCCGTTCCCCCGCCGCCCGCCTCTTCGCCACCGCCTCCCGTTCCAGGGCTTGCCTCCCCCCCGTCCACGGCAACGGCAGGTTCAGGCTCGCCATGGCTTCATACCCATTACGCACCCCATCATCCCGACGTTCCACCACCCCAAACCCCACTTCCCAATCGGGCAGCCAATTCTTTTCCGCCAACTTGACCCCGGCTTCCGCGGCACGCCATCGGGCCTCGTTCATACGCAAACCGGGATTGGCCACCAGGGTCCGTTCACGCAGCCCGTCGAAAGTCAACGCCGTCGCCGGGGGGATGGGCCGCAGCCGAGGATGTTCCACCAACAGGGCATTGGGCGGACGATTGACCAGCGCATTGAGACGCGAACGCAGACGATGGCGTTCCTTTTCCAACCGCACCAGATCGGCCGACAGCGCCCCCCGTTCCGCCTCGGCCGACGTCACATCCGCTTGTTGTGCCATTCCCTGGCCATATTTGGCTCGGGCAAACGTTGTCAACGCACGCAATATTTGAATCAGTTCATTCGTCTGGTCCATGGAAAGATGAACCCGGTGATAGTCGGCATAGGTCGTTTTGACCTTCTTCACCACTTCCGCTATGAGATCCTCCTGCTGACTGGCCACATCCTGGCCTTCCGCCTCGGCGATCTGGCGTTTTGTCTCACGCTTGCCCCACCCGGGGATCTCCTGTTGCAACGAATATTTGATCGTCGCCATCCGTCCCGGCCAGCCAGAGGCGTTCTGGGTAATTTCATCCCAGGCAACGGTGAATTTCGGATCGGGCAAGGCATCCGCTCCCGCAGCTCGCGCCTGGGCAGCCTCGGTCTCCAGGGCCGCGGCGGCCAATTCGGGATTCAATCGTCGCGCCAGATCCAAAAGCTCCTCAACCGAGGCCCCGACCTTCTCCCCATGTGGCTGGGAGGCGGACCACGCCGGACAAGCACTGAACAATAACCATAGGCCAACCCAGACACGTCCCTTCATGACTTTCTCCAACTGCATCAGTGGGCAACTGCTGGAATACGAACCGTGAGGCGCTTGGCCAACCCTTCCACCGTGACCACCGCGGCAGCCTGTTCCCCCCCGGCGGGAGCCCCCTCTCCGACCAGCTTATCCTCGTCGGCAGCAGGGACCAGGTGGACATCGGTCTTATTCTGTCCCACCAAAAATGTCACCTTGGCCTTGGCTTTGCCCACCGCGATGGGTTGATGCTCCTGGTCATGCACGTACAACTCCACATGGCCACCTTTGGTCACCATTTCCAAATGATACGTTTCGGCTTCCACAATCCGCCCGCCATAATGGGGTGTCAGCTCACCGTGGGCCCAGACCGAACCGGCCCAAACCAGGACCGCCAGGGTGAGGGGGAGGTGTATGATGTTTTTCATATCCGTTCCTTTCATGATCATGGGTTTGAGATTATAGAAAAAGCGTGGCCCGATGACGACGCATCGGTGACTAAAGTGTCACCCCCTCGGGAAGAACACCACCGCTCCACCGACCGCCGCCCTACCAACAGAAAAATGACCGGAGTGACCAAGGTATCCAACAGGGTGGAAGAGATCAGCCCTCCGAAAATCACCACCGCCACCGGATGGAGAATCTCCTTGCCGGCCGCCTCCGGATCCACGATCAACGGGATCAAGGCCAGGGCAGCCACCAAGGCGGTCATCAACACCGGAGTGAGCCGCTCCAGGGAACCCCGTACCACCAGTTTCACACCAAAGGGCACCCCCTCCCGGGCCGCGAGATGCATGTAATGAGAAACCTTGAGAATGCCGTTGCGAGCAGCAATACCAGTCAGGGTAATGAACCCCACCAGACTGGCCACCGACAACGGGGCATGGGCGAGCCATAAGGCGGCCACACTCCCTACCAGAGCCATGGGGATGTTGGCCATGATCACCAGAGCCAGTACCGTGGAACGAAAATGGCTGTACAGCACCACGAAAATACCCGACAGGGAAACCAGCGAAAGCAGCGCAATCAACCGCGTGGCCTCCTGCTGGCTGCGAAATTGCCCTTCCAAGGCCAGGCGATACCCGGTGGGCAGGGATAACGTGTGTAAGCGTTCCCGGATATCGTCCACCACCGCGGCCATGTCCCGCCCCTGGGTGTTGGCCAATACCACAATCCGCCGCTGCATATCGTCCCGATTGATGAGGTTGGGACCGGTGGTCTCCACCACATCCGCCACCAGCTCCAAGGGGATCTTTCCGGTCGGGGTATCGATGAGAATCTTGCTGAAATCGTCCGTCTCGGCACGCCAGTCTTGCGCCAATCGCAACACGACATCATAGCTCTGCTGCCCATCCAGAACCTGCGACACCACCTTGCCGTTGAGCGCCGCCTGCAACATCTCGGTCAACTGGTTGAGGGAGAGCCCATATTTGAGAGCCTCGACCCGGTCCAGGCGGATCTGCAACTGCGGGATGAGCACCTGTTTTTCGACCTGAAGATCGGTCACCCCGGTCACGACGGCCAGATGACGGCGCACCTCTTCCGCCTTGGCCCGCAGGATGTCCAGATCGGACCCGAAAATCTTGACTGCAATCTCAGCCCGCACCCCGGAAAGCAGATGATCCAGGCGGTGGGAAATGGGCTGCCCCACATTGATCGCGACACCGGGGATCATGGCCAGACGCTGGCGCAAGTCCCGCAGAATGAATTCCCGGTTGCGGCTGGAGGGTTGAAGATCGACGTCGATTTCCGAAAAATGGACCCCCTCGGCGTGTTCGTCCAGTTCGGCCCGACCCGTGCGCCGTCCGGTGGAAATCACCTCCGGGATCTCCCGCAGCAACCGTTCAGCCACGATACCGATACGGTTGGATTCCTCCAAA
>JADFZF010000299.1 GCA_015232645.1 Magnetococcales bacterium | reverse complement strand
GAATATCGTCCACAAAGACCTTGAAAAAAACCGGTACCAGAACGCTGGGGATGACCAGAAGCAGGCTGGCCAGCA
Source organism: Magnetococcales bacterium (assembly GCA_015232645.1). Classification (GTDB taxonomy): domain Bacteria; phylum Pseudomonadota; class Magnetococcia; order Magnetococcales; family UBA8363; genus UBA8363. Next base: position 2,917 of record JADFZF010000299.1, on the reverse strand, counting down.
TGACGAAACCCACCGCCTCCAGGGAGTTCTGGAGATGGCCCGCCAGGGCTCTCCACAAAGAGGGGGATCGGCCCAGCCGTTGAAATTCCGGACCCGGTTCCAGGGCCAACACCACCCCGGTAAACCCCTCTCCCAACTCTTCCAACGAAACGGTTCGCGGGCCGGAAGCGGGATCGTTGAGGTGGACCGTCCCCTTGAGGATCCCTTCGAACACAAGGAAATGGTTGAAGTTCCAATGAATGATTGATGGAACCGGAAGGCTGATGAGAGCTTTCGGATCGTTCTTCTTGAAGGCCTTGGCCGACAAACCATAACTTCGCGCCGCCTTGAGGATATTGCTCGCCTTGCTACCATCCCGAGTCACCCCACAGGCCTGCCGCAGCTCCTCCAGGGAAACCCAGCGACCGTAATAGGCCAGAACCGTGGCCAGAGTGGCCGCCCCGCATTCCACCGCTTCCATCTGCAGAATAGTGGGTGTTCTGGCTCGCCCCGCCCCGGGAATGGCTTTGGTCCTGCCGCTCACGGATAAATTCCGCTGGTCTTGCGCAAAAACGGAAGCAACAGAACGATGGGTCTCTGTTCCTGGACGGTGATCTCCGCCTCCAGCAAAGTTCCACTGACCAACTTCAGAGGCGGACCCTCCCGGCTGGTCCATTGGTATCCACTGACGGTTTTGGGATCGGTGACCAGATCCACCTGCACTTCGTAAGGTGGCCCTTGGCTGAAGAATGTGTCGACCAAGGTGGGATTCTGCAATACTGAAATCATAGCCTGCCGGGTCACCGGAAACGGGGAAACCTCCCGCACCACACCCAAAAGCGTTCCAAATTCCTCCTTCCTAACCGGGGCCGGATTGATGCGCACAATCTGCCCGACCCGAACCCTTTTCCCATCCGAGGTGGGAATACACACCAAGGCCTGCAGTTGCGAGCTGGTCACTTCGATACTCAGAACCGCCTCTCCGGCCTGAACGACATTCCCCGGGTGAACTTTGAACTCAATGACCCGCCCACTCATGGGGGCCAATACCCGGCCGTTGCGGACGAGCGCCTCCTGAAGTTGACGGACCCGGCGTTGGGCTTCGGTGAGTTGTTGACCCAGACTGGTCTGAAAACGTTTGTGAGCCAGTCTCAGGTCCAACTTCTGGGCCTTGAGGGAAAGAATAGCATCCTCCTTGTCTGCCAACTCCTGCCGGGTCCGGCTGAGGTCCAGACGGGTGGCTTCCACCGTCATTTTCGCCACGATGCCCTCCTTGGCATTCTGATCCTGGCGGGCCAGAGTATTTTGAAGATAGCGGGCATGATCCTGCAATTCTTCGACGGCCCGGCCCAAGGCTGCCTGACGTTGGTCGAAGTTGTCGGTCTTGAGCTTGAATTCCTGACTGAACTCAGCTTCCCGCTGATCGATCTCCTGCGCCCGTTCCCGCTCCACAGCCTGGGCATCACGCAACTGCTGTATCACTTCCGGCTGAGAAATGACCGCGACCTGCTCTCCCTTGTCCACTTCCTGCTGCTGCGACACCGTAAAATGGTCCAGGACCCCCGCAGCTTGAGGCGTAGCCGCCGCAATCTGGCCGAAACGATTCAGGATGATGCCCTGCCCTTTGACATTGGTGGGAATGGCACCAAAAACGCTCCAAAGTCCGAGCAGACTCAACAACCCACCGAGGGTGAGCAGAACGATCCAACCATGAGGATCGGTCACCGTCACCAAACGGTCCAATTGCTCTGGGGATGCCAGCCGGTCAAGCGCAGCCTGACGGAATACCCTCGATTGTTCAGGTTTTGCGCTCATCGGCAGGATTGGGTCGTTTGGCAATCGCTGGTTGGACAAAAGTGACTCGGCTGCTGAAGAGTGGTGAGTGCCGGCCCAAATGGTAGTCCCAGGATAAAATAAAACCTGTCCACATCGGGAGCATTCTCCGTTTGTCAACAACTCTCATCGGACCGTCGCTGGTGTGTAGCGTAGCGCTTAAAAACCCGTTCATAGGTTCCGTTAACAACCGCATATCGAATCCGCAACATGTTATTTCCTGACGCTATTACCCACCACGCTCCGGACCGTTTTATCCAGGTATGGCAAACGTACTTGTGGAAAGATTCGATACCGCCGCTACCGATGGGATAGCCGTCATCACGATCCGTTTCATGATGAATGCGATACCGGTTTTTTTCAAGATACCCGGCCAGATTTCTGAACTTTTCCTCCGTTTCAGGAAACGATCATGTGGGTGGGCAATCTTGATTCCTCCGAAAAAAGTCTTTCTGGCAACCTCGGAACCTACACGACATATTGACTTATAGCAATATATTATAAAAATCATATTTCTTCGCCGGTGTTGAAATTTCATGATTCATGATTTTCACTCGGACTTTTTGCGGGGGACTCAATCTTGCTCATATAAACGCATCAGCTCAATGAGGCACAATGAAAAATTGGATCTTTCTTATCTTCTCCAGCTTGGTCAGTGGGTTACGCAGTCGAACCGCACTCCAACTGGAAATCCTGGCCTTACGTCATCAACTCATGGACCGGCGGAAGGGGCAGGGCGATCACCATGCGGAAGGTGGGGATGGAAGACATTAGCAGAGCCGCCCAAGGACCTGGACTTGGGTGAAGCGGCATGATCAAATAGCGATGGTCAGGGGGTACGCCACCTCCCGAATTTCCACCAACCTGGAGACACGACCTGTCAGTGCTTTGTCATGGATACAATGATGCCCTGTCCCAAAAGGGAAACGCATTTCCGCACAGGCGGGAACCCCTTCCTCGGGAACCGACTGCATTCCCCACTCGCGCGGGTAGACGGTAGGTCCCTGGTTCGCCCCATCAGATGAGACATGACAAAGCGCTAGCACCTTGCCAAACCGCAGTTTTCTTTGACCTGAAACCCACCGCTGACCATCTCCAGTTCAAA
>JADFZF010000298.1 GCA_015232645.1 Magnetococcales bacterium | reverse complement strand
CCATGTGTTCATTATTGGTCTTGATGTTGCCGAATGGATCGGAGGTATTCATGATTGTCAGCCCAAGAACAGGGGGGGAGATGGAACGATCGTCAACTCATTTTTTTCGCCGCGAGGATGACGGAAACGATGGGGTTGGCCATTGGCCGGATATCCGGGGCTGAGGCAGCTTGCTTGAACAGGCAGCGGTGGCTATCAACGGATATGACATGGGGAAGAACGCTTCGTAAGGTTGAACTTGTTATATCGTCTGTCTGGATTGTCGCGGTTTCCACAATGGGGAGAAAAGTCCAGTTTTCGCCAGGATCGGAGGTAATGGCGGTTTCTGGTGTGATCAGACCAAAAAATCCGACCTTGGTTCCGTGGATATCCCGGAGGAGATGCTTTTTCATCCCTGGGAAGGGTTGATTGTCTTTGGAGACCAGATTGGCGGCCAACCATTGCGCTTGGGACTGGGAGATCCGTTCGCCAAGATTCTTCGGGCCGAAGTCGAACTCATGGTTGCCAGGCACCGCTAGGTCCAACCCCAAGGCGTTGAATGCTGCGACCATCTGCCTGCCATGCACCAGACTGGACAGCAGGGAAGGAGAGAGAAGATCCCCACCTAGGGTCAATACCGTCTGGTTGTCCTTGTGGCGGTATTGTTTGATCAAGGTACTGAGATAGGCCATTCCACCCAGCCCATCCACCGGGGTTAATTGATAGACATCATTGACATGAAGAAGAGTCAATCTGCGTTCACCCGCTGCCGCGGCATCCCGACCGTCCCAGCAGAAAACGCAATAGATCATGGAAATGATTGCAACCAGGTTTTTCACGGCCGTCTGCTTGTGGTGGTGAGGCAGGCTGGGGGTGTTGTTCTTGCCACGCCCCCCCCTTGAGTGGTTACCGACATCCGCTTTGGCGTCGCCTGCCGGTCGGAATGGGCCGACCGATACGATACTGGTTTGCCCATGAATTGGTCTCATGATGGAGAGACGAAGAAGCTGACAGTATCTCTCGCTGCCGTCAATCTTCGGCGTAACGCCTCATACTCATACCAAAGTCATGATTCGTCGTCAACAGATCCAGTGTGGTTTGGCAAACAGACAGGGTGACCTCTGCCATCCCTTTGTCCCCGTCCAACATTTCAGGTTGTGATCTTGGACCGGATCGCATCGCGGTTTGAAGTTCAGTAACAGTTTGGATCCCCCCGGTTCGGAATGATCGAAAAAAAAAGGGGGGAGGAGTTGGGGGCTATCCTCCAGACCCGTTTTTTCAACCCTCCCCAACCGCGAGGATGTGAACAGTGACGAATTTTGGTGAATAAACGCTGAAGATCCGCTGACGGATCGTTGACGCAACCATGACGTCTACGGGAGATGATCAAGATGGAATCTTAGTTAATTATATGATATATAGATATAAATTATATTTGGACCAAAGAATGCATTTTGCCCTTTCGATCGCGGTATCATCGTCATTGCAGGAGGGTACCATGCACGTTGGAGCCTACGCGTCGGTCCTGAGCGCCTTGCGCCACACCCCGGGTTGGGGACCCCCAGAGGTCCAGCCGGCCAACAACCATTCCGAAAAACTGAATCAACTTGGCACCACAAACAACAATAGTTTCGAGCAGCTTCTCGGGCAGATGGAACGCCGATGGGACAAACAGTTCAACGGCTCTCATTCCTGAGAGTCGATGTCTCTACCGATAGTGATAGTCGTTGGGAAGGTCGCAAACATGGAAGTCATCATGCTGTATGCGCAACAGGTGACAGGCGAATTGACTGGTATCCCGTTTTCGCGTCAATGGTTCGATCACCAAGCCTTTCGGCCAACCGAAAGGGTCCGAACCATCCGCGGATTCCCTCATGCAACCATCCGGCAGTTTGAACGCGATGATTCTTTCAGTCGCGACACTGTCTGGGTTGGGGAACCATTGTCCCCGTCCTGAGACAACTTCGTTCACGCATGCAATCCTGATATTCATTCCATACTGCCATCCCCAGCGCCCTCCCGGGCCGATCGGTCGCAAACCGACCGGATGGCCCGGGACCTCGGCGACCATTCCGCCGTTGCTCCAGCTGTAGTCATTGGCTGGCGATGGCTTTCAAGGCATCGGCTACCCTGTGGACGGACTCTTCGGGCATGGTGGGATAAAACGGCAGCGAAAGAACCCGGTCTCCGAATTGTTCCGCCACGGGAAAATCGCCTGGTTTCCCAGACAGAGCATTGGAAAAATAAGTGGTCAAATGAATGGCGCGATAGTTGACCATGCAGGCAATGTGTTGCCGTCCCAGTTGGGTTATGACCGCATCGCGGCGCCCTGGGGGCAGCAGGATGGGGTACAAATGTCGGGCATGAGTGGTGTCGGGCCGATTTGCCACCAGGGTGACGCCGGACAGATCCCTGAGTTTGTCGGCATAGAGTTCGGCCAACTGGTGACGTCGGGCCAGCTTGGCATGTAAACGGCGCATCTGCGGCAGCAGTATGGCGGCTTGAATGTTATCCATATTGTATTTCCACCCCAGAGTCACCATGTCCCAGTGTTGGTAGCCCTCCACCTGCCGATCCGCGGCGCATTTGGTCATACCATGCAAACGCAACAGGCGCAGGCGATCCGCTAGGATCTTGTCATCGGTGACCACCGCGCCACCTTCCCCCGAGGTCAGGTTTTTTGTGGCGTAGAAGCTGAAGGCCGCCGCATCGGCCAATTGACCTGGTCGTATCCCCTGTCTTTGTCCCTCAACGCAGTGGGCGGCATCTTCGATGATTTTCAGGTTGTGTCGGTCAGCGATGGTCCGAATGGCCTTCATGTCACACAGCAGGCCATAGAGATGGACCACCAGAATGGCCTTGGTGCGTTCGGTGATGGCCGCCTCAATACGGAAGGCGTCGATATTACCCGTATCCGCCTCCACATCGACGAAGACCGGTTTGGCGCCTGCCGCCATGATGGCGGCGCTGGTGGCGATGAAAGTCATGGGAGTGGTGATGACCTCATCCCCAGG
>JADFZF010000297.1 GCA_015232645.1 Magnetococcales bacterium | reverse complement strand
AAGTGGACGTTGATCAGACGGACCGACCAGGTTTGTGTCCCCCAAAGCCTGGGGACAAGATGGTAGATCGCCCCAAAGGAGACCATGGCCACCCACCCCAGGGCCCCCGAATGGACATGACCAATGGACCAGTCGGTATAGTGCGACAGGGCATTGACTGTCTTGATGGACATCATGGGGCCTTCGAACGTGGACATGCCATAGAACGAAAGGGAAACGATGAAAAAACGGAGGATGGGATCGGTACGCAGTTTATGCCAGGCACCGCTCAGGGTCATGATGCCGTTGATCATCCCCCCCCAGGAGGGCAGAATCAGCATGATGGAAAAAGTCGCCCCCAGGGTGCTGGCCCAGTCGGGCAGAGCGGTGTAATGCAGGTGGTGCGGACCGGCCCAGATGTAGAGAAACGCCAACGCCCAAAAATGGACGATGGACAAGCGGTAGGAATACACCGGACGCTCTGCCTGCTTGGGGACAAAATAATACATAAGCCCTAAAAATGCCGCCGTCAGGAAAAAGCCCACGGCATTATGGCCATACCACCACTGGATCATGGCGTCCTGAACCCCGGAGTAGATGGGATAGGAATCGGTCAGACTGACGGGGATGGCCAGGTTGTTGACGATGTGCAACATGGCCACGGTGATGATGAAGGCAAGAAAAAACCAGTTGGCGACGTAAATGTGCTTTTCCCTGCGTTTGGCCAAGGTACCGACGAAATTGATGAAATACGCCACCCAAACCACGGTGATCAGAAGATCGATGGGCCAGATGGTTTCGGCATATTCCTTACCCTGGGTCAACCCCAAAGGGTAGGTGATCACCGCCAGCACGATCACCAGATTCCAACCCCAAAAGGTGAATCGGGTCAAGACATCGGAAAACAGTCGTGCCTTGCAGGTCCGCTGCACCACATAGTAGCTGGTGGCAAACAACACCGACCCCCCAAAAGCAAAAATGACTGCCGAAGTGTGCAATGGTCGCAATCGGCCAAACGAGAGGTAGGGGATACCGCCATTGAGACCCGGGAAGGCCAGTTCCAAGGCAATGAACACCCCAAGCAAAAATCCAACGATTCCGTAGATGACCGACATGATGGTGAACCACTTCACCACATCATAGTCGTAAAATTCCCTGCCCACCGATTGTGTGATCATCGTTCCTCCTTGCAACCATTGATTGTGGAAAGGCCCGCCAGTCATGAAATTGATGCAATGGAAACAAAAAATCTGATTTGAAAGTATCTCCATTTAAAAATATAATCAAAAAAGGTTCAAGAAAAAATCGCCAAGGACCCAAAAAAAGGAAAGAGTACCATGGCAGATATAACCAACTCGCTTTATGCCGACTGGAAAAAACAATATCCAAAATATCAATCGGGATTCTTCCGGAATTTACGGTGGGCATCTGTAATAATTTTGCTTGGCATGTATTATATTATTCCATTCATTCGCTGGGACCGGCCGGGGGATTTACCCAAACAAGCGGTGCTGTTCGATCTTCCCGGACGTAAATTTTATATTTTCGATATTGTCATCTGGCCTCAGGAAATTTTTTTATTGGCGCTGCTGTTGATTGCCGCGGCATTGGCCCTGTTTTTCATCACGGCGTTGGCTGGACGGGTATTTTGTGGCTACATGTGCTTCCAGACAATCTGGACCGACCTGTTTCTCCAGGTGGAACGGATGTTCGAAGGCAACCGCAAACGGCGCATCAAGATGGACCAGTCCCCCTGGACCTTGGGAAAAATGGCCAGAAAGGTGGGCAAACATGTGGTATGGGTATTCATTGGATTGATTACGGCTGGGGTGTTCGTATTTTATTTCGACGACGCCCCGACGTTGCTGAAAAGATTCCTGCACGGCGACGCCCCCGCCGCCGCCTGGGTGGCGTTGTCGCTCCTGACCGCAACGACCTATATCATGGCGGGCTTCGCCCGGGAGCAGGTGTGCATCTACATGTGCCCCTATGCCCGCTTTCAGGGGGTGATGTTCGACGATGACACCATCATCGTCGCCTACCATCCCGAACTAGGTGAGCCGCGCCAGGGAAACCGACGCCTGCGCCGCCTTTCCACCGAAAAAGTCGGCCTGTGTATCGATTGCCGCGAATGTGTTACCGTCTGCCCGACAGGAATCGATATTCGCAATGGTCAGCAATACGAATGCATCACCTGTGGGGCATGCATTGATGCCTGCAATTCGGTCAGGGACAAGCTGCACCTGGCCAACGAGCTGATTCGCTACACCTCTCTCAGAGAGATGGGGGGGCAGCAAACCCGTTGGTTCCGATTCCGGATACTGGCCTATGGAACCTTGCTGAGCAGCTTTTTACTGGCGATCAGTCTGTTTTTGTACAACCGGCCGCTGGTCAAACTCAACGTCGTGCATCACCGCCAACCGACCTTTATCGCCCTGTCCGATGGTGGCATTCAAAACAACTTTACCGTGCGCACCTTGAACATGAGTCAGCAAAAACAGACCTACGTCCTGGACGTCCTGGGTCTCGAAGGGGTGACCATGAAAGTGGCGGCGGTAGATGCGACCGATGACCAGGGGCGTCCGATACTGGCCCTGGGGCCAGGGGAGGTGGCTCCCTATACGGTATATGTCAGGCAGGATGCGGCCCATGTCCATCCGGGGGCGCAAGATTTCACCTTCAAACTGGTGGCCCTCGGCCCCCAAGGTGAGGAAGACTCCTATCAATCCGTTTTCATGAGGCCTTGATGAACAATCCAATCGCCACCCAAACGCCGTCAGCCAAACGCCTGAACCCCTGGCCGACCGCCATCGTTGCCGCCTTTGTCCTGGTCATCGGGGTCAACCTCTTGATGGCCCATTGGGCCGTGAACACCTTCCCCGGAGTCACCACCACCGACCATTATCATGAAGGGATGGCCTACAATCAAACCCTGATCCAGCGCCAGGCTCAGAAGAACCTTGGCGTCTCCATGGACCTCTCCCATTCCCCCCTGACGGGCCAGGTCAACGGGGC
>JADFZF010000296.1 GCA_015232645.1 Magnetococcales bacterium | reverse complement strand
GGAAATGGAATGAGTGGGGTCTCGCTTCGTCCCCAACCCCTTCTCCAGGGAAGGCCTTCCTTTCCCATCCTGTTGATTGGTTCGGTTCTTGAGCGTCCCATGAACGGGGCGTCCATCTAAAAATTACCCGAAAACGCTTCTGAATCGAGCAGGCTGGTGACACGGTCGATGCCTTGGGGGGGATGGCGACCAGCCCACAGGTACGCCTGAGTACGAAATTCTTCGAACTGTTGGTCGATGTGAAAGGCGAGGGCGACGGCGATTTCCAAAAACTCCGGATGTTGGACAAAATCGCCGTGGACCCGCCACACCACATGCTGGGAAATGCTCAGGAAACCTTCTTCCTGGTAGTTGTCGAGGATGATGGAAAAGAAATCGACATCCGCCATGATTTGTGACCAGGCCACGGGGGTCGTGGGTTCGGCGGCGTTGTAGAGGGGTTGGGCGGCGAGGAGCAGGGCCCGGGCCTGATCCGGGGCGACTTCCAGCAAAGCCCGGAGCCACAGGAAGGCATGGATGGCAACGCGATAGCGCAGGAAGAGTTGTTGTCTTTTCCAGGCGATTTTTGGAATTTGCAGAACCGGATCGGGAAGCTCTTCCGGCAGCAGCAGCAGAGAGGCGGCGATTTTAGCGATCAAATGTTTTTTCGCCAGGGGGGGAGGTGATTGACAATTATCGAGCCAGGTTTGTTCGAGGGCCAGGGCCTCTTCGGCAATGAAGGGGAATTCCATGGTGGTTCATCCAGTGGTGATGCCGTGGGGAAAAAGCCAGGAGCAGGTGGCGACCGAGGCGGTGACGGCGGCGGTTTCGGCCAGCAAGGCGGCGGCCAGGGTGTGACGCATTCTTGTGACGCCGACGGCGCCGAAGTAGACCGCCAGGACATAGAAGGTGGTTTCGGAGGATCCCATGATGGTGGAGACCAGCATACCGGTATAGCTGTCGGGGCCGATGTTGGGATCTTGCAGCAGTGAAGCCAGAAGGCCATAGGCGCCGGAGCCGGAAAGGGGGCGGAGCAGGGCCATGGGGAGGGCTTCGGCGGGCAATCCAAGGGGGGAGGTCCAGGGGGCGATGAGGGTGACGAGGAATCCCATGGCGGAGCTGGCGCGAAACATGCCGACGGCCACCAGGATGGCGACGAGGTAAGGGATGATGCGGGTGGCGACGTCGAAGCCTTCGCGAGCCCCTTCGACAAAGGCTTCGTAGATTTTAACGCGGCGTAGCAGGCCCAGGAGGAGCAGTCCAGACAGGAGTCCCGGGATGATCCAGGGCGAGATGGCGCGACCGAACAGGATAGTCAGGGGGATGATGACGATCAGCAAACCCAGGGCCAGCACCGAGACCCAGAGGGGATAGGGGAGTTCCGGGCATTCGTTTCCGGGGGCTGAGGGGTTGGTGGAGGGGGAGGTTTCCCGAGGCTCGGGTCGGTCATCAACGGGGGGGGGCGTCAGGGGGAAGAAACGTTGTAGCAGAATGATGGAGCCGATGGCAACGATGGTCGAGCAGAAGGTCGCCAGCAGGGTGGTGGGGAGGATGGCGGCGGGGTCGAGGGAGTGGACCGAAGCGCGCAAGGCGATGACATTGGTGGGGAGCAGGGTGATGGAGGTGGTATTGATGGCCAGGAACAGGGCCATGGCGTTGGTAGCGGTTCCTTTGCAAGGGTTGAGGCGATCGAGTTCGCGCATGGCGCGGATGCCGAAGGGGGTGGCGGCGTTGCCGAGTCCGAGGATATTGGCGGCGATATTCATGATCATGGCTCCCATGGCGGGATGTTCCGGGGGGACATCGGGGAAGAGTCGCACCATCAGCGGGCGGATCAGGCGGGCGAGAATCAACAGTATCCCACCCTTTTCAGCCACTTTCATTACCCCCAGAAACAGGGCCATGATGCCGATGAGGCCCAGGGCCAAGGTGACTGAAGCGGCGGCGGCATCGATCATGGCGCTGGTCAGGAGTTCCATGGGAGACTTGCCTCCCTGGCCATCGACCCAGTGCCATTGATGATATCCGGCGGTGGCAAAGGAAATGAGGACCAGGGCGGCGAAGAGGGTGTTCATGAACCGGAGGGGAGGATCGGGGCGGTATAGGATTGGGAAGTGAACACTTCGAAAGTGGCGCCGCTCTTCCAGGAGTCGGGAGGCAAGCCCGCCTTTTGAGCCAGGTGGGTCAAGGTTTCTTCGCGACTCCAACCCTGTTCCGTAGCGACCTCGGGGAGGAAGACAGCCCGTCGGCCATTTTTGCTGAGGACGATTCCCTGCCGTCCCACGATGAACCCTTCCCAGGAGGAGATGGGACGCATGGGGCTCAGGATGCTGACCTCCAATGTCATCTGCTGCAATTCGCCAGGGGTGACGGGTGAAAAGCGTGGGTCGCGCAGTGCTGCGTTGACGGCATGGTCGGTGACGGCCCGATAGAGGGGTTTGTCGGGGGACAGTTGCCCGATGCAACCGCGCAGTTCGCCATCACGTTTGAGGGTGACAAAAGCGCCTGCGGGTTGATTGAAACGTTGTTGGGTCTCTTTGTCGTCGATTTCGTAGGCCTGGTAGTGCGGATCGACCGCACCGCGCACGGCGTTGACAGCCAAGGCATGCAACCGCTTCATGGAGGCATCGGGCAGCGGATCGGAGGTCGTTGTCACGGCGGCCAGGGGTTGGGAGGCATAAAAAATCATGGCGACATAGCTGACCGAGTGGGAGAAATCGCCGCCATTGCTGCCGCTGGTGCGGTATTGTACCAAACGCGGCTCCACCCGTTGATCCAGCAGGTTGAGTAGCACCATGACGGGTCCATAGGCGCAGGCGGTGATTCCCGTCTTGAGGCGATAATCCATCAACCCTTGGGGATCGCGGGCGCTGATTTTTTCCACCGCCCCCAGGTCCAGTTCTTTCAGTCGTTGTTCGGTGTGGCTATCGACGGGGAAGGGTTGGAAGTCGAAATATTGGCCATAGTGGGTGAAATCACCGGAGATGACGAGAAGAGTATGATCATCGAGGAGGGGGAGCAGAGTGGTGGCC
>JADFZF010000295.1 GCA_015232645.1 Magnetococcales bacterium | reverse complement strand
AAATTCGGAGAAAAGCAAGACACCTTGAGAACGGCGTTCGTTCGGCGCTTACTGAGAAACCGCGTTTTCGAGGCACTTGCTATCACGCTGCCAACTGGATTCACCTCGGAGAGACCAAAGGCCGGGGAAAACTCGGCCCCCACGGAATCCTGGGCGTGCCAGTCAAAGATATCTGGGTCTACCCAATGAATCAAAACTTCAAAATGCTGTTGTGCCAGTGACATGGAGAGGGAGGTGGCCGAATATTTACGGAAAGGGGCCGGTCATTTTCCGGTGGGCATGAGGGCAACGCTCCGATTTTTTTTGTCCATAGTCCTGTTTTCAATTCATGGAGGCGACGGGGCAGGCCGAATATTCAACTAATGCGTCGACAATGCCCCAGGGACATCCTGGTTGCCGGGCCAACGCATTCCAACGCAGCGTTGATCCATTTTTGATTGAACGTTGCATCTTTCGGCTGAATGTTGACGAGGGTTGGCACGGGGGTTAAGGTCTCTATGGGCAGGATGCATCAACGTCGGTGGCGTTTTTGGACCCGGTTGTTTGTACCGTTGAGCGTTGGATGGTTGGTTGCAGGCATCGTATGGCCTGCGGTGGCAGCGTCCGTATCGCCCTGGACAAAGGCCCAGGAATGGTTGGAACAGGGTCAGGTGGAGCGGGCTTTGTCGTCACTGACGGCGATGGAAGAGCAACAGGCGGGTGAACCAGGCTACGATGTGGTATGGGGATGGGCGTTGTTGGCGGCTGGGCGGATGGAACAAGCCTCATTCGCCCTGGAACGGGTACTGATGGTGGATCCCACCCAGAGTCAGGGACACCTCCTGACCGCGGAATTGTATTTTCGTCGCGGCGATCTGGACCGGGCCAGGAATCATCTGGACCAAGTGAGAGATTCCCCCTTGCCTCCGACACTGCAACAAATACGGAAGAATCTGACCGCCTCCCTGTCGGCTCCGACAATCACTCCTGATGGCGCGGCGACCGGAAACCGTCGAGTGGCCAGCATGCAACTCGGTTTTGGCTATGACAGCAACCTGACCAGCGGACCCAATGCCGCCGAGTTGTTGATCCCCGGCATCGCCACCACCTCGACCACCTCTCTGGGAACCCTGTCACGGGCAGGAGGATGGGTGACGACGATCGGTGGCATGGGGGGGATTTCCCTGCCAGTGGCGCCAGGGACCCAGGTGATGGGGGCCGTTTCTGTGAGTCAGAACAGCGTCCCACGGCGTCCAGACCGGGAAGAAGGGTATGGAAGCGGTTTGCTGGGGGTGTCCTACCATACCGGCCAGGAGACGTTCACGGTTGCCGCCACGGCTCAGGGGCACCGTCTCGATCATACCTTGTATCGGACCTATTGGAGTGGTTTGGGCCATTGGCGGCATCAACTCTCCGACACCGCCGCCGTGAACGGATACGGCCAGTACTTGAATGATCACTATCCCGATTATTCCACCTATGATATCCAGCGCTTCGTTGCCGGGGCCAGCCATGAGATGGCGGTGTCACCCCATCTGCATGTCTCCTGGGGCGGGCATGGGGGCCGAGAACTGGCCAAGGATGACTCCTCCCCCCAGGTCAGTAAATATCTTTTCGGCGGCGAGGGTGGCGGAAAATATCGTATGTCGAACACGGTGATCTGGTCGGGGACGGTGGGTTACGAGCGACAAAATTATGATGCCAATGATCTGTTTTATCTCAGTCAACGTCGAGATCAGGTATGGAGTCTGGCCACCACGCTGGATTGGGCCTTTTCCGACCCCTGGCATCTGACTTCCACCATAAGCTACACCGACAACCATTCCAGTTTGAGCCTTTATGACTATAATCGCGCCTTGTTTACCTTGGCCCTACGCTGGGATTTTACCGATGGCAAGCCGTGAAGTCAGTTTCAATCAGCGTCTAGGATCAGTCTGCCTGGTACTATTGCTTCTGGGAGTTTCGCTCTGCCAGGAGGCGGTGGCGCAGGAGTCGATGGATTATGCGGCGCGGGCTTTGGTGGCGGTGGGGGATGTCAATGTTCAGGCCCGGTCCGCCGGCGCGACTCGGCCACTGGTCCGGGGAGGCCTGTTGTATTCCGGTGAGACCGTCATCACCAGGACCGGAGAGGCCCAGATTCAGTTTACCGATCGGATGATCATCTCGTTGTACGATAACACTCGATTCGCCATCGACGACTATCGTTTTTCCGCTGGTGAAAAGACAGGTTGGCGTGCCAAATTGAGCCTGGTTGCAGGAGCCCTCCATGCCCTGACCGGGCTTATCGGCAAGACCGATCCACAGTCCTATCGGATGCATACCAACCTAGGTACCCTGGGGGTCCGCGGAACCGAATATTATTCCACTCTGGGTGAGACTCTCGATGTCACCGTGGTTCAGGGGGTCGTCACCTTGAATAACCAGGGAGGGAGCCTGGATATTCAGGCAGGACAAAGCGCGGTAGTGAATTCGGTGGCCATCATTCCCCGGTTGTTGCAAAGACCGGTGGCTTTGGAAAAGATTCAGAAGAAGGAGAAAATGCCCCAACCGACTCCGGGAGGGGGCCATGCCGCTCCTCCTGGGGCTGGAGTTCCGTCAACAGTTCATGGATCATCGTCTTCCGGTTCCGACGGGCTTGCGCGTGCGCCTGGAACTGGAGGCATGCCTCCGGGGGGGGCCGGCGGAGGATGGCCGCCTGTGGGAGCGAGTGGCCTCGGCGGTCTGTTGCCGGGAGGGGTGGGATTGCCGGGAATGGATCCGAGGCCTTTGGGTGGGATGGGCGCGGGTGGCACCGGCATGAATCCTGTCCAACCGCCACCTCCGATGGAACTACAGCAACGACTGTTGAATCAACCTCTTCCACCGCCGACTCCAACCCCGGGGAAGCAAACGTCGATCCCCGAAACGCCACCACCTCCCGGAATGCCTGTACGACCACCACCATGAGCAGGTCAGAGCACCTCCCTGTTGGGCGAAACGCTTGGGCCGTGGGTGGTGCTCTTGATTGAGTCTGATCGTTCCTCCGCACATGGC
>JADFZF010000294.1 GCA_015232645.1 Magnetococcales bacterium | reverse complement strand
ATCCCAGAAAAAGGGTGTACCAACTCGCCAGCAAAGTACGACAGGACTGACACTCATGGACTGGTTGTTCGGATTTGTTGTTCAATATGTTCAAGCAGCCCATGGATCCGGGTGATCAATTCGGTGCGGTCCAGTGGTGCTTCGGCGTCATCACCCCAGGCATAGCGGTGTTCCACTGCGAACGGAGTGAGTTCCACCCACTCCCACAGATCCATCATTTCCACACCTTGCTGTTCCAGTAACGGCAGTAAACGGCTGATGTCATGAGTCAGAGGGAACAGGATTTCCAAGGCCGACAGCCACGCCTTGAGTCCCTTTTCCACCGCCTGTTGGGCATGGAAGCCGAAAATGGCGTCGGTGAACACCTCGTGATCCCGCATGCCCGTCATGGCGCGATGATCCGCACGCGCCAAACGCAGCAGCTCCCGGGCGTAATCAATGCCTTTCATAAAGCACTCTCCCCTCATGCAAGGCCCTGGCGATCAGGTGATTCTTGGCCGTGCGCCACTGTTCCACCTCGGTGTCGCTGAACAGCACGATATCCTTGGCCACAGGAATATCCGCCAGCAACCGCCATAACCGGGCCATGGCACGTCTTCGGCTGTTGTGGGGGCCGTAAGTCTCACGGGTGATGATCAGCAGGTCGATATCCGAATCGGCTTGCGCCTCACCACGGGCGTGAGAACCGAACAGAATGATCCGCTCCGGGTGGACGGACTCGGCAATGCGGGCGCTCATGGCGGTCAGGTCGGAATCGGTGATGAGCAAGGCATGACTCCTTCAGGCACGTTATTTCTTCTTGCTGTCATAGCGTTGTGTCAATGCTGAAGCCGCAGCACTCTTGCCCGCTTTGCTGGTGGACGGGTTGCTGAGGGCTTTGCCAGCAGCAGAAGCGGCCTGTTTGCCCGTCACCTTGTCATTCCCAGCCTGGGCCAAAGCTGAACCTGCTGCCGATTTGGCTGCCGGGCTGGCATTTGGGTTGCGCAGTGTCTTGGAGGAGGTGGTTGCTGCCTTTGGGCTGGTGGTTTCGGATGATTTTCTGACAGTCATGGGAAACTCCTCAAGGTTCGTGATGCTCAATATGCCATAGTTGATTCACCATGGCTGTCATTATAGCTCCCCCCGGAAGGCGCGTTGGGTGAGGGATTCAAAAAGCTGATTTGGCCTGCTCCAAGTGGCGTCCATTTTTTCTTCAAGATCACGGATTGTCTGCACTGCCGACGCGAATTGCAGTTGAAG
This sequence comes from Magnetococcales bacterium, assembly GCA_015232645.1. Taxonomy (GTDB): domain Bacteria; phylum Pseudomonadota; class Magnetococcia; order Magnetococcales; family UBA8363; genus UBA8363. The sequence continues at coordinate 1,775 of JADFZF010000294.1, read as the reverse complement.
AGGCAATGGTGGCACGTGTAATTCCAATGACTTGATGATGCCAAGATTCAATCCTGACATGATCGCGCCACGGTTTGCGACGGCAATTTGCCTCAATATGCCAGGATGGCGATGAATTGCATTAGAAATAAACTCTGGGTGTGCAAGTGTACGATCAACTGTTATGGTCGCAAGATGTTTTGTTGAAATGGCCACTGGGATCGAATCTGGCACCACTGCTGAGCGACCTGTCGTACCCATGATCGTGATGAGTACGTCGTTTGGTTTGACAGTGTAGCGCTTCAAATCTTCATACTTTTCCTCGGTGATAAACCGCCTTTCACTCCAGGCAAAGCGGTTTTGCACTGCGTTATCAATGCCAAGGACGGCAATACCTTCATCAACAAATTCCGAATGTTTGAGGGCACTGCCGAATGGGCCTGTCCGCATGGATTGCCTAGTAGGTGCATCTGCCAGGGACTCAATCGTTTTCTGCGGCCAGCTTGCATAATCCGGGTGTTTGGGGCCTACCAGCCGCAGGAAAGCACTTTGCAGTAACTGATCCGCCAGTGCCAAGGCTTGGCGGCGCTTGCGGCGGATGGCGTCGGCCTTGTCCAGAATCGCCGCGAGGCGTTTTTGCTCTCCTGGTGAATCAGGGTACACAACTGGGAAATCTGCAAGTGCTGTTGGGCTTATCCGAGGCAAATTTGCTCCAGAACAGCGTGCAGCAGCCAAGTCAATCAGATGCTGTTGCCTAAGGTAATGAAATAGAAAATCTCTATACATACCATTCTTCGGGCGAAGCGGTAAAATATCAGTGCTGCACACTCCAGAGAAATCAGGTCTGCTTATTTTTCTCAAATATGGACGCAATTTTCCATACAGGATGTGATGTTCTGTAAATATGAACTTTGTGCTTTTCAATTCTGCCTGCCCAGCGTCCTGTACACCAGTAATATTACCGTCACCATCAATATTATCTAGTCCGATATATAGGACACCAACTGGAATTTCATCCGGTTGAATGCCATTACGTTCAATATCGGCAATCTTATTTAGAGGTGCTTTCTTCCAACCAATTGGAACTTGTATTGGAATCATCCCACCATCCCCCTCAACTCTTCCAAATCCGCCATAATCGCCCGCTCCAACTCCATCATCCGGTCCAGTATCTCACCGGGCGGGTCGTATCGCTCTTCCTTGTAAACCGTCTCCTTGTAACGATTAATGGACAGATCATACTTGCCATCGCCACGAATCTCCGCAGCAGGAACGAAAAACGCCTTGACGGTGCGGTCGGTGAGCTTTTTCGGATCGCGGGTCTTCCACTGTTTCAGCAGGTCCGGCAGGTCGTTTGCCTCCACCGGCTGGCGTTTGTCGTCCAGGCTGAAGCCGTCCGCCTGCATGTCATAGAAAAAAACCTGATCGGTCTTGCCGCCTTTGGTGAAGATCAAAACCGCTGTGGAGACCCCGGCATAAGGGCGGAAACAGCCTGAAGGCAGGGAGACCACCCCTTCCAACTGGTTATCCTCCACCAGAATCCGGCGCAGATCCACATGGGCGTTGGAACTGCCGAACAGCACCCCGTCCGGCACGATGGTGGCGGAACGACCGCCGAGCTTCAGCATGCGCAGGATGAGGGTGACGAAGAGCAATTCGGTCTTCTTGGTCTTCACCAGCCCCAGCAGGGAGGGGTGAATGTCCTCCTCGTCCAGGCTCCCCTTGAAAGGGGGATTGGCCAGGATCACGTCGAAGGCATTCGTCGCCAGTTTGGGAAAACGCTCCGGGAAGGTGGT
>JADFZF010000293.1 GCA_015232645.1 Magnetococcales bacterium | reverse complement strand
GACCGGTGGTTTTACCCAGGTATTGTTGCACTACGGTGCCAGATCGGTCATCGCCATGGATGTCGGTTATGGGCTGTTGGATTGGAAACTGGCCTCCGATCCCAGGGTGACGGTCATGGACCGTTTCAATGTGCGCGATCTCCGACCCGATCATATCCCCGATGGGGTTGATTGTGCGGTGGCGGATTGCAGCTTCATCGCCTTGGCCACCATCATTCCCCCGATTCTTGCGGTATTGAAACCCAACGGATTGGGTATCCTGCTGATCAAACCGCAGTTTGAACTTCCCGCACATCAGGTGGCCTCGGGAGGCGTTGTGTTCGATCAACAGGCACGGGAGCAAGCCATTGCCATGGTCACTCATCAGTGTATAGCGTCCCGATTGCATGTCTCCGGTGTCGTCCCATCCCCCATTACCGGCGCGAATGGCAATCAAGAGTATCTTTTATATTTTGCTCCGGGAGCGAGGGGGTGACACAATGGCTCTGCCCCCCTTTCTTCCAGTCCTACCCCGTTGACAGGTCCATACTTGACCTTCCCAGGGATGGGAACATGGCGTATCGTCAAAAAGGATGACAGATCTGAATGGTTGCCGATGGAAGGCTGATATGACGGACGAAGAATTGGAGATTTTGTTGGTCGACCTGGAATCGGATCGGGTGGAACGAAAGGAATCGTTTCTGACCCAGGGAAGGTCCGTCAGGCGGTGTGCGCCTTTGCCAACGATATGCAAGAAAATCGACGACCAGGAATCATTTTTATTGGCGTCACCGATCAAGGAAAATGTTCAAACCTTACCATGACCGATCAGCTCCTGCAAAACCTCGCTCATATGCGTTCCGACGGCAACATTTTGCCATTTCCGGTGTTGAGTGTGGAGAAGCGAAAGCTGCAAGGATGTGAAATGGCGGTGGTCATCGTACAGCCTTCCGACTCACCACCAGTCCGATTCCACGGTCGCACATGGATTCGTGTCGGTCCCCGTCGAGATACGGCCACGGTGGAGGAGGAAAGGCGACTGAACGAAAAACGTCGCTCATTGGATGTTCCTCACGATCAAGAACCCCTCGGGTGGGCTTCTCTGAATGACCTGGATGAGGATCTTTTTCGTCGTACCTATCTCCCATGCGCTGTGACCGCGGACGTCTTGGAGCGAAATAATCGCCCGCTGGCACATCAGATGACTTCGTTGCGATTTGCCCCAACCGGTACCTACGGTGGCGGGCATCCTGGCGATTGGCAAATCACCGGCAAGTTTTATTCCAGGAGCTTATATTCAATTTTTGCGGATTGATGGGACGGCCTTGTCCGATCCCATCGTCGACTAGAGGGAAATTCATGGTCCATTACCCGAGCTGTTGCGACAGTTGGATGAGGTAAAACGGGCGAATATTTATGTGGCTATAAATATTACCTCGGCTGCCACCGAAATCCAATCCCATGACTATCCGCTGCCCGCCCTGCAGCAATTGACCCGCAACGCCGTCATGCACCGGGACTACAAGACCTCTCATGCCCCTGTCCGGCTCACATGGTATCGGGACCGAATCGAGATCCAGAATCCCGGCGGTCCTTTTGGTCAGGTGACGATGAAGAATTTTGGTCACCCAGGGATCACCGACTACCGTAACCCAATGATTGCCGAGGTGATGAAAAATTTGGGATATGTTCAAAAATTTGGGGCAGGCCTCCAGATAGCGGATAAATCTCTGCTGGATAACGGCAATCCTTCCGCCAAGCATGAGGTGGAACCCAATCATGTACTTTTTACCGTGAGGCCACGTCCATGAGCGTTCCCGTCATCGTTTTTTTCAATAATAAAGGAGGTGTAGGTAAGACATCTCTGGTTTACCATGTGGCGTGGATGATGTCGGGACTTGGGTTGCGGGTGCTGGTGGCCGATCTGGATCCGCAAGGGAATTTGTCTTCGGCTTTTCTTGACGAAGAACGTCTGGAATTACTCTGGTCTGAGAAAAAAGAACCCTACACGATTTTTAAAAGCGGTTACCTGTTGAAAAACGGTACCGGCGACGTGTCCGAGCCGTACCTGGTGGAAATCACGGATCAATTGGCCCTGATTCCAGGCGACCTGAACCTGTCCACCTTTGAAGCCGATCTATCCGAGACTTGGCCCAAGAGTTTGGATAATGAGGAGCGGGCCTTTCGTGTCACTTCATCCTTTTGGAGAATTGTGCAGAGTGGGGCGGTTAGGCATCAGGCCCAGGTGATTTTGACTGACCTGGGTCCCAACCTGGGGGCAATCAATCGGGCTGCCCTGATTGCCGCCGATCACCTGATCGTTCCTCTGGGTCCCGATCTTTTTTCTTTGCAGGGACTTCGCAACCTGGGACCGACTCTGAAGGAGTGGCGATCTGGGTGGAACAAGCGGCATGGGAGTTTTACTGCCGGTCTCAAATCCGTAGTCGACTTTGAGCTGCCTCAAGGAAAGATCGAACCCCTCGGGTACATCGTCATGCAACATTCGGTGCGAAAGGATCGCCCGGTTCAATCTTATGAAAAATGGATCCCGCATACCGGGTGAGTACAGGAAATACATGCTGGATGAAGAAATTAATGGAGAAATGTCTGTAAAAAATGATCAAAATTGTTTCATATTGCTGAAGCATTACCGCAGCCTGGTCCCCATGGGGCAGGAAGCAAGCAAGCCCATCTTTCATCTCAAGCCGGCCGACGGCGCCTTGGGCGCCCATAACCAGGCGGTCCGGGAGGCCTACAAGGATTTTGAAACGCTGTCCCGAAAAATAGCCCAGCGTGCCAATATTGCCATTCCTGACTGAGGAAAGCGGATGACAAACAGTCGACGATCATTTCTGTGCAACCGAATGGATGAAATACCTCGTCCATGGGATTCCGGATGTGGTCCACCCTGCCTTTGCCGTTGATAGTTTATCGTATTCCCATGCCGCGAGAGATTTCGGGCATCATGGTATGATCGAAAAATGGGGAAAAATCGAGCCGGTAGGTCTTTCATGGCAATTTTCAGGTGCTTCGCTTCGCGGCCTGGAAAGGATGGGAGACGCGTTGGTGCTGGTGGGCAAGTCCTGATG
>JADFZF010000292.1 GCA_015232645.1 Magnetococcales bacterium | reverse complement strand
GGTGACAATGGTTCCCGTCGCCCTATTCGCCTCATCCGGCGCCCCTGAACCTCCAGCGCAGAACTGGAATCATGTAGGTATGTTCGGCTCTTTCGACAAGACCGCAGCCAAACGCGGAGCCCAAGTCGCGGTTGAGGTCTGCATGGGCTGCCATTCCATCAGTCTGATCAAATTCGATCAGCTGCGCAAACTTGGTTTTTCGGAGGTGGAAGTCAAAAAGCTTGCCGAGGTACAGGGTCGGACCAAACTGGACCGCATGATCGGAGCCATGGATGAAACGGCTGCCAAGGATTCATTCGGGGTCGTCCCCCCCGACCTTTCCCTGATCACCAAGGCCAGAAAAGGTTATGAAGACTACGTTTATGCCCTCCTCAACGGTTATCTGACCGATGCCGAAATGGAGTTGGCCAAAAAAGTAGCGGCCAAGGGGGGAGAAATCTCCGAAGCCGATGCCTTGGAACTCCAATCGGCGCTATTGATCAGTGCTCATGAAAAGGAGCAAATGAAGGCCAAGTTGGAACGTTTGGCCGCTGGTGGTACCTTCAATAAATATTTTCCCGGAAATTTTCTGGCCATGCCCCAGCCTCTTTCCGATGGCGCCATCAAGTATGCCGATGGCAGCGATAGTTCCCTGAAGCGATTGTCTCACGACCTCGTCACCTTTTTGGCCTGGGCTGCTGAACCGACCATGGAAGAACGCAAATCCTTGGGCTTCTGGGTGATCGGTTATCTGCTCGTTTTGACCGCACTGTTGTACGCTGTCAAGCGCCGGATCTGGGAAAAGGTCCACTAACAAAATATCTGCTGGACATGGTTGGGTTGGAGATGAGCCCAACTTGGGCGGGAAAATGATCAACTACCCGGCTTTTCCCTCTCAGTAAGAGTTTGGAAAGAAAGCGGCAACACCTTGTTCACCCCCCCTGCACTCCGTTCCCATCCGGGACAAAAAGGCAGGGGGTTTTTTTTTTCGTTCAATTGTTCCGTTATTTTCACCGGCATCAGCGGCCAGAGGGCTGAATGACCATTGCGGCGATTTCTTCAAGACGTTGTGTCAGCCAGGAAGGTATTTGTAGGAAGTGAATATCGATCACCAAGGCATAAATGGGCAGATGGGTGAGGCCAGGAGGAATTTTGACGTAATCTTTCTGCGTGGTCAGTAGGACACTAGCACCGTGAGTTCGCGCCAAGCCCTCCAGATGGCGTATTTCGGAGATGTCGATGGGGTAATGATCAGGGAACGCTTGGAAAAATACAGGTGACACCGATACATCGGCTAGAGTGGAGCGGAAGCTTTCCGGATTGCCGATACCGCAGAATGCCAAGGCCTTTTCACCCGCCAAGGAGTTCAGGGGCCAAATGCTGTTGTCGCCCGCCCGAATCCAGTACCGGGGTTGGTGCCGACAATAGGCCATCGGTACGCCTGGGGCATATCGACGAATGATGGCGGTTGTGGCATCGATGTCGTGTTTATCTCCGGCGCGAGTCACAATAACGGCATCGGCGCGCGCCATGGCCTGAGGCATTTCGCGCAAAAGACCGCCGGGAAGGAGACGGCCATTGCCCAATGGATGATGGGCATCCAGAAGCAACAGGTTAAAATCACGTTTGACCTGCAGATGCTGATAGGCATCGTCCATGAGGATCAAGCGGCATTCCAGGTGCTGGAACGCATGCTGGATGAGACGCCTGCGATCGGTTCCCGTGAGAATCCTGGCTCCGGGAAGCGCATGGGCCAGGAGCACTGCCTCATCGGCCGCCTCCGGTGCCGACAGGTAATGCCCCTGCCCATCGGCAACCACGGTAATGGCGGCACGAGATTGCTGTCGGTAACCGCGGCTCACTATGGCCAAGGGGATGCCTCTGCCGAGGAAATAGCGTCCCAGCCAGGCGGTCATGGGTGTTTTTCCGGTGCCTCCGGCGGTCAGATTGCCCACCGCAATGACCGGACAATCGGCCTTCCACGAAGATAGGATCCCCTTTTGGTAAGCGCTGGATCGCTGCGCCTGAATCCAACCGTAGCCCCGTCCCATGCCACCTAGAACAGCCATCCCACTGCGTACCAGCCATCCGTGGGCCTTTGTTCGACCATCAAGAAACGGGAGCAGTCGGTTCATGGCCCAGTTCTTTCAAGATCATGGAAATTTCATGTCGCGTACGCCCCAAGGCGCCGGCGTTTTCCTCGACCACCGCGCGCCCCGCCTGGCCCATGCGCAGCCATAAATCTTCATCGTCCAACAAGCGGCCGAACGCCGCATGCAGGTCATCGGCGTTGGCGACGACCAGGGCCCCGCCCGCCGCCAGCAACTGCCGGGAGATATCTTTGAAGTTGAATGTATGCGGTCCAAAGACGACGGGAACACCCCACCCAGCCGGTTCCAACATGTTTTGCCCCCCATGACTGACCAGGCTGCCGCCGACAAATACCAGCCGAGCCCATCCATACAACCGTGTCAGCCACCCTACCTGATCCACCAACAAGACCCGATCGGGCCATTGTCCATGGGACTGGGAGAGGGTTTGCAGGTTGCAGCCGTAATTTTGGATCATCAGCGCCACCTGTTCGGTCCGTTCGGGATGCCTGGGAACCAGAATCAGCCGCAGTGAGGCATACCTGGTCTTGAGACGTCGAAAAACGTCGAGGACAATTTCCTCCTCCCCCGGATGGGTACTGGCGGCCAGCAAAATGGGATCGGGGCCGGGTTGACCCAATATTTTTTGCATTTCGAGCATGGCTTCGGGTCGGGGTCGGATCAGGGCCTGATCGTACTTGATGTTTCCAGAGACACGAATGCGATCCCTTGAGACCCCTATTTTCTCAATGCGTTCTGCATCCATGGAGGATTGCATTACAAACAGGGCGACGGAGGACAAGAAGCGCCGCATGAACCATCGCACCCGGACATAGTTGGCCAACGATCGAGGGGAAATGCGCCCGTTGACGATCATCACCGGCACCCTGCGTTGCCGGGCAGCGGCGAACAACCCAGGCCACAATTCGGTTTCCATGACGATGATCAGAGTTGGATGAATGTGTTCCATGACCCGACGGGCCACCCAGGGGAGATCGATGGGAAGGT
>JADFZF010000291.1 GCA_015232645.1 Magnetococcales bacterium | reverse complement strand
AGAACTAAGACGCCGCCATTCAACTCCCTCCACGAACAATCGGGTCATGGAGGGGGACGGTCCTCTGGAAACACCCTTGCACGGTTACGGCCCGTTCATGGGATGGATCGGGCTCACTCTTTCCGTGGGTCGTGCCACCACTCGCTTCGCGTTCCGTGTCGTGGCAAAATGCAAAATAAATTGACAAACTGTTGACACATTGTGCAACAGCGTCAACGCTCCGACGGGACCAATAGGGGGTAAGCGCTTGTTTTTATTATAGACAAATTCAGGCATCATTCTTGCGTTATCGAAACCAGACCGGAGAAAGGTGACCGATGGGCATCATTTCCAGGTAACATACGTTGCTTCCGAACCATTTAGCGAATCCTGATTGGAAAATGTCTCTTCAGGCAAACGTCACGACTTGTATAACCGCGGGGAATGGGTTAATAAAAGCCAGCAGGGAAAGAATGAGGGAATCGAAACCATGCCGCCTCCCTGGGGCCATCAACATTGGACCCACGGCAGGCCGCGAAAGCGCCAGCCGTTGACGCTGGATCGGTGATTATTTTCATCCCGATCCCCCTCAAAGCCTTCAAGGACGTTGTAGACGACGGTAAACCCAGATTTCAACAAGAAATTACCGGCGTCAATGGAGCGGTGTCCGGAACGACAAATCAAAAGAATGGCCTGATCTTGACGGGCCACCCGGGAAACCTGGGCAAGAAAATGGGGATTGATTTCAAAATCGGGGGCGTCCTGCCAGGGAATATTGACCACTCCCAGGGGACTGCCGACAAAAAAATGCTCGATTTCGGATCGAATATCGATGAAAACGGTGTCCTGTTGCTGAGACAGTCGCAGAGCCTCTTCCGGGGTGGCCTGCAACAAATTGGGGTGACGCGGACTGTGGGGGGCGGAAGCTGCCATGTTGTCAAATACTCTCATGAGAGAAATGTCGTCAAACACCGGAGCCCATTATAGCAGAGCCAGATGCCAACCTTCGACCCTTGATGAGGTTTTCCCCAGCGGCAACCATGACCAGGCCGCTGAAATCTTGCACCTCGCAACCAACCCTGCTCCTCACCGATCCCAGGGGGTTTGATTGTAGAAAAATTTAAAGAAGTCCAAGATTTTGTTCAACAAATGGTATGCCAATGTCTCAAGAAACCTGGACGAAACGAAAATCAGCCGCTCGACATACCGGAGCCAGTCCCAACGGGGGTGGAGCAGGCCGGCGTTGGAATGTCAAACCATCGATTCTGGCCAACCAGAAAGTGGATCGCAGGATTCGCAAAAACAACACTGCCATGACCCGCGTTGGCGAAACCATGCCCGCGCTGCAACGCAAACAACGCCCCTGGCCATCCATTTCAGGAAAAGCGGTCGGTTTGTGGGCCTTGGAAGGAAGCGTCTTCCTTGTCGTCGGGTTATCGGTCCTGGCCAAAAATGGCCTGGAAACCCTCATCAACATGTTCCGTTTCCACCGCGACGCGAATGATCAATATGACCTGCTCCCCGAATCAGGTGACCACTTTTTCGACGATTGTGAGACTCAAACCCTCGCTTCCGCCCCCTCCTGGCCGGAAGACACTCATGAAATTCGTACCAATGTCGAAGAGCAAAAAGTCAATACGCTGACCGACGAAGAAATCGGACTCTCTTCCGAGGTGCTGGATGATCAGGCAGGGGCCTTGCGCTCCCTGGTTTCCGAATATCGGGGATGAAGTTCATCACCTCATCGTCGCAGAAATCTTCTGGATGACTTGCCTTGCCCTGGCACCATCGGTTATACCCATTTCCAGGCGTGCGTGGAGGCAGGTTCCATAATCTAATCAACCTTCTCAAACGTCCGTGCTCGGGTGGCCAAGGGGGGCTTCTTCAAACCGTGGTCCGCCTGGGAGCGGTAAGGCATCGGCAGGGTTCACCGAATTCCATGATGAAATAATGACCGGGACGGTTGCATGAGTTCCACACAGTTTACCGACGCTCTCCCGGCAGGATCCAAAATCCTCTGGTTCGAGATCATCAAGGTCCTCGGCAAAGGGGGGTTCGGCATCACCTACCTGGGACGTGATACCAATCAGGACCAATTGGTCGCCATCAAAGAATACCTTCCGAGCACCTTTGCTTCTCGTACCGAAGATCGTCAGGTTCAGCCCAACTCCCCAGATTGCAAGGAAAAGTTCGAGTGGGGATTGAAACGTTTCCTCAAGGAAGCGCAAATCCTCGCCCGCTTTCGACATTCCGCCATTGTCCGAGTGGTCAGCTTTTTCCGTGATTCCAATACCGCCTATATGGTGATGGAATTCGTCGATGGCGAAGGGATGGACGGGTTGCTCAAACGAAAAAAAACCTTGACCGAAAATGAGGTCCGCAAACTGCTTCCACCGCTTCTCGACGGACTCGAAGTCCTGCACAACGCCAATTTCATTCACCGTGATCTCAAACCACCCAATATTCTGATTCGTCAGGATGGGACGCCAGTCATTCTCGACTTCGGTTCCGCCCGGCAGTCGGCGGGCGATGACATGACCAGCCTCCTCAGTCTCGGTTATTCTCCTTTCGAACAATACGACTCTTCTGGAGAGCGACAAGGACCATGGTCCGATATCTATGCCATGGGGGGGGTGATCTACCGCTGCATTTCCGGCAAAAAGCCAACCGACGCCGCCATGCGCATCGCCGCTCGGTTGCGCAACGACATGGATCCCATGAAACCGGCCCTCGAAGTTGGCAAGGGACGTTTCAACCCGGAATTCCTCAAGGCCGTGGACAAGGCCTTGGAAGTTTTAGAAACTGATCGGCCCCAATCCATCCGCGAATGGCGCAAGCTGCTGGGGATTGAACCTGCCACCGCCGCCAGCACTACCAAAAAAGTGTTGAACAGAGGCGCCGTTTCCCCGGCCGTTGACGGCGAACAACACGAGGTTAAACGGAAAAAAAGCAGTTGGCGCAGTTTCATCGCCTCCATCAATGAATTTTCCCTGCCGACATGCCAACCCCACTCGGAAGAGGCCAAAAAAATCGAAAACGAGTTGACGCACACCTTCACCCTTGGCCCGGCGTCGGGGCCAAAACCGACGGAAAACAAGGCCGGTGCCAT
>JADFZF010000290.1 GCA_015232645.1 Magnetococcales bacterium | reverse complement strand
CACGAAAACAGCTATCCCACACTCCGATTGTCCTGAATTTTACCATCCACGTCCACTGAAATTTTCCAAATTTGGCTCCCATTACGCCCAAGATCCTGCCGAATGGGCCAATCGGAAGGGACGCCATTGTCCATTCCAGACCCTTCCCCCGCATCAGCATCCCCTGGCCAGCCAAAGTATCGCGATAAAATATGTTGCAATCATGTCTACATTATCGTAGAGTTCATAACATTGAAAATGAGTACGGCGTACCAAGACTTTCCCACCGAAGTCCTGGTCACACAAACCCGGCTACCATGATTCGGGAAAATCACCATGTCGCAGATGGACGCACGAATGGAATCCTCATTTCTCGCCCTCGTTCTCAGCTTGCCTTCCCAGAACGCCACGGAACGCATGCGGGCATGGCGCACACTCAAAGGTTACGGCGCAGCCGTGTTGCGGGATGGGGTCTATCTCCTGCCCGACACAAAAACGTATCTGGAACGGTTGTCGGACCTGGCCGTTGGCGTGCGGGCCAGCGGGGGCCAAGCCGAGGTACTCCGGGTGACACCCCTGACAACAATCCAGGAAGCGGGCTTCCGCACCCTGTTCGACCGCAGCAAGGAATACGCTCGACTGGGCGCAGAACTGGATAAGCTGGATCCCAACTTTCCCGACACCAACCATCTCAAAAAAACCTTGCGCACCTTGCGCCGACGCTTCAGCGAGGTCAGCGACATCGACTTTTTCCCTGGACAGGCGCGGCAGGAGGTGGAAACCCGGCTTCTCACCCTGGAACGAGAACTCAATACCCGTCTTTTCCCCGGCGAGCCCAGAACCCGATCAGGAACGGTCGAATCCCTGGACATCAATGCGTTCCAGGGCTGTCTGTGGGCAACCCGTCGCAACCTGGGGGTGGACCGGCTGACCTCCGCTTGGCTGATACGCCGCTTCATCGATCCGCAAGCGCGTTTCGTTTGGTTCACCTCTCCCGGGGAACTGCCGCCGGAGGCCATCGGTTTCGACTTCGACGGCGCCCGTTTTTCCCACATGGGCGTCCGGGTCACCTTTGAGACGCTGCTGGCCTCCTTCGGACTGGAGGACAATCACGCGTTATCGCGTCTCGCCCGGCTGGTCCATGACCTGGATATGGGTGAGGAGAAAGGGAGCATCGGGGAAGCTCCCGGCTTCCTGGCCTTGCTCAAGGGGATGAAAACCCGCATCCAGGATGACGACCGTCTCCTGGAAGAGGGGGCACGCATCCTGGACGATTACCATCTTTATTTCTCTAATCAGGAAGAAAACCCATGAATGAGAACGACCCACCCCGCGAACGACCACCTCACCCCACCTTTTGGGAGGCTTTCTTTTATTGGTTAAAACTGGGATTCATCAGTTTCGGGGGGCCTGCCGGACAGATCGCCGTCATGCACCAGGATCTGGTGGAGAAGAAACGCTGGATCTCCGAACATCGGTTTTTGCACGCGCTGAACTATTGCATGGTCTTACCCGGTCCCGAAGCCCAGCAACTGTGCATCTACATTGGCTGGCTGTTGCACCGCACCTGGGGCGGCATCGTCGCCGGCACGCTGTTCGTGTTGCCCTCGTTATTCATCCTGGCGGGGCTGACCTACGTCTATCTGGCGTTCGGCGATGTCACCCTGGTCAAAGGGGTGTTCAACGGTATCAAACCAGCCGTGGTCGCCATCGTCGTCTTCGCTTCCTGGCGCATCGGCTCCCGGGCATTGAAGAACAACCTGCTGTGGACCCTGGCAGCACTCTCCTTCATCGCCATTTTCGCCCTGGGCATCCCCTTCCCCTACATCGTCCTGGGCGCGGGCATACTGGGATTCATCGGCGGCAAGGTGGTCCCGGAGCAATTCAAGGTGGGCGGCGGTCACAGCGCCAGCAACAAAACCTACGGACCGGCGCTGATCGACGACGATACCCCCTCGCCCGAACACACTCAATTCAACGCCATGCGCTTGACGATCCTGGCGGTGTCGGGACTGGTTCTCTGGGGGGCAGCCATGCTCCTACTACAGCATCCCGTACTCAAAGACATGGGCGAATTCTTCACCAAAGCGGCACTGGTCACCTTCGGCGGGGCCTATGCGGTACTGCCCTACGTCTATCAGGGCGGCGTGGATCACTACCAATGGGTGAGCGGTACCCAGATGATCGACGGTCTGGCCCTGGGCGAAACCACACCCGGTCCGTTAATCATGGTGGTGGCGTTTGTCGGCTTCGTGGGCGCCTGGACCAAGCAAGTCTTCGGACCCGACATGCTGCTTTTGGCCGGATTCGTCGGGGCTTCGGTCGCCACCTTCTTCACCTTCCTACCCTCCTACCTGTTCATCCTGGCAGGTGGTCCGCTGGTGGAAGCCACCCACGGCGATCTCAAGTTCACCGCGCCCCTGACAGGTATCACCGCCGCAGTGGTGGGCGTCGTTCTCAATCTGGCGCTCTTCTTCGGCTGGCACGTACTCTGGCCCCAAGCCACCAAGAGCGCACCCTTCTCCGGCCCATTTGAATGGTTCTACGCCATCATGTCGGTGGCCGCATTCCTGGCCCTGTGGCGATACAAACAGGACATCATGAAGGTCATCGGCGCCTGCGCCGCCATCGGACTCGTTTACACCTATTTGATATGATCAGGATCGTTGCGGGAGACCCTTATCGTGGCGAACAGGGGGGGTCTCCTGCCAACACATCCCAAGTCTTGTCCATTCCATCCAAAGGGGGGCGTTCTTCAGGTCTCCTGACCCAGGGCGGGTGCCGTCGCATTATAAAACGCCAGTTTGTCGATGATGCCTTCCAAATCCTGCGGGGTGACGTGGTGATACATATCTTTCCCGGGGGCGATGCGCATATTGGGGCCCTGGTTGCATTGCCCCAGGCAGTGAATCTGCTCAATTTCCATCTTCAGCCCACGCCTTTGGATGATCTGCTCCAATTGTTTCACCATCGCCACACTGCCCCCCCCGGCACATGAGGGTGCATTCGTAAAACGTTCTTTGATGCAGACGATCAGTTTGTAGGTCATGAGAACGATCTTGAATCCTCTGAGCCGAATATTGGTCCCGCCATAAGAAAGAGTTTCACATTG
>JADFZF010000028.1 GCA_015232645.1 Magnetococcales bacterium | reverse complement strand
TTTTCTTTCAATATTTATTATATATATCAGCACACTATCAATGGTTTGCTCGAATTAACGAATGTAACAAAGTAGAAATAATCAGCGTTGGCAAATCGTTGAAGAAAAAAACGCTGTTCCGCATCCTCCCAATGTCGGCGCGCGGGATCAAGATAATTCTCATCGCAACCTGACATGAGTCGCCCAATTCGAAAAAAAAAATTTTGAGTTCATGCGCCATCTCGACCACATCATAAAAAAAACTCATCCGCACCGACGCCGCACCAACATGGTTTGCGCCAATTTTTGCAGCGCGGCACGCAAATCGGAATCAACCACCGAAGCCACCATATGCATCGCTCTTTGCACCTCTTCGGGGTTGGGGGGGGGCAGTCTGTCAATATTGGACTTTTCGCCCTGAGAAGTGCTCCGTGTGCGCAGCGACCCTTGTACAAAACGTAAATCACGGATCCCCGTGTCTGAACTGACGGCGTACAATTTGGCCAACAGCACCGATTTCATATGCAACAGTTGCGTCAACCACACCGGCGAATCGACTCGGACGGTCAACAAACCGCGAGCGAGCCGCTCGGGTTGGGAATGTTTGGCCACCTGCTCGCCAACCGCGTGGACCCAGAGCCCCCCCAATTTCTGCCCCTTGCTTTGGGGACGATCGGAAAAATCGCCCATGATACGGCCCAAGACATCCCCCACCGGGACAAAACCACCACCGCGGCCGGGCTTTTTTCCGTTTTCTTCACGATTTGTCATTGAAAATTGCTCAACCCCCACTTGCCAAATTCTCTTCGGGGAAGATACCCTGCATGTCGGCGGGCCGGAGGAGACGGAACACGTTCCCAATCAATCGTCGCTTCAGCCAGCCATCATTCGGATTCACCCGGACCTGAAAAATAAAAAACATCCTGACGTTTGACCCGTTGCGCTGTGCCTGGCCCTGGAAACCCATCATGAATATTCAACACATTCTGGCCCTGAAAAAAGCATTGGATCACCTCCAGGCCAACCGCCCGGCCCAGACCCTCGCCATTGCCGGAAGAGTCCTGGAGGTGGACCCGGACAATGCCGATGCCTGGTACCTGTCGGGGGCGGCCAGTCATGAGGCGGGTCAATCGCTGCAGGCACTCCAACATCTGAACCAAGCCTGCCGTCTGGTACCAGACTCTTGGGAATATCTCAATTTTCGCGCCTTGGTACTACAGCATCTCGGTCGCTTCGAAGAAAGTTGCGCCGATTACGAACAAAGCTTGCACCATCAGCCCGATCATCCCGAAACCCTGGCCAATCTGGCCCGAGTCCATATGTTGACCCATCGCCCCGATCTGGCGCAACCCCTGTTTCGCCAGGCCCTGGCCCACGAACCCGACAACGCTTCCCTGCACGGTGATCTTGGTGTCTGTCTCATGGCGCTGAAAGCTCCAGAGGAAGCCATCGCCAGCTATCGCAGCGGCTTGGCCATCGATCCCCACAATGCGGAAATCCACTACAACCTGAGTCGCGCCTTGCTGATGCTGGGGGAATACGAAGAAGGATGGACGGAAAACGAATGGCGTTGGCGTACCCGTCACTATCGGCAGACCCAAAAAACTTTTCCCCTTCCCGTCTGGCAGGGAGAACCGCTGCATGGACGACGCATCGTATTGATTCAGGAGCAAGGATTCGGGGATACCATCCAGATGATCCGCTATGCCCAGGAGTTGACCCGACAAGGGGCCAGAACCCTCGTTACCTGTGACCAGGCCCTGCTCCGTCTGTTTGCCGCCATCCCCGCCATCGAACACGCGGTGACAATCGACGATCCCATGCCTGAGGCCGACTATTGCTGCCCGATGCTGTCCCTGCCCAGGATCTTCAAAACCCGCCTGGATAGCATTCCCCAAAAAGTTCCCTACCTGTTCCCCCCCGACCATCTGTCCCTGCAAGGATGGCCACCGATCGACAAACATCCCGCCATCGGCTTGGCCTGGCGTGGGAAATCACGCAGCCAACTGCAAGCACAGGATTTCCAGCCTCTGTTCGCCATCCGATGCATCCGATGGGTTTCGTTGCAAAAAGAGACCCTCCCCGGCGAATTGGATCCACTCCCGATCCTCAATCCCCAGACCATCCTGACCGATTTTGCCGCCACTGCCGCCATCATGTCGCAACTGGATCTCGTCGTCAGCATTGAAACCGCTACGGCCCATCTCGCCGGGGCCTTGGGGAAACCGGTTTGGATCATGATCCCGTATGCCTCGGAATGGCGCTGGCTTGCCGCCGGAACCCACGCCCCCTGGTATCCCTCTGCACGTCTCTATCGTCAAACTACCCCCTCCTCCTGGACCCAGACCATCGCCCAACTGGCCAACGATCTGACTCTGTGGGCCGAACATTTCCTAAAAAATATCCCACCCAATCAGGCAAATTAAGCCGGGACAGATGGATGGACAGGGACGGAAATTAATTATTTCACTGGTATTTGGACCTTCGTCCATCCCCCTGCCGGGAAAGGCACCGCTCCTTCTCGAGACCCACCTCTCAATCCGAGGCAGAAGTGACCGCTGGAGGCACGGCATCCTTGTGGTAAACGGCTTGTTCAAGCCGCTGATACTCTTCCATCAGGTCGCTGAGACACTTGTCTGATGCCTGCCAATCCTTCATCTCCAACTGACCTTTCAGTCGCAATGCCTTGGCCTTGATCCGGCCTGCCGAGGGATGAATAGCCACGTCCAGGACCCATTGTGATTCATCCAACGCCGAGGACAATGATCGCTGCTCCACAGACCGCTGCAAATTATCCAGGTGCGATGGGGCATCGCGAAAAAAAAATTCCTGAAACCATTGCCTGGCCTCCCAATCCAGGGATGCGCCTGTTTCTGCCTTCTTTTCGACAGCCCTTCGATCCCGAAGCGACTCTTTGTTGATGACCGCATCCATGGCCTCCAGCAAATCGGAAGCCCGATACGGCTTGCGTACATAACCGTTCATCCCACAATCGAAACATTTTTTTTCCTCTTCGGGGACCACCAGGGCGGTGACGGCAATAATGGGAATATCAGGATTAAAGCCGTCCTCAACAGCGGCACAACGAATTTTCCGGGTGGTTTCATAACCGTCCAGTTCCGGCATATTCAAATCCATCAAAACCAGATCGAAATTTTCAGTTTTCAGAAGTCGCAACGCCTCCCAACCATTGTCGGCAGTGGTGACTCCATGGCCAACCTTCTCAAGAATGTCGCGAGCCAGACGTTGGTTGTTGGACAGATCCTCGACGAGAAGGATGTTCAAGGTTCGGCTCACCGGCGACAAGGTTTCGCCGTCCGCCAGAGATGTGGCAGGCGCATCCTCCAGATCAAGGATTTGACCAATGGTTTTCAACAACATTCTTCTTTGAACCGGCTTGTTAAGCCATTCGCAGTCGGCCGATAAACCTCGTTTGGGGATGGCATCGGCAAGCAGATTCAAAGGTTTCAGACACAGTGTCCGAAGACGGTCGGGCAGGACGATATCCGTACCATCGAGATCGCTTCCCCCCATGGTCACCGGGGAGTAATCGATAACAAGCAATTGAAAAGGCGAAACGATGGCAGTGTTTTGATGCAACAACTGCCGCAATTCCTCCCAACCATCGACCGTTTCCACTTCCGCGCCCGCCTGTCCCAGGATCTCCTGGACAATCATTTTGCCCTCGGCATGGGCGTCGCAAACCAACGCTCGAATCCCCCGAAGCGAAAGCTGGTTGGGCCGGCGAGAATTTTTTTGATCAGACTCCTTGCGCTTGAAATACAAGTTACAATAAAAAACCGACCCCTTCCCCTCGTCACTCTCCACCCAGATTTCCCCTCCCATCATCCGGACCAGTTGTCTGGTAATGGCCAAGCCGAGGCCCGTGCCACCAAAACGCCGAGATGTCGATCCATCGGCCTGGGTAAAGGATTGAAAGATGGATTCCCTTTTTTCTCTGGGGATGCCGATACCCGAATCGGCGACCGTCACCTTCAGACCGAGGTGGGTTGGGTTGATTTCGACAGGAATCACACCCACCCGAACAATAATTTCACCCCTCTCGGTGAATTTGATGGCATTGTTCACCAGATTGATCACAATCTGCCGAAAACGCAGCGGATCCCCAATCAGCTCCTCCGGGACATCGGCATCGGTACGACAATACAGTTCCAATTTTTTTCGGTGTGCATGAATCGCCATGGTTTCGCAGGCCTCTTCCACCTCCTGCTCCACGCAAAACGGGACCTCTTCCAGGTCCAGTTGTCCCGCCTCGATCTTGGAAAAATCCAGGATTTCATTAATGACCCCCAGCAAAGCGCTGGAAGATTGTTGCACAATTTCAAGATATTCCCTATGAGTATGGGACAGGTCGGGAGAATCGAGTACCAGTTCGGTCATACCGATGATGGCATTCATTGGCGAACGGATCTCGTGACTCATGTTGGCCAGAAATTCGCTTTTGGTACGATTGGCCGCCTCTGCCACATCAAGGGTATCGCGCAAAGAGGTCAGCAGTTGCCGGTAGTCGGTGACATCACGGATGAATCCGGTAAAGGTCCATTCCCCCCTGTTGACGAGGGGGACCAACGACATTTCCAATTCCACCTGATGCCCGTCAGCGCAGATGCCGGTCATGCTTAGCCTGCGTCCGTGTTGCATTCCATCGACTGGCCGTTTGCACCATTGCTCCAAGGCTTGACGGTGGGCTTGATGTTGATCCGGTGGAATGATGAGTTGTAAAAGTTCCTGACCAGCCACCTCCTCCCAGGAATAGCCAAACAGTCGCTGTGCCGCCGGATTGAATTCCAACACTTCACCCTGGACATTGATGGTGATAATCGCTTCCAGGGCCGATTCCATGATCGATTGCAGATGATCCGTTTTCTCCTGCACTTCATTCAAGGCCTTGGTCAATTTGACTTCGGTTTCCTGTTGCACCTGGATTTGATACAAAAGCTCTGCCGTGCGGGCCTGTACCCGATCGCCCAAGTCACGGTTCAAGGTGTGCAATTCTTCGGACACCTTGGTCAATTTTTCCATAAAACGGTTAAATCCGTTGGCCAAAGTGCCGATCTCGTCGGTAGAGTCCACCTCGATCCTCCTGGTCAGATCCCAGGTGTCGGTGACTTCTTGAATCGTCCCTTGCAGACGTGAAAAAACACCCAGACTTTTGCGGATGGAGGCATAGAAAGTCACTGCCGACAAGATCAATACCAAAGCGGAAATGAAGATATTCCATGACAGAACGTCTTGTATCTCAATAAGTTGCTCGGTTAAATCAAAGTGGATGAAAAAAATCCCGGCCACCTCATCGTTGATATCCTTGAATGGCGCCAAACCGATGCCGTGGGCGCCAAAATTGCCCTGGTGCAACAGGACAACCACTTTTCGAAGCCCCTGCTCCAGTTGTTCTTTTTCAAGGCTGGATGCCAGTTGGTGGGTCAGAAGGGGATCCGTGGATTCCAACAGATTGAACCCATGAATATTATCTCTGACAACATTGACATGCTTGGCATTGGCATAGTCATTGGTCATCAGCAGACCAATTTCCTGGCCAGTTATTTTTTTTACGTTGGCAAAAATGTGCTCGATCTCCTGACCCAACTCGAAATAACCAATGGACCGACCATTCCAAGTGACCGGATGCACGTTGCGAAGGGAAAAAAAATGAACTCCCATTTCGATTCCCGCCGCCGGCTGCCGGGTTGAAGCGGCACGCATGAAAGTGGAGCGCCGTATGATATCTCCACGGTCTTCTCCGTGCGCCCTGAGGAAAATCCGTCCATCGGGCTCTATGAAATACATATGGGTGATACGAAACTGATTCTTCAATGTCTCAAAAATGGGTCTGACCGCAGCGGACAAACCCTGCAAATCGCGCTCGGCAAAAAGCCTGAGCAGCTCGGGGTTGCTGTCAATGCCGGTATGGGCCTTGTCCAATCCTTCTGCATCCGCCTCCAACTGGGTTGCAAAAACTTTCAACGTCTTTCGAATGTAAATTTTTGTCTCATCTTCCACATGTCTGGTCTGCATGTACCGCGAAACCAGTCCTACGAACACGTTACTGATCATGAAAATGATAACAATAGCGCCAATTGTTCGATTTTTTAATGAGGACATCCGGTGGTCCCAAAGGTTGAAGTTGTAAGGATTATCATTGTCATTCAACCATAAGTTTATGAAAGTCAGACCAGAAAGATTAAAATGAACGAGATGGTCCACAAAAAAAGGGGTAGCACCCGCGGAAACCGTAGTCAACTTTTTCCTTCGATCGGTAGTCAGTAGAGACGTATTTTTTCCGCTCAACGAACCGTTACAATTATTCTCATCGCAAATTGCGATAACATTTGCAGATCGAATTCAAGTATTGCTCTTGAAAATTGTACCGACATGGTTACATTGGTGCTGAGAGATCAAATAAGGTCGGGCGCGATGTGCAACGGACTCTTGGGCCAAGCCAGGAGGGCAACAAGTTTCATGGCGCGACCCGGCAATGGCTGTCAGTCGGGAGGATAACGATGGAACAACAAAACCATCTGGGAGCCGATTTGTTGACCGAAATCGGTAAAGTATTGGTAGGTCAGGAGACATTGGTGACCCGGTTGTTGATCGGTCTGTTGACTGGCGGTCACATGCTGTTGGAGGGGATGCCAGGGCTGGCCAAGACCCTGACGGTCCGTTGCCTGGCTCAGGCGATCGATACCCGATTTTCACGCATTCAATTCACCCCCGACATGTTGCCTGCCGACGTGGTGGGCACGGAGGTCTTCAACCCCAGAGAGGCGACCTACAGCGTCAAAAAAGGTCCGGTATTTTCCAATCTGGTCCTGGCGGATGAAATCAACCGCGCCCCGGCCAAAGTACAGTCCGCCTTGCTGGAGGTCATGCAGGAAGGACAAGTGACCTTGGGGGGGACGACCTATCCCCTGGAAGAACCTTTTTTGGTACTGGCCACCCAAAACCCCATCGAACAGGAGGGGACGTATCCCCTGCCCGAGGCGCAGTTGGACCGCTTTATGATGAAGGTCAAAGTGGGATATCCCAATCGCGACGAAGAACGCAAAGTTTTGGATCGGATGGCAGGCAATCAACCGCTGCCGATGGTTCGCGCACTGGCCCGTCCAGAGGATATTCTCCAGGCCCGCCGTCGGGTGACGGAAGTCTTCGTCGATGAAAAGGTGCGCGACTATATCGTCGATGTGGTTCGGGCCAGCCGCGACCCCAAGGGGGCTGGAATCGAAGGGCTGGATGGCATGATCGAATTTGGCGCCAGTCCCCGTGCCGGTATCGCCCTCATGCGTGCCGCCAAGGCCCAAGCCTTTTTGCAGGGCCGCAACTATGCCACCCCACACGATGTCAAAAGTCTGGTCCCCGACGTGCTGCGACATCGCATCCTGCCCAGTTATGAGGCGGAGGCCCAGGGCAAAAACAGCGATCACCTGATCCAAAGGATATTGGATACGGTTCTGGTCCCCTAACGCCAGCGATGATGGATCTCTCCCATGGTAACCAGTGAAATCATCCGCCGGGTCAAGGAGATTCAAATACGTACCGGTCGTCAGGTCGCCGATGTCCTGGCGGGGGAGTACATGTCGGTGTTCAAAGGGGGCGGGGTGGAGTTCGACGAAGTGCGCCCCTACGTCCCCGGCGATGATGTCCGAACCATCGACTGGAATGTCACCGCCCGCAGCGGCCAGCCGTTTGTCAAACGCTTCCAGGAAGAACGGCAACTGTCGCTGATGATGGTGGCCGACGTCTCTGCCTCTCAAGATTTTGGATCCCAGAGCCGCTCCAAACGTGAGATCACGGCAGAATTATGTGCTCTGCTGGCCTTTTCGGCCATTCACAATGATGACAAGGTGGGTTTGATCCTGTTTCATGGCGGGATTGAACACTACATACCACCCCGCAAGGGGCAAACCCACGCGCTTCGGGTGATTCGGGAAGTCCTGGCCCATGGCAGCGACGACCGGGGTACACAACAGCGGCCTCCCCCCCCCCTTCCCCCGACCTGGTGGACCTCCCTCCCCCATTGGCTGCGGCATTGGCGCGGTCGTACCGATCCAACCCCTCCCGCCACCGCACAGTCCTTGCACCTCTCGACCAACATCAGCCAAGCCATGGATTTCATGATGACGGTCGGCAAACGCCGCCAGGTCTGTTTCCTGGTGAGCGACTTCCTGGACCAGAATTTTGATCGTGCCATCGCCGCAGCCAATCGCAAACATGATGTCATTGCCGTCATCATCGGTGACAAGGGTGAAGAACAATGGCCCAATATTGGACTGATGACCTTGAGGGACGCCGAATCGGGTGCCATCCAGGTGGTGGATACGGGATCCCAGGCGTTTCGTGAGGCGGCAGCCCGTCAGGAGCACGAACGCATCGAAGGGTTGCGACAACGGTTGGCCGCGTTGGGCATCGATTGCATCCACATCGATACGACCGGAAGCGTGGTGGATCCGTTGATCCGTTTTTTCCGTATGCGGGAACGGAGGATTCGGCGATGAAGTGGTTGCTGTTCCTGGCGGTGTTGCTGAATCTGGCCTGGGGTTGGCCGTCCCTTGCCCGGGGTGACGAGCTGGTTAGAACGAGTCATCTGGGACCGGTAACGGCCCGGGTTACGCTCTCCCCCGCCCACCCCCGCCTCGGCGACGCTATCTCCTTGACCCTGGAGGTCGAGGGTGAAAAAGGGGTGGAATTGCAGATGCCCGAATTCGGACAATCGTTGGGCCGGTTTACCATCGTCGATTTCGTCCCGGGCGAAAAGGTGGACGAAACCAGCGGCAAAACCGTGGCCAAACAAAAGTATACCCTGCAACCACCCATGTCTGGAAAACAACAGGTTCCGCCGCTGATCATCAGCTTTATCGACCATCGACCCGAGAATCGTCCGGCCCCAGAGGGGGAAGATGCGTACGAACTGTTGACCGAAAAAGTGGACTTCGAGGTGGCTTCGGTGATCCCCCAAGGGGCCGAGGCGGATCTCAAACCTCCCCTGTCGGCCCTGGGGCCGTGGACGGCATGGCAGCAGGAGGGGCAAGTCTGGTGGTGGCTCGTGTTGGCGCTGATCTTGGCGGCAGTCGCGCTGGGAGCATGGGCCTACCGTCGCCGTCGCCGACGCCCCTTGACCAGAAGAACCCCTTTCGAAATCGCCAGCTTTCGACTGGCCCGCTTGAAATCACAGCCCAGGCCAACCCCGGAAGAGATGGATGCCTTTTTTGTCCAGCTCTCCGATATCATTCGCCACTATCTGGGAGACCGGTTTCATATCAGAGCCCCGGAAAAAACCACCGAAGAATTTTTTGAGGCCGCCGCCAACTCCCCCGACCTCACGGCGGAACATCGAGGATTTTTGTTTCGGTTTCTGGAATTTTCCGACCAGGTCAAATTTGCCCGACACCAACCCACCATGAACCATGTGGATCAGGCTCTGGCGGCGGCGGAGGAATTCTTGCGCCAGACCGGTCAGGAACGGGAGGTGAGTCATGCTTGACTGGTTGGCCCCCGGGTTGGAATTTCGCGATCCTCTGGCCCTCTGGGCAGCGCTGTTGGCCCCGGTGGTATTTCGAATGGTCTCTCATCCTCCCGGTTCCATAACCACCTCCAGCCTTCAGAGGCTGGCCGCCGTGCCCCAAGGGGGGCGGGTGCGGTGGGTGTGGTTGCCAGGGGGTCTTCTGGCGCTGGCAGTGGTCGCCTTGGCCATCGCCCTGGCCGGGCCGCGCACTGGAGATGCCACCTCGGAGGTGCATCGCGAAGGGATCGCCATCCTCCTGGCCATCGACCGCTCGGGCTCCATGGACGCCCGGGATTTCGTCGCCGGAGATTTGAGCGTCAGCCGTCTGGATGCCTTGAAAAAGGTCATTGGCCATTTTATCCGCGGCGACAACGGCTTTGGTTCGGGTCGTCGCGATGACCTGATCGGCATCGTCGCCTTCGGTACCTTTGCCGACAGCGTCTCCCCCTTGACCCTGGATCATGCCAATCTGCTCGCCATTCTGGATCAGCTCCAGGTCGCCAGACAACCCTCGGAGGCCAATACCGCCATCGGCGAGGGGCTGGGGTTGGCGGTGGAACGGTTGCGATTGCTGGACGAAGAACACCAAAAGAAGAAAGTACGTTCCAAGGTGATCATCCTGTTGAGTGACGGTGCCAATAACGCCGGGGATGTGGAGCCGATGCAGGCGGCAGAGCTGGCGGCCAGCCACAACATCCAGGTCTATGCCATCGCCGCCGGCAGCACCGGCTATGCCCCCATTCCCGTCCCCACTCCCGATGGACGGGTGCAATTGATGCGACAGTATCTGGAGGTGGATGAAACCACCTTGAGCGCCATCGCCAAACGCACCGGAGGCCGCTTCTATCACGCCGGCAACATGGAGGAACTGCAACACATCTACCACGAAATCGATCAGCTTGAAAAAAGTGAAATCAGCGAGGTTCGCTACGTGCAGTATCGGGAACATTATGCCGTTTGGGTGCTGGCGGCCATGACCCTCATGGTCACAGCGGCGTTGTTGCACGCCACCTGGCTGCGGAGGTTGCCATGACCGATCTTCATTTTATGCAACCGGGATGGATTCATCTGCTCTGGGTCTGGGCAGCGTTGATCATTGGCCTGGCGGTCTGGGAAAAACGTGCAGCTGATCTCCTTGGGCGTTTCATGGGGGTGGGACTGCAACACAAATTGGTCCAGGGGGTCGGACAGACCCAAAAATGGCTCGGGTTGTTTTTCTTCGCGGCAGCTTTGACGTTATTGACCCTTGCCCTGATGCGACCACAGTGGGGGGGACACTGGGTCGCCATGCCACGCAGTGGCGCGGAAATCATGGTCTGTCTGGATGTGTCCAAATCCATGCTGGCAGAAGACGTCGCCCCCAACCGTCTGGAACGCTCCAAGGCGGAATTACGTGACCTGTTGCCCTATCTGCGCGGCAACCAGTTGGGGCTGATCGCCTTCGCAGGGCGCGCGGCGGTCTTGGCCCCTCTGACCCCCGATTTTGGTTTCTTCCGCCTGGCCCTGGATCAGGCAGGACCCAACAGCGTTTCCAGGGGGGGAACCCGTCTGGAAGAACCCATACACCAGGCCATCGCCGGTTTCGGAACCGCCGGTAGCGTTTCCCATTCCATTCTTTTGATCACCGACGGTGAAGACCAGGATTCCTTTCCCCTGGAGGCGGCCAAGGAGGCGGCGAAACGGGGAATACGCATCATTGCCATCGGCATCGGCAGTGAGACCGGTAGTGATATCGTCATGACCGACCCCAAAACCGGGGTCCGTTCGGTAAAAAAAGATCAAAATGGCCAAGCCATCAAAACCCGTCTGGATGGGCACATGCTGCGGGAAATCGCCATGCTCACCGAAGGGGCGTATATTCCAGCGGGGGTTGGGGTTTTGGATCTCAAGGGGATCTATGACCGTCACATTGCGCCACTGACCCGGGGATCGACGGATGGAACCCGGCAGACTGTCCAGAACGAGGCGTTTCAATGGGCGGTGCTGTTGGGTCTGATCAGCCTACTGGCGACAGTGCTCAGTGTGTTTCGCGGCGGCAACGGGCGTACAGGTCATGTGGGGCTGTGGATCGTTGTGACCTTCGTACTGATGACTCCGGTGATGGTTATGGCGCAAGAGGATCCGGTGGCGGACTCCACCAAGGTTGAATCAAAACAGGCGCCGGCCAGTACCCAGAGCCATCGCCCCCCCAGGGAAGAGTTCAATCTGGGTCTGGAAAAATTGGCGCAGAAGGATTTCGATGCCGCGCAAGGCTTGTTGGCATCGGCCCGGGATCGTGCGGGGGTGGATGGTGAATTACGTTTTCGGGCCACCTACAACCTGGGATGGGTGGAGGCGGGTCGGGCGGGGATGCGGATGGAATCGGATCCCGGGGAAGCGCTGGCAGGTTTCAATCGTGCGGCGGCGTGGTTTCGCGAAGCGGTGTCCTTGCGGTCCGACCACGAGGAAAGCAGGCACAATCTGGAAGTGGTATTGGGGCGGGCGGTCGCCCTGGCGGACCGTCTGGCGCAAACCAGGCAGGGTGATCTGGCCACGGCCTTGGACACCCTGGTACAGACGCAACGATCATTGGCGGAAGAACTGGGCCATGCCCTGGAGGGGATGAACCGGAAGGACCAATCCCAGGAAGGGAAGGCAAGCCCCGGCGGGGAACGGCAGCTATGGAACGATTTTTCTGCGCGGCAATTGGAGATCATCGCCCAGGAAGAGTCGTTGGCGGAAAGGGCGGGGCTGGAGTTGGAAGGAATTCGCAACAAGAAAGAGGAGCAACGGACGCCGCAGGAAGGGATGCGTTTGCAACAGTTGAATTTATTGCAGGAAGATTTGCATCGTGCCCGGGAGCGCATGGGACAGGGACGCAGCGCCTTGCGTAGTCACCACGGAATACCGGCCTTCCACAAGGCGACGGCCTCATTGGCAGAGTTGAAACAGGCGCGGGGGCGGTTACAGGCCTTGCCGGCACGTTTGGACGCCCTGTTGAGCGATGGCATGGAACTGGCCCGTTTTACCGCCATGGGTCCGGCGCTGGAGCAGGTTCAGGAGCCGGTCCCACCTTGGTTGACCCGGGAGTTGCTGATCGAACTGCAATCGGTGCTGCACCATCGGACCGAGGCTTTGCATCAGGAAATTCAGGCCGGATTGGCCTCGGGCCAACAGGTGGGAGCCGATGGGGAAAAACAGAGAACGGCGATGGTGCAGGAGACCTTGAAAGAGGCGGAACCTTTGGCCAACACCGTGGTGCAGCATTATTCCGAGGCTTTGGCGGCCCTGAATGGTTCCGATCTCTCCAGGGCGTTGGAACGGCAGCGGCAGGCGCTTCATGGTCTGTCCCGTATTCGAGAGTTGTTTCTTGGGATCAAAGGGGTGATCGACCTGGCCTGGCAGGATGAAAATCGGATCATGGACAGTTTAAAACCGGGTCAGGAGCTGAACCAGGAGATGGTGAGAGAGGATTTGGCATTGCAGGAGGACAACCTGTCGCGGTTGCGCCGCACGGGACCGATGATTGTCGAGGAATTGCAACAGGCGCGACAGGGGAGTGACGCCAAACCGGATCCCAAGGGGGGCAACGGTGACCAGGAAGTGAAAAAAGATAACGTCCGCCGCCTGGAACGGGCCAATGAATTGCAGGCGGCAACGGTGGAGACAATGACGTCGGCTCAGGAAGCATTGGCGCGTTTACGATCCGATTCGCCCAAAGCACCGGTTATCGGCGATGGTCATGGATTGGCGCGCAGCCGGGTACGGACGGTTCTGCAACAATTGCACCAATTACGGCAACTATTTTTTTCGGTCGAGGAGCATTTGCGTCAAACCATTGATCGGCAGAAAGACTTGTTGGACGCCACCCATCGACTGGAACCGACCGCCGCCGACATGAAAGAAGAGGCATTAATGGGGGCGGTTGGGCCGTTGCATGAACGACAGCAGCAATTGTCACAGACCGCTGGGGCGATTCGTGAAGCCTTGATGCAGCAGGCGGAGGCCTTGAAAGAGAAGTCAACGGACGTTGATATCGACCACAAGGACGCCAACCTCAAGGAGAAGGCGGAAAAGGCGAAGGAGGAGGCGGGCCAACGGTTGCGGGAAGCGGGAGAGCAGATGGCCAAGGCCCGAGGGGAGATGGATGCGGCTGCCATAGGACTGAAAGAGGCCAAGCCAAAGATGTCCGGGGTGGGGGAACGGCAAGAAGGAGCGATCAAGTCATTGATGCAGGCATTGGCGTTGCTGTCGCCAGCCCAACCGGAAAGCCAACCTCGGAACAATCAAAACGGGGCGGGCGATCAGGATGAGAAGGGAGGAAAGCCTCAAGAAAATTCAGCCAAAAAGGAACAACCGTCCAAAGGCAGCGACGGGGGGAATGCAGGCAAGGACAAGTCTCAGGAGGGGCAGGTCAGTTCCCCGGGGACGAGAATGTTGCAAGGGATCCGCGACCGCGAGGCCTTGCGCCGACGTCAACGCGGTGATCGCAGGATGATGAACTATGAGCCAGTGGAGAAAGATTGGTGACGGACCCTAAGCGGTTATGGGTATGGGCAATCGGGTGTCTCTGGCTGATTCTGGCTGGTGCGGCGTGGGGTGCCAACCCCGAAGCCGAACTCCGGCTGGCGGAGGGACCGTATTATGCCGATGCGCCGGTGGACCTTATGGTTGTGGTCAAAGGGTTTGAAGAAACCCCGGAACCCAAGGTTCAATTTGATCCCCCTCCCTGGGGTCGGTTGGATTTTGTCGGGATGAGTCCCGAGGTCAGCAGCAGCATACAGATCATCAACGGTCAATACAGCCAATGGAAAAGCGTCCGTTTCAGTTTTCATTATCGTTTCAATGGGGACAAGACCGGCAAGGTGACACTGGGTCCCTTTCGGGTGACTCAGGATGGTCACGCGGTGACAACCCGAAGCGTCACTTTGGATCTTGGGGTGGTGCCCACCGGGGGCGATCAACGCATCCTGCTGCAGGTGCCCGAAGAACCGGTCTATGTGGGACAGCGCGTTCCCATCCGCCTGCAGTGGTGGATACAGGAGGATTTGGTTGAACGCGTGGTGGCTCATGAGATTCGGGTTCCTTTGTTCGACATGGTGGAACCATTCGCCTTTGAAGAGAGCGATCAGAGTGGGCAAAAGAATGCCATGGTGATTCAATTGTCCGGGGGGGCGAAAAAGTTTCCGGCAGAGACCACCAAAGGGAAATGGGAAGGACGCTCCTGGCTGGTATTGACATTGGATCGAGTCTTGATTCCTTTGAAGTCGGGGGAGTATGCCATTCCAGCCTCAAGCGTTATTCTGGAGGAGGGGACAAGCTGGCAACGAAGTTTTTTTGGCGAACGCACCCCGACTCAGGTCAGACGCCTGCGAGGAGTGGACAGTCCAAGAAGTCTGCATGTCCGGCCATTACCGGAGGCGGGACAGCCAGCCAGTTTTTCCGGAGCCATCGGTCAAAACTTTTCTCTCGCAGTCGAAGCGGACCGTAGTGTGGTCCAGGTGGGCGATCCCATTCGTCTGACTTTGACTTTGAAGGGTGACGGACCGTTATCCACGGTTTCGCTGCCGGCGTTGACCCGGGATTTGCCGCCAGGGGATTTCCGCATACCCGAGGGGGATGTGGCGGGGATGGTGGCGGATGGGGCAAAGAAATTTGAGGTCATGGTGAGAGTATTGCGCGAGGGGGTCAGGGAAATCCCGCCCATCACCTACTCCTGGTTCGATCCGCAAAAGGGGCAATACGAGACGACGCGTTCCCGACCCATCGCCTTATCGGTCGGAGCGGCCAAAGTGGTATCGGCGCAGGATGTGGTGCGTGGTCAAGGAGAGGGAGAGAAACACGATGCGCCCCCCCTTGTGGCCGCAAGTTCACAGCCGACCCCAAGCCCACATCCGCCCGGGACAGTGCCGTCTGGGGGGGGAGACAGGGTCAATTCGGGAGAGAGTCCCAGGGATGATTCGGCTACTCGGGTGGATGCCGATTTGGCCGTTGAACGCGATGTGGATGTCTTGCTTGGACAAAGCGGAACGGCGTGGCTGTCAAGGTTGTTGGTGTGGTTGGGATATTTGGGCGGACTCGGGTTGTTGGGCTATGCGGCATGGTGGAAAAGGCGGTCCAAGGTGGATCCGGAGAAGACTCGCCGCCAAAAAATATTGCGTGGATTGATGCACGAACTTGAAGAGGCCAAATCGCCGCAAACCTTGGCCAATCTCCTCAGGCGCATGGCGGCGATGGTTGCGGATGTTCCGCGTCAGGAGTTGGACAACGTGCTGGAAAATCTTGATAATCAAGCCTATGCCCCCCGAGGAGATACGAAGATGGTGGAGGCGGAATTGAAAGCCAGGGTGGTGGAGTTGGCCAAGCGTTTACTCGTGGGTGAATCATGATGGTTTCAGAAGCCATTTCCATCCGTCACTGGCTGTTCTTGACTGGGCTGATATTGGGGCTATGCTGCACCCGTAGTGGGTGGGCCGACCCCAGGACCCAGGTCAAGGAAGCCCTGGAAACTTTCGCCATGGCCCAGGAGCAGGGGGATCAGGCCCGGCGCGTGGAAGGTTTCCGGCAGGCAGAACGCCTTTTTGCCGGACTCGTCAGTGAGCTTGGAGGCCATGCCGATTTGTATGCCAATCTGGGGGTGGCGGCACTGCAAGGGGGGCATATCGGATCAGCGATTTTAGCATTCAGACGCGCTTTGCTTCTTGATCCCTCCCATCAACGCTCACGTACCAATCTGCATTATGCCAGAAGTTTGCTGCCGTCCTGGGTCCCGCGCCCGGTTGAAGAAGGGCGGTGGGATCGTTTCCTTTCCTGGTGGCATCTCTCTTCCGAGCTTGAGCGCCAGGCGACGATGGCCGTTGTATTCCTGGTGGCGGCAGCGGCAATAACGATGGCCGTGCGTTTTGGCAGTATGTTGGCCCGTTACCTTGCCATAGTGATTATGTTTTTATGGATCGCATTGGTATCACAAAAATTTCTTGTCCAGGAAGGACATGAAGAGGCGGTGATCGTCCAGGAGGAAACCGTGGCCCGGGCCGCCGATTCCGTCAACGCCCCCATCAGTTTTGTCCAACCCTTACCGGCCGGTACCGAAGTTCGGATACTGGAAAAGCGTGAAGCCTGGGTCCGCATCGCCTTGGGGAATGGACGCCATGTCTGGGTGCGCTCTTCCGCAGTGGAAATGGTACGCTGACGGGCCTTGGTACCACCACACCAAACCGTGGAAATCGATTTGGAATTCCCAGGGACCATTCGTTGGCAGAGAATAATATGCCCCTTAGGGCAAATTCGAGCCAGAAAACTGGCTCCCCAGACTGGAAAAGGGACGGAAAGGTCGCTGGAAAAAAGAAATCGATCCTGGAGCCGGTTTCCCATTTCAACGGTGTTGGGGTAGCTTTCGCGTTGACTTGCCTTAATATTTGCCTTACCCTCATAATCACATCCGTTGCAACTGTACCCTGTGCAAAGGGTCCCCAAGAATGGATTGCACCGTTGCCAAAACGTTTCCATGGGGGTTATTCTGTCCTTTTCGGCCACCAACCAGCCAAAGCTCGAAGTCATGGAATTCACCATACAAGACAAATCTGCTTTTGATCGGGAAATCAATTTCGTCTTCAGCGCTGCTGAAGTCGAACAACACTTGGATGAAGAATTGTCACGCCTGGCAACCTCCGTCCGCTTGCCCGGTTTCCGCCCAGGCAAGATTCCTAAAAAAATTCTGGAATCCCGCTTCAAGGAGCACCTGGACGGGACCTTGACTACCCGGTTTTTCAAAGAAAGCTATCCCAAGGCGCTGGCCGAACACGACCTCAACCCGGTCGATCAACCCGAAATCAATCTGGGTAATCTCGTCCGCGGTCAAAGCTTCACTTATAGTGCCACCATCCAGGTCTACCCTAAAATCGAACCAACGGGCTACACCGGATTATCGCTGCTGGAGCCCAAAGTCGAGATTACCGATACGGATGTCGACAAGATGGTCGAGGAAATCCGCCGCAGCCATGGCCGGTTTGAGGCAGAGGCAAACAAGTCAGCCGCTTTGGGTGACCAGGTCATGATGGATTTTGAAGGCACCATCGACGGGATCCCGTTCGAGGGTGGAAAGGGGGAAAAATACCTCCTCGAACTGGGAAGCGGTCGCTTCATTCCCGGTTTTGAAGACCAACTCGTATCAGCCAAGGCAGGTGAAACCGTCATGGTCAACGTCACCTTCCCAAACGACTATGGCAACAAAGATTTAGCCGGTAAAAATTCACAGTTCAAATGCTTCATTCACGAAGTCCGCGTACAGGTGCTCCCCGACGCCAATGATGAACTCGCAACGAAAGCAGGCATGGCTCAAGGGGGAATCGAACAATTACGACGATCCATTCGCGAGCGTCTCGAAAATGATGTCAAATTCAAGGCGAAAAAAAAGGTCGAGGATGCCATCTATGAAGCCCTGTTGAAAGATAATGTCTTCGACATCCCCAGCCGCCTGGAGGAGCGGGAACGCCAGTACATGCTGGAGCAGATCAAAAGGCAATATCAGACCCGGGGGCTTGATCTGTCGCAGCTGAACCTCAATGATCAACAAATCCTGGACATTTTTGGACAATCGGCCGGCAAAAGAGTCCGTATCGAGTTGCTGCTCTCCAGCATTGCCAATAAGGAAAACATCAGGGTGGATGAAGCCCGAGTGGAGGAACACCTGCGCGAGATGACCCAGGCGTTTGGAGAAAAAGCGGTCGAGGTCCGGCGCATGGTACGGGAAGACAAAGACAGAATGGAGGATCTGCGCCATACCGTCTTACAGGGAATGGTGGTCGAATGGATCATCAAAAACAGCACCATCGTCGAACAGCCGTCAAGCCTCGACGAATTGATGGGCAGCGACAAGGAAAATAATGCCGGGCTGCAGGAATGACCGATCGCTCCCAGGCAGACTGGTGGGCATCTCGATCTGGATCAAGAATGGAACGTTCGTGCGATTCTCTGTCGCAACAATGGGTTACTCTCAAGATACTCCTTGGTCTGAAAACTGCACATAGCCTTTGACAGGACGACAAGAAAGAGGTACGGGATGAATCTGGTTCCCATGGTGGTGGAGACCACCAATCGCGGTGAGAGAGCCTATGATATCTACTCCAGGCTGCTCAAGGAGAGATTGATCTTCCTGATTGGCAGCATTGATGACAATGTGGCCAACTTGGTCATCGCGCAACTGTTGTTCCTGGAATCGGAAAACCCCGAAAAAGATATCCATTTGTATATCAATTCTCCCGGGGGGCATGTCACTGCCGGGTTGGCCATCTACGACACCATGCAATTCATCCGGCCCGATGTCAGTACCTTGTGCCTGGGACAGGCGGCCAGCATGGGGGCCGTTCTGCTGGCGGCAGGCAGTCCCGGGAAACGGCTGGTCCTCCCCAACTCACGGGTCATGATCCACCAACCCTTGGGCGGGTTTCAGGGACAGGCCACAGAAATCGAAATCCATGCCAGGGAAATGGCGAAAGTTCGGGAACGCCTCAACACCATCCTGGCCAAACACACCGGTCAGCCCATCAAACGAATCACCAGGGATACCGAGCGGGATTATTTCCTCAGTGGCCAAGAGGCTTGCGAATACGGTTTGGCAGACAAAGTCATTGAAAAGCGGGACATACCACCAGACAAATAACAAGGTCGAAGTCTTTTACAGGCCTTGGGTAGAGAGGGAATTCGGTACCTTCAATCTCGAGAGCAACCATGGCAAAAAAAAGATCGGAATCAGGAAGCGTCCTTCATTGCTCCTTCTGCGGCAAAACGCAGCATGAGGTACGTAAGCTCATTGCAGGACCATCCGTCTTCATATGTAACGAGTGCGTCGATCTTTGCCAGGATATCATCCGCGAGGAAAAAGGGGGCGAAGCGGAAGATAAATCCAAGCCGGGCGTACCTACCCCGCAGGAAATCAAAGATATCCTGGACGAACATGTCATTGGCCAGGAGCATGCCAAAAAAGTCCTGTCGGTGGCGGTGTACAACCACTATAAACGGCTGGGAGCCGGCGCCAGCGGCAAGGATGATGTGGAAATCGCCAAGTCCAACATATTGCTGGTTGGTCCCACCGGCTCTGGCAAGACCCTGCTGGCCCAAACCCTGGCGCGCATTCTGGACGTCCCTTTCACCATCACCGATGCCACGACGCTGACTGAAGCAGGTTACGTCGGTGAAGATGTGGAAAACATCATCTTGCGACTCCTGCAGGCAGCGGATAACGATGTCGAGAAGGCTCAAAAGGGGATCGTTTTCATCGACGAGATCGACAAAATCTCCAGAAAATCGGATAACCCATCCATCACCCGGGACGTATCGGGTGAGGGTGTGCAACAGGCACTACTGAAAATCATTGAAGGAACGATCGCCAATGTGCCACCCCAAGGAGGCCGCAAACATCCGCAGCAAGAATACCTACAGGTCGATACCACCAATATTCTCGTCATCTGCGGCGGAGCCTTCAATGGACTCGGCAAGGTGATCGAACGCCGCTCCAACAAACACCACGGCATCGGTTTTGGCGCCGAGGTCAAGTTCACTGCCGGGGATCGCGAAATCAACGACCTGCTGCCGTTATTGGAACCAGAAGACCTGATCCAGTTCGGACTGATCCCGGAATTTGTCGGTCGGTTACCGGTCATTGCCACCCTGTCGGACCTGGATGAGGCCGCTCTGGTGCGCATTCTCGAAGAACCCAAAAACGCCCTGATCAAGCAATACAGGAAGCTGTTGGACTTGGAAGGAGTTCGCTTGACGTTCACTTCCGAGGCGGTTCAGGCTGTGGCTGCCAAGGCAGTCAAACTCAAGACCGGGGCCCGAGGCCTCAGAGCCATCCTGGAAACGGTCTTGCTGGATGTGATGTACAATATTCCCTCTCTGCCTGAAGTTCGAGAGGTGGTAGTCAATCAAGAAGCCATCGAAAACAACGCCGAGCCTCTGCTTATTTACGAGGAACGACAATTGGAAGCCCAGGCCTAAGGAAGCGCATGCCATGACGATGACACCAGGTGCCCCGTCCAACACTGTCAAAATTGCGGTATTGCCGCTGCGGGATATCGTTGTTTTTCCACAGATGATCGTCCCTCTTTTTGTGGGTCGCGAAAGGTCCATACGGGCCTTGGAGGCGGTCACCGCCAAGGAGGAGGACCGTCGCATTCTGCTGGTCACCCAAAAAAACCCGGCCACCGATAATCCAGACGAGGGTGATGTCTTCGATGTCGGCGTCGAAGGTTCCATACTTCAAGTGCTCAAGCTGCCCGACAATACCGTCAAGGTGTTGGTGGAAGGTGGCCGGCGCATGCGAATATCCCGCTATTTACAAAAGGAACCCTACTTCCTGGTGGAAGCGGTCTATATTCCGACAGAACTGGGCAACCTGACCGAAGCCCGTGCCATCATGCGCACGGTGGTCGCCCAATTCGAGGCCTATGCCAAACTCAACAAAAAATTGGCCCCCGAAGTCCTGATGACGTTCCAATCATTGGACGATCCTGAACGCCTGGCCGATATCGCCGCCACCCATATGAACCTCAAGGTACCCGACAAACAAGAACTCCTGGAGTTGGATACCGTCTATGACCGGCTGGAACGCCTGTTGCTGGCCCTGGAGCAGGAAATCGACGTGCTTCAAGTCGAAAAGCGGGTGCGTGGTCGCGTCAAGAGGCAAATGGAAAAAAGTCATCGGGACTACTATCTGAATGAACAGATGAAAGCCATTCAGAAAGAATTGGGCGACCGTGACGAGGAAAAGGATGAACTCAACGAACTTGCCAACCGCATCACCGAAGTTGGAATGAGCGAGGAGGCCAAGGCCAAAGCAGAGTCGGAACTCAAAAAACTCAAACAAATGGCGCCGATGTCGGCCGAAGCCACGGTGGTGCGTAACTACGTCGATTGGCTGGTCTCGCTGCCATGGAGCAAGTACACCGAACTCAAACACGATCTCAAAGGGGCCGAGGCGATTCTGGAGGAAGATCATTGGGGACTGGAAAAGGTCAAGGAACGCATCCTGGAACAACTGGCCGTACAGCAAAAAGTAAAAAAAATCAAAGGGCCGATCCTGTGCCTCGTGGGGCCGCCCGGCGTGGGCAAAACCTCACTGGCCAAATCCATCGCCCGAGCCTCGGGGCGGGAATACGTCCGCATGTCCCTGGGCGGGATCCGCGACGAGGCTGAAATTCGCGGACATCGACGGACCTATATCGGTTCACTGCCGGGCAAGATCATCCAATCGATGAAAAAAGCGGGATCCAACAATCCCCTGTTCCTGTTGGACGAAATCGACAAGGTCGGTTCCGACTACCGCGGCGATCCCTCCTCGGCGCTGCTGGAAGTCCTGGATCCCGAGCAAAACAATGCTTTCAACGATCATTATCTGGAAGTGGATTATGATCTGTCGCAAGTCATGTTTCTCACTACCGCCAACAGCCTCAACATCCCCAGGCCGCTCCTGGATCGCATGGAGGTCATCCGACTCGCCGGTTATACCGAACAGGAAAAACTGCGTATCGCGATCAAATATCTGATTCCAAAACAGATGGAGGCCCATGGACTCTCGGAGGGAGAATTCCATCTTTCCGAGGGTGGAATCGTCGATATCATCCGCTATTACACCCGCGAAGCCGGGGTGCGAAACCTGGAACGAGAAATCGCCAGCCTGTGCCGCAAAACCGCCCGCATCCTCTTGACCGAGGAAAAACGGGAAGGATTGAGTATTGGCGCCAAGGGGTTGGGAAAATACCTGGGCGTCAAGAAATACCATTTCGGTCTTGCGGAAGAAACCGATCTCATCGGGGTCACTACCGGCTTGGCCTGGACCGAAGTCGGTGGCGAACTGCTCTCCATCGAGGCGTCCATCCTGGATGGCAAGGGCAAGCTGACCATTACCGGCAAACTGGGCGATGTCATGCAGGAATCGGCCCAGGCCGCCATGACCTACGCTCGTTCCCGCTCCAAAGATTGGGGAATGATCGCAGAGGACTTCTTCCAAAAACATGATTTTCACATCCACGTCCCCGAAGGTGCCACCCCGAAAGACGGTCCGTCGGCTGGGATCGCCATTACGACCACCATCGCCAGCATTCTTACCGGCATTCCGGTACGCAAAGACGTCGCCATGACCGGGGAAATCACCCTCCGCGGTCGAGTCCTAGTCATCGGTGGCCTCAAGGAAAAGCTCCTCGCTGCCCATCGTGCCGGAATCAAACATGTTTTGATTCCACACGAAAATCTCAAGGACTTGAAAGAAATTCCCCTGACCATTCTCAAAGATATCGAAGTCCACCCGGTACAACATATGGACGAAGTGTTGAAAATGGCTCTGGTCCAGGAAATTTCCGCCATCAAAGACAATAAAGAGGTGGAGAAGGTTACCCCGTCGGTTTTGACCGAAGAGATTGTCCATGTTGATCCTCCCTCCATAACACACTAAAATTGCACTTGACACCGCCACGGATGAGCATTATACCAAGCCAAGTACATCAGGTTATGTGGGCTTTATCGCGGATTGAACATCAAAAACGAACCGGGGGCTTCTTCAGGGGGCCAATTAACCAGTAAACAAGAAGGGGAGGGTAATCTCTTGAACAAAACTGAACTCATCGATGCCATTGCAGCAAAAACCGGACTCACCAAGGCCCAATCGGCTGAAGCCCTTGACGCCGTGATAGACTCCATTGAGGGGGCCTTGAAAAAGGGAGATCAGGTCAGTTTGGTCGGATTTGGGACCTTTAGCGTATCGGAGCGGGCCGCACGTACTGGTCGCAATCCACGCACCGGTGCAGAAATTCATATTCCCGCCGCCAAACAGCCCAAATTTCGCCCCGGTAAAGGGCTCAGGGATGCCGTGGCGTGACGCTTTGCACAAACCTCTTCATTCGGATCTAAAATCGCCACCATGGCGATCCCGATTCACGCCTCATCCCTATAAGGGGCGGATAGCTCAGCTGGGAGAGCATCGGCCTTACAAGCCGGAGGTCACAGGTTCAAACCCTGTTCCGCCTACCATACCGACCCAACCCAAGCGGCTCTGGTCATTCGACCGAATCGGCGTGATTTTTTTCTGGCTTTATAACAATAAATTTTCCTTCTTGACCTAGCCAGGTTGGCCGAGATTATCAAACAAAAAAACGATTTTCACCTTGCGGTGTCGAAAAAGTGCAGGTACATTGGGGCTTCTAGCGGGGGCGTAGTTCAGCTGGTTAGAATGCCGGCCTGTCACGCCGGAGGTCGCGGGTTCGAGCCCCGTCGCTCCCGCCAGATCCATCAATTCCTGATCCTGATCTTCTCTCTCCCCTCCTCCCACCAATCGATCCCGTTTCCAACGCTTGTCATTCTTTCTCTATGGTACTCCCCAAAATTCAGACAATGATGTAAGCTCTAATTCACACCAAACATGGAGAGAATTATGAGCGTGAAAAGAAAACAGTACAAACCCGAATTCAAGGCCAAGGTGGCGCTTACGGCAATCCGTGGAGATGAGACCACAGCCCAACTGTCTGGGAAATTTGGCGTTCATAG
>JADFZF010000289.1 GCA_015232645.1 Magnetococcales bacterium | reverse complement strand
GGTCAGGGCGAGAAATTGCAGGCAAGTGAAGCCTGCCAAGGCTTTGAGTGTCAATGCCGAGGCGGCCGCCAGACCATCGGTGGCCAGGCCCAGTCCGTCCGGTCCCAGATGCACCACCAGGGAGAGAGATCCGGCGAGAATGAATCCCAAAGTTCCGGTGATGCAGGCCAGCCAAAGTTTCACCGGGATTTTGGCTCCCAGGAGGGCGACCGCCGTCATGACAATCAGGATCAGTGGTGCGGCGGGGAGAGGTGGCGACCCGATGGCGATGGCCATCATTCCCAGGGCCAGGATGTTTTTTTCGGTCAGGGAGCGAGATCGCCAATGGTTACCATGCGCCACCGTATCGATGGACAACATGGCTATTTGCCGGCGGCATGACGGCGACCGATGACGTAACCAAGGATCCCGGCCCCTAGCCCTCCCTGGATGGCGAACATCATGTTTTCCACTTCGCAGCTTGGGGGGGTCCAGAATGGAGTGAACCAGGGTTTGTAACCGGGTTGGATGGTTTGAATGGCCTCGGTAGCGAGGTCATCGGCCCCT
The DNA here is from genome assembly GCA_015232645.1 of Magnetococcales bacterium. Lineage (GTDB taxonomy): Bacteria > Pseudomonadota > Magnetococcia > Magnetococcales > UBA8363 > UBA8363. The sequence goes on along the minus strand of JADFZF010000289.1, from coordinate 2,596 downwards.
TTGAACTCCTTGCTGACGCCGGGGAGGAACAAAGGGGTGGCGATGATGATCGTGGCCGCACCGAGGAGGAGCCAAGTGGAACGAGATATGGTCATGATCGGGTTTCCACGGAGAGGTGTTGGAATTGGTTGAGTATGTCGCCGCGGGAGGACAAAACGTTCATGGCGGCAACAGACAACAAACCCTCTGCCACGGCCAGTGGGATTTGGGTGATGGCGAAGATGCTGGCGAATTTGAGGAAGGAAGGCCAAACTCCCGACAGGGGATCGGGGTAGGCGAGTGCCAGTTGCAAGGCCGTAACGCAGTAGGTGACCAGGTCCCCGAGGGCGGTAGCCATGAATACGGAGACGGCCAGGGAAAGCCCCATTTTGTGCCCCAGGCGCCAGAGCCCCCAGGCCACCCAAGGGCCGGCGATGGCCATGGCAAACACGTTGGCGCCCAGGGTGGTGAGTCCGCCATGAGCCAGAAGGAGGGCCTGAAAAAGGAGGACGATGGTCCCCAAGACCGCCATGATCCCGGGACCAAACATGACGGCACCCAGGCCGGTGCCCGTGGGATGGGAGCAGGAGCCGGTGACGCTGGGCATTTTCAAGGCCGACAACACGAAGCTGAACGCTCCGGCCGCCGCCAGCATCATTTTGGCCTGAGGTTGTTCGGCAACGATGCGTTTCAACCGCAGCGCCCCACCGATGACGAATGGCGTCGAGATGGCGAACCAAACCGCGGCGTCCTTGACAGGCAAGTATCCTTCCATGATGTGCATACAGACCTCCTTGGGTTGTCGGAAACAGACCACGGGTCCCGACTGGATGCAACGGTTGTCGGGTGCAAGCGCGGACAATCAAGAGAAGGACGGAAAAGGAATGAGGAGCTGCCGAGGGGTGAAGATCTATTCCCTTCCGCCCGCACCGCCCTCCGCAGTACTTGGCGAAAAAGACATGCAGGCCGGTCTCCGGGCTGACGCATGGCAACAGGGAGGGGTCTCCCAGTCGCCCAACCAACCACCTTCCCATGCTGGAGGCACAGTGGCGTTCGAGTCGGTTGATCTGCGCGTACCGTTGCGGGGGCAGCGCCGGAATGGGGCAAGGGCCGTACCGGACTTCCCGTTGATCCCTGTTGGAAATAGAACCAGGGAACCTGATGTCGGGCGTCAGTGTCCCAGAGTCGTGGGTCGATGTCAAGATTTAAGGAAGGGGAACCATGATAATCAACAAGGTAGGGGAATGACCAGGAAAGTCAAGTCGTTTGAAAAGGCCCAAAGTACAAGAAACGTAACCGTTCAGCTCCCCACCGTCGGGATTATTGCAAAAAATGGGGTCTGAATCTTGACCAAAGACGAGCCTGACCCGGTCATGGGAAGGGGCGAGGAGCGGGGGGAGGGTGGAGCGAGGCCCCGCCGGTTTCGTTTGCCCTCGCCCCCCCCCTCATAAGTGGCCTGAATAGCCCACAGCGACCAAAGAACGCTCCGGGGGCCATGGGTCTTCAAGAAAGGTTAGACCAGCCTCGTAAAGTGGCGATGCGATCTTCCAGGGGCGGATGACTGGCAAACAATCCCATGAGTCCACCGTGACGGCCCGAGATGCCAAAGGCAGCGGCTTCGGCCGGCAGCCGCGGCGCCACGGTACTTTGTTGCAACCGTTCCAAGGCGGAGATCATTTTGTCACGCCCCGCTAGGGCCGCTCCTCCGGCATCGGCACGGAACTCCCTGCGCCTGGAAAACCACATGACGATGATACTGGCCAACAATCCCAGCAGGATTTCAGCCACCATGGAGGTGATGAAATAGGCGATGCCGGTGCCTCCGGCTTTATCTTTATCTTCGTCCTGACTGGACAGCATGCCGTCCACCACACTGCCGATGACCCGGGCCAAAAGGATGACGAAAGTGTTCAAGACCCCCTGAATGAGGGCCAGGGTCACCATGTCGCCATTAGCGATGTGGCTGACCTCGTGCGCCAATACCGCTTCCGCCTCATCCTTGTTGAGGGCGCGCAACAAACCTGTGCTGACCGCCACCAGGGCGTTATTGCGGCTGGCTCCGGTGGCAAAAGCGTTGATATCGGGCGCGTCGTACACCGCCACCTCCGGCATGCCGATCCCAGCCTGCCGGCTTTGGCGTTCGACCGTGGCCACGAGCCAGGTTTCGATATCATTCTGGGGAGACTCGATGACCATCGCCCCCGTCGATTGTTTCGCCAACCATTTCGAAAGGACCAGCGAAATCAATGAACCACCCATGCCAAAGACAAACGCCATGAGGATGATTCCCCCCTTGGAACCCCGATCCAAGCCCAGATAACCCGCGGCCAAGTTGAGAACCACCATCAGTACGGCCATGATGGCCAGATTGGTAAGCAAAAACAGGAAAATTCGTTTCATGTGTCCACCTCGCGGCAAAAAAACGGGATGGCCCGCCCAGAGATATCGACGGAGATCGGTGGCTACCGGTCCCCCGTAGCCCTGAATGAACGGCACGAGCCAGATTTCGATTCAGTATAGAGCATTGCCATTATCAATAAAATTAGATAATTTTTTATTGTTCGTCAGATTTTTTGGAACAAACAGCGCGACCGCCCCCTTCCTCGGCCTTGAGTTC
>JADFZF010000288.1 GCA_015232645.1 Magnetococcales bacterium | reverse complement strand
TGGATTTCCAAAAACTCGGCAAAATCTTCCGTGGCATATTGTTTGTACAAGAACGGCCAAGCCAGCGTGCGCATGAGTCCCGTCCTGACAGCCCAACCACTGCGCGACCGGTGTGTGTGGACGATCCAGCCGAAAGGCCATAGCTCTTCGCCAGCAACCGAATTGTTGCGCAATCGGATGACGTTGGAGGCGACTCCATCACCGACACCAAACTGAAACCATCGTTGCGGTCGATGTTCGACCTTTTGAATATGCCACCCATCTGGATTGCGTTGCCATGCCAGCTCCAAACAAGCGAATCCTTTGCCGACGGCGTCTGCCAGATCCAGGATAACATCCTCGAAATCGGGGATGTTCTGCACCATCTCCATAACCTGCCTGGCCTGTTTTTTCTCGGTGGCTGAGGCATTGTGCGGCGGTTCGATGGACCAGGGCAGGGTCAATAGCGCCCGGCGCCGCTTGGATAACTCCGCGTGCAGATGGGCATCCGTCTCCTCCATGTCTTCCATCAGGTCGCTCTGCCCGGAGATATCCCCCATTTCCGCCGCATCCAAAACCCGACGCAATCGTTGTGGCGCGATTTTTCGAGCCGGGTGAGCCGCCTGGGTGCGCAGCCACGGGTTATCTTCAGCCTCGCTTTGCCGTTGCTTGGGCAGGGCGATCGGGTTGCCCAGATGATCCAACAAGGTCATTGGTTATCTCCAGATCCGGCGCAAGCCGGATAAAAGTCCATCGTCATCGTCATCTTCGGAATGGCGCGCCGCCTTGGCGGCACTGCGCACCGGGACAAAACCACCACCGGTACCACTGCCACCCCGAACAGCTTCGGCCCACAACATCTCCAGGGCATCCGGGCCGTCGTCATGGTCTGCCTTGGGCCAATGACGCAATTGTTGCAGCAGAGTATGTTGCGACTGATGCACGCGAATGAGGCCGTTTGCGACATGCGGCTGCAACGATTCGATCCGCATTTCCTTTTGCACGCTTGGTTTGACGGCGCGGGCCGGCACCGGCACTCCACGGGCAGCGGAACGCTTCACGAGTTCCGATTTGAGAAACTCCTGGAACTGAACGGTTTCGATGGCCCAAGACAGGCAACGATACTGCCGTTGCAAACGGATGATTTCCTCGATGATCCGGTCCGGCAGCATGCGGGAAATAATCGCTTCCACCACATCCAGGATGCCCGTCTTGCGGTCAAAGCCGCCCACCAGGATGGCGCAGGGGTCACCACGCCCAAGAGAGGGATCGCATGCCCCGAAAAACTGCCATTCGGGTTTTCGCTCCACCCAGAATTGGATGGCGGCGAAATGGGCGTCTTGTTTGTTGATAGGGTCGTTTTGTTGCTCGCTATCGAATGCTTGATGACCATCACGCGCCCGTTTTTTCATGAGCGAAACGATAGGTCGGGCTGACGGCCAAGAAACGACCGCTCCTTGATTCATCTCGGCGTGGTGATCCCCAAACCAGGCATCCGCTTCGGCTTCGCCGACATTGAGTAACAGTTCCTCCCACCGGTCCCACAGGTCCATCCGTTCTGGCCATTGGGTGATGGCGCGAAAGGTTCGCGATTGCCAAAGCGGACGGGTTACCTTTCTAGCCAGAACCGAGTCATAGTGCAGCACCGTGCCGATAAAAATGACATCTCCGCTATCGTCAGTTGGTCCAAGAGAAAGGACTGTCCGGTCCAACCATTCTTCCAACTTGTTTCTTTGTGCGGGCGAGCGGACGTTTTCATCATTTTCAATATCGTCGAGAACCACCAGATCGGGACGGTAGGGGCCGTGGCGCGAACCACGCATGCGCTTGCCAGAACCAAAGGCCTGGATTTTCACATTGTTTTTAGTGAGAATCACACCCTCTTTCCATACGTCACCAACGCCAGAGAGGGTTGGAAAATCCATGACCAACCGTGGGTTGACCTCAAGCTCGGCCTTAACGGTTTCCAGCATGATGGCAGCCTGCTCAAAGGTATCCATGACCAGGCAGATGTAATGGCGTCTGGATGTCAATGCGCACCACAACACGTAAGTCAAAGACACAATAGTGGATTTGGCTTCGCCACGGGGTGCCGCTATCGCCAATCGCAACCCTTTATTATCACCCGTCGATGCTTGCAGGGTGGTGAAAAGATATTCGTGCAGGATGCTTGGGGCATAGAGGGTATAGTGGGGAAAATAAGTTTCGACAAAGAATCGGAAACTCTCACCCGCTTGTTTGCGTCGTATCGCTTTAGCCGCTGGGTCGGGATCAAACCCGGATACCCTGGCCTCGATGGTGGCACGCAGGGTGCTGGCCAGGCGTGACAAGTCGGTGAGAAACGTTTTGCGTGAGATTTTAGCCATCGTAATGCCTCGCCAGTTCTGCCCCAAAAGGTTCCATGATTTCCACCAGTGCCGGGCCGTGCCTGGGGAAATGATTGGCGACAAAATGTGCCAATAGCGTCAACGTCTCACTGGCCACCCCCAGACGATCCAGATCAGGGGAAGTCTTGGCCAAAGCGGACATGGTCTTGTTGAAGGCGTCCGACAACGACGCCAACAATTTAACCCGATCCTCCGGCGTTATCTCGGCTGTGGCCAAGTCGGTCATGGCTGTTTGATGAGCCAGTAGAAATTGGCGCAAAATGTCCTGCACCAGATCCTGTTTGCCCGATCCCGACACGAGCGATGCCGCCCGATGACGTTCCCAATCGTCGCCAAGATCCTTGGCTTGCGTCCGCCAGCGTATTGCGGTCGAAAGGGCCACCCGTGCCTGTGCTGCCGCTTCCTCCAAAGTCATCCCGGAAACAAAAGCGGCGCGCAAGCGTTGGCGGGTCTTGGGGTCATGAGCCACCAAATGCCCCCAGAACTGCCTTGGCGTTGGTGGTCACCGCAGAGACAAGCAGAGATACAAGGCTTGCATTGACGGCTGCCTTGGTTTCCACGGTGCACAAACGTTTGCGAATCTCATCGACCGTGGCGCGCATGTACGCTATATCCTCACGTGAAGCGTGTTGCGACGCCTCCATTCGCCCCATCCCCTGCAATAACTCATGCACGATATCGTCATGGCCGGCACCCATATTACTCTCCTCTCGATAGACGGATGGGGCGTTCAGCCTTGATACGCCCGTAGATGGCCAGGGCTGCCCCGGCCAACGCCACCAACT
>JADFZF010000287.1 GCA_015232645.1 Magnetococcales bacterium | reverse complement strand
TCCCGGTTCATGGCGGCGAAGCGGCGGTGGAAGAGCTGAATCGGTTTTTGACCACCCATCGCATCCTGGCGATCGATCGTTCTTTTGCGCCGGACGGAGCCAACAGCGCCTGGGCGGTGTGCGTCAGTTATGAAACCGCCGAGGGACGCCCGCAGCTCGGCAAACCACGCCCCAAGGTCGATTATCGCGAAATTTTCAATGAAATGGATTTTGCCCTGTATGCCAAGCTGCGGGCACGCCGCAAGGAACTGGCGGATGCGGAGGGGATTCCCGCCTACGTCCTGTTCACCAACGAACAATTGGCAGAGATGGTGCAACGCCGTGTCGATACCAAGGCGGCGATGCAAGGGATACCCGGAATCGGCGACGCCCGCATGGAAAAATATGCGGAGACGTTCTTGCACATTTTATGTCAGCCCCGCCCGACTGCGCCGCCGACCGGAGAGGCCACCCCATGAGACGGAGCGCCGTCGGTCTGGAAGAAGTCGCCGATTGGCACAATCTGGCCACGGCGTTCCATCGTGCCGCCCGGGGTAAGGGGATGCGGGAGGAGGTGCGTTTTTTTCGTGCCCATCTCTATGATGCGCTGGCCCGCCTGCGCGAGGACATCCTCGCGGGCACGGTGGCGGTGGGGCAAATGCGTTCTTTTCGCATCCGTGACCCCAAACCGCGCCTCATCCACGCCCCCTGCTTTCGCGAACGGGTATTGCACCATGCGGTGATGGCCCATGTGGGTCCGGTTTTGGACCGCGCCCTGGTGGACGATACCTATGCCTGCCGCACCGGCAAGGGGACGCTGGCGGCGGTGCAACGTGCCCGTCACCATCTGCAACGCCACCCCTGGTACGCCAGAATCGACATCCGCTCCTACTTTGCCGACATCGACCACGCCATCCTGATGGGCCAGTTGCAACGGCGCTTTAAAAACCGCGGGCTGTTGGATTTGATGGCGCGTATCCTGGACGCCCACCAGACCAGCCCGGGCAAGGGGCTGCCCATCGGTGCGCTGACGTCGCAACATTGGGCGAATCACTATTTGGGAGGGCTCGACCGGTTGCTGTTGGAGGGATGCCGCGTGCGCGGGATGGTGCGCTACATGGACGACGTGGCGTGGTGGGATGATCGCAAGGAGGGGGTGCGGGAATCGATGGCCCGGGTGCGCGCTTATGCCACCGATACCCTGCGGTTGACGGTCAAGGAACCGGTGCATGATGGGCGCAGCGATGACGGGATGGTTTTTTGCGGTTATCGTATCCTTCCGGGACGGTTGTTGTTGTCCCGGCGCCGCAAGCGGCGTTATGTCCTGGCCCGGCGCCGTTGGGAAGAGGCTTTTGTGTCGGGGCGGATCACTGCCGCCACCCTGCAAGCGGGGTTCGGCAGCGTCCTGGTACTGACCGCCCACACCGATGCCACCGCCTGGCGCCGGGAACAGCTGCGCCGCAGTCCACTTGCCGGGGCCTTATGCACCATTTAAAATGACAATGGACGATGGTCGCCAAGCCGGCGGTGCCCGTGTCGTCTGCGGCGGCTCCTGGAACAACGACATCCGCAACGGGAACCTCGGCTTCCGCTGTGCCCGAGTTCCCTGATAGCCGCAGTCTAAAATTGCGGTTCCCGCAAACCCATGGACCGATTTTTCTGGACGGACCCCCGCATTTCCAGGAAAATAACGTCGAGAATACCAAGGGGTGCATCCATGCCGCACCACCAGGAACCATGACGATGGAGGACACCGCCGCACCGTGACCGACATCACCCAACCTCACGACCGTCTGTTCAAGGTGCTGCTATCCACCCCGGAGACGGCAGGTGCCTTGCTGAAGGAATATCTGCCGCCTGAAGTGGCGCGACGGCTGGCACCCGAACCACCGCAATTGGTGGAGGGCAGTTTTGTCGAGGAAAACCTGCGCCCTTACTATTCGGACCGTCTGTTCGAAACCAGGACGATGAGCGGCAAGCCGGTATGCTTTTATATCCTGATCGAGCACAAAAGCTTCGAGGATGACCGGGTCGGCTGGCAGATCTTTCGTGGTATTTCAGCATTTTTTGAGCAAAAAATACGAGAAGACGAAAAATGGCGACAACTTCCGGCTGTTCTGGCCTTGCTGGTCTACAATGGCGCGCACCCATGGCGCAGTCGCAATGAATTTTTGGCCCTGGTCGATGCCGACGAGGTTTTGCATCCCTGGCTTTTGAACTTTCGTTTTCCGGTGGTCGACCTGGGTCCGATCCCGGATGGGAAACTGGCCAGGAATGCTCAACTACGGGCAGGGCTGATGGCCCTCAAATACGGTACCCGCGATCCTGAGTCCCAAATGGCGGCCCTGGATCAAATCGTGTCTGCCTTGTTTGAGGCCCCGGAACTCCTGCTGCCCATATTGCTTTATCTGTTGACGACATTCCATCATTTGAACGAAGAGCAGGTGCGGCAAGTGGTTCACCGCGTCAAACCCGAGGAGGAATATAACATGATGTCACAATTTGCTCAGGAAATCATTTCCAGAGCCAAGCCTGAATGGGAGCGGATTTTTCGCCAGGAAGGGTTCCAGGAAGGCGAACAGAAAGGCGAACAGAAAGGCGAGAAAAAAGGCGAGGCCAAGATTCTGACACGCCTGCTGCAACGCCGATTCGGCGCCGTGCCCGACTGGGTCAGCGACAAGATCGCCGAAGCCGAACCATCCTCCTTGGAAGAATGGAGTCTGCGATTTGTCGATGCCAAATCCCTGGACGATATTTTTTCGGACAAGGTGTGACGCCGCCAGCGGAAAAAGACTTGCTCATTTTTTTCGGATTCCACAAAAATCAGCGCCAAACCGCGGCTATCAAAGCTACGTATTCCGTGTTGGCTGCGGTATATTAAGTGGGCGATGGTCGCCAAGCCGGCGATGACCGTGTCATCCGCGGCGGCTCCTGGAACAACGACGCGCGCAACGTCCGTGCCGCGTCCCGCAACGGGAACCACCCCGACGACCGCAATGACAACCTCGGCTTCCGCTGTGCCCGAGCTCACGACCGGACGGATGTCTGGATAGGAACAGACCGTCGCCCGCGGCGTTCCGCACGGTACGCTAAAACAGGTGCAGGCGGCGTGTTGGTAGCCCGGGTGGAGCCCGGGCGAAGGCTCGCCGCTTTTTTTTATATGTTGTCATAATTCTACCT
>JADFZF010000286.1 GCA_015232645.1 Magnetococcales bacterium | reverse complement strand
ATTTCCGTCTTTTTCGTCGGCTCGGCCTGGTGTGCCATCTGTCCCTGGGAAACATTGGCCAAATTGGTGGTTTTCCGGCGAATCTGGCGCCGTCCCGCTGACGCCAACGCAGTGGGGCGCCGGGTGCCGGCATCCTTGCGCAATGTCTATCCTGCCCTCTTGCTGTTCGTCGGCCTGACCTGGCTCGAATTGGGGGCCGGTGTCACTAGCATTCCCTGGGCCACCGCCGGTATGGCCCTCATCATGTTCATTCTGGCGACGATCTGTCTGGTCCTGTTTGAAAGAAAGGCATTTTGCCGATATTTCTGCCCTGTGGGACGTACCATCGGCTATTACAGCCGTCTGGCACCCATTGAAATCAGGCCCTCGCAGGATGATGTCTGCGTCAATTGCAAAACCTTGGAATGCTATAATGGTACGCGGGATATCGAACCCTGTCCCACCCATCTCACCCTTGGGCGCTTTGGCGAAAATACCTTTTGTATCTCGTGTGGTTCCTGTGTGTTGTCCTGTCCCTACAAAAATGTGACTTGGCGTTTGCGGAGCATGGCCAGCGAAGCCATCAACGTGGCCCGTCCCCACTGGGATGGCGCCTGGTTCATGATCGGACTACTCGCCATTACCGTGTTTCACGGTATCACCATGCTTTCTTCCTGGAGTGGATGGATCACCACGATCAAAACCTTGCTGGGTGAATCCGATCCACCCTATGTCACCTTCACCCTGCTCCTGCTCCTCACTTTGGTGGTCGTGGCGGCGGTTTATTCCTTGGCCATTGTCGCCCTGCGTCTCATCACCCCTACGGCGCAAACGTTCCGGAATCTTTTTTCGCAAATGGCATTTGTCAACCTGCCATTGGCTTTTGTTTACCACCTGGCCCACAACCTGGACCATTTCCTCCGTGAAAAACCAGATTTCTTCAAAGCATTGCTCAATCCCTTGGGCGTGGGAACCCGATCCTTGTCCTCCATGGAACGGCACATGATGATGATGGAACCCGCCATTCCCGAATGGATGATCTTTTCCATTCAGACACTCTTGATGGCTTTCGGATTTTGGTTGGCGATACAGATTGTCCGCTACCGTACCAAGGGGGGGCTCAAGGGGGGGGGGTGATTTGGCGGGATGGCGGCTTCTGCCCGTGTATCTGTACGCGGTCCTGGTGACGGGATTCACGTATTGGCTCCTGGGACAGGACATGGTGATGCGGCTGTAATCGGCCATGATGGGATCATGCCCCTTGCGGATCCGAAGAAACAACCACCGTTTGTCGGATGGGCACGGGTGACCAAGGGGTCAAGGCAGGTGCTTAGTGATCCACACCGCTCCATCGTGCAGCCATTTGCGTCCCGGATGGATGACCTTGCGCCAATACCAGCAGGGCTGAAAGCGACCGCCAAAGCGTTCCTTGAATTGAAAAATACCCTTGAGCCTGGGATTTTGGGTTTCCCGACGCGCCCCACCCAGGTCGTACAGGGGTATGCCCCGTTGTTTCAGCGCCAGCATCGTCTGCCAGTGGAGCAGGGCGGATGCTCCCGGGGGGGCGTCGAGGCGGGTGGCCCCATGCAGGAAATAGCCCCGTTCGGCATCCAGGGGGATGATTGATCCCGCTTCCAATCCCCGGGGGGAAGTAATCCCCACCAGCAGCATGTCCGAACCCGACGTGGCCAGGAGCAATTGCAGATAGTCCCGGGAGAAGGGATTGTCATCCCCCCCCCGGGCATAGGTTTGATCCATGAGACTGATGAACGGATCGCAATCGAAGCTGAAACAAACCTGTAGACCTTCCCGTTTGCCGCGGTTGATCTTGGTGCGATGGGAGCTATGGACGCCGGACCAGAGTGCCGCTTCATCCCCCCGCAAGTCGATCTCGTAGGTACCGAATTCTTCGGTAATCGTGACCCCCAGGGTGTGCAACAATTCTTGATCGCTCCAACGGGCCATGTTGAAGGCGCATTCAATCTGAAACACCCCGGCGTCCCTCCCCTGAGCGAACAATTCTTGCAGCCAATCCGATCCCCCCGATTCGTGGGAACCATACAATTGCCATTTCCTTTGCCGGACGTTTTGGTATTCCCCGACCCAGATCGCGTCCCCCCCGACGTGGAGCCGACGCGGACGGGCGATGGAACCGGTACGGGCCAACAAGGTGATCCAGGCTTCACCGAGGAAATAATTCATTGTTCATGAGCTTTCAGACTTTGGTCAGCCTTACGCAAATTTTTCTCAGGATTATGTCTTTGTCTGCAAAACTCCCTGGATACGTTTCATGATTTGTTCGGAGACGGTGTCCGAATGTTCCAGTTTGCTGATATAAGCTTGGGAAACATTCATTCTTCTAGCAAGTTCAACCTGTTTGATACCTGCTTTCATTCTGGCCAGGGCAATGGGATTTTGGACAAAATCGGCGGGATCAAAGGGTTCGTAAGCATCCTGCTGGTAAGACATGATGTCAAGTCCTGAAAGCTCCTCTTCGATCTGGTCACGAAGAACGTAATAAATGCTCACCGGTAAGAGGACATATTCGTCACGGCCATCCAGCCCTTTTATGATCTGTACGTTCATTTGTAAACGTCTCCTCGTGCCCGTATGCGTTCCACAGCAATGATCCTGACTTCTTCCCGCCGATCTTAAAGAACCCGCCATCCACCTACCCGCAAACGCCAAAGATGACTTCCAACCAGTGGTTTGATGTCAAGAGATGGATCATCTGGATCAAGCCCCAGTTCCATGATTTTGTCAGCGATACGTTGACGCTCCTTGGCAGGCAGGCTTTGAAGTTTGCGTTTAGCCTCCCGCCGAATGACTATCTTGTAACACATGGTTAAGATTACAACCTATTCAGGTTATACCGCAATAGCGAACAGTTGCAGGTAGCCACGGGCCATGATCTGAGCGGAATAGTTGTCCCGGATGGTTGTAAACAAGTTGCAACCCAGTTCTTTCGCCCATTTTGGTTGTTCGTGGAGACGACGGACCGCCGAGGCCCACTGTTGTGGATCGCTGCCGGCTACCAGGAGACCGTTTTCCTCGTGGCGCACAATGGCTGCACAGGCCGGGATATCATGACAGACCACCGGTAGCGCCAAGGCTCCCGCCTCCAGGAGCGCATAGGGGAGTCCCCCGCGCAAGGATGGGCAAACCCATCCCTCCGCCCCTCTGGC
>JADFZF010000285.1 GCA_015232645.1 Magnetococcales bacterium | reverse complement strand
TGGCCCGATCCGGCCTGTCCCAGGGCAGCCTGAGCCCGGGAGAAATGGTCACCATGCTTCTTCTGATGCTCACGCTCCATCCACCCTTGCGCGGCCTGTCCCTTCTGCCTGGCCGATGGGACACCCTGGCCAGGGAACTGCCCCTGGTGGATGACCTCTTCGACCAACCCCCGGAAGAGCCTCCGGCAGTCGAACCTCGATCCGTCTCGGGAACCCGTGGCGGATCCATCCTGAGGTCCCGAAACGCCGTATTCGGGTTCACCCGGGTCAAGCCGCCGCTGCTTGCCGGCATCACCCTGGAACTGCACCCCGGTGAGCAGTTGGGGCTGACCGGGCCATCCGGAGGCGGCAAGTCCACCCTGGTGGAATTGCTCATCGGATTGCATCGGCCCTGGCAGGGGGAGATCCTGCTGGATGGAGCGCCGCTGACGACGTTGTCCCGGGAGCAATTGAGCCGGGAAATCGCCTGGATCGATAAAAAACCGTTTTTCATCCCCGGTTCGGTGCGTGACAACCTCCTTCTCTGGCGAACCGACGTCACCGAGGCCGACCTTGACCAAGCCGTCGCTGATGCCTGTCTGGCCGAAACCATCGCCGGCCTCCCCCAAGGATGGCACTTCCAGATGTCCCCTCGCGGGGCCAATTTCAGCGGCGGCCAGCGTCAGCGCCTGGAGATCGCCCGGGCCATGCTGGGCAAGCCCCGCATCCTGGTTCTGGATGAGGCCACCGATGGTCTCGATGATGCCCTGGAAAAACGTTTGCGGCAAAATTTTCGCAGGCGCGGCATCGCGGTGATATGGGTGAGCCATCGGGCCGCCACCTTGGCCGCCTGCGACCGGACTCTCCACCTGGTGGGGGGCCGGCTGGTCGCTCTGGAATCGGGAGCGGTGCCCGTTCAGCCCGATTCTACCACCCCACCCGTCAACTCCGGGTTTGCCGCCCAGGAGGATCCGGTCCCTCCATCCCGCCTTCCCGGGGACCGCCGTGAAGCGTTGGCCGCCGCCTTTCGCCGTGTGGCCGCCGCCATGGGGGTGCGGGATGTGGAAACCCCTATTTTCCGGCTTCCTGCCGCAGGGACCCAGGCCGATGAGGATGGCCTACACATCCTGGCCCGCTACAACCGGCTGCCCCTGCGCCCGGTGCGGTTCGTGGAGCGCCGCTGGTGGCGGCGCGATCATGGCCCACTCCTGGCCTTTACCCGCGATGGACACCGCCCCGTGGCCATTCTGCCCGACCACACGGGCCGTTACGTCATCGTCGATCCGGACGGGAAAGGGGCGCTGCCCCTGGATGAACCCGGCGCCATGGGGCTGGATGCCCAGGCCTGGATGCTCCATACCCGCTTCAATCCGGATCGAATCCACCCTTGGAGCTTTTTCACCCATGGACTCGCCTCCGTGGGTGCCGACTTTGGCCGGGCCATGGGATTCACCCTCACCGGGGCCTTGCTGACCTTGGGTATCCCGGGGGCGGCATTTTTGCTGTTTGCAGAAATCCAGCCCTTTGCCGATCCCGTCCTGATCGCGCAGTGGCAGGCAGGCCTTCTCTGGTTGGGAGGGATTCTGGTGGCCACGGAGACGTTCAAAGTCTGGGCGCTGCATCGCCTGCAAGGCCGCCTGGAGCTTTCTGCAACCTCGGCCCTCCAGCAACATGTCATGCGTCTGCAACCTTTATTTTTTTGCGATCATCCCCCCCAGGAGGTCAACCGCAGCCTGCACGGCGTCCCCCGACTCTTCGACCAGTTGCAAGGTGGTGTCCTGCGACGCTTGTTGGGCGGGGCCTCTGGTCTGGTGGTGCTGGTTTTTCTGGCCGGGTGGGACCCCGCCCTGGCGCTGGGCGTCGGGCTTTTATGGCTTCCCCAGGTGGTCGTGCCCCTGCTGTTGACCCGGAGGGCGGCCCGTTGGATCCACGCCCATGAAGCCAAACGTCTGGAGGTCGGTCGGTTTTTGTTTCAACTGCTGCAAAGCTTCCTGCGTCTGCGGCAGGCCGGCCGGGAGCGGGCGGCTTTGGGGGCTTGGGAACAGAGTATGGCAGAGGAGTTGGCCATGGATCGCCACCTCCGGCGTACCCGGGTCCTGGCCGACATCTTCGCAGCCCTTTGGCCTTGGGCCGCCCTGGGTGGATTCGTGGCGCTTCTGGTCTGGCGGGAAGGATGGCGCGGCGGAATGGAATTGAATTCCCCGGCTTTGGTGGCGGCGTTGTTGCTGGGGTTCTGGTTTTTCGGGTTGACCATTCAGGGGTTTGGGCAGGCCCTGGTGGAAATGTTCCAGGTGCAGCCTTTTCTGGACCGGCTCCTCCCCCTGGCCAGCGCTCACCGGGAGAGTTCCGCCAGTTACCCACCTGTTCCCACCGATGGGATACCCTTGCAGGTTAGCCAATTGCATTTTACCTACCCCGGCAACCGGCAAATTGTCTTGCAAAATATTTCTCTGCGCCTGGAGCCGGGCCGGTTCGTCACCCTCACCGGGCCATCGGGCAGTGGAAAATCCACCCTGCTGCGCTTGTTGCTGGGTTTTCATCCGCCCGCCAGCGGCGAAATCCTGCGCTACGGGCGTGCCGAGGGAGATGGCTATCTGTCCGCCTGGCGGGAACAGGTGGGGGCGGTACTTCAGGATGATCGGTTGGAGACTTCCATGACCATTCGTGGCCACATCGCCGGCCAAACCCATTACAGCCTGGCCAAAATTCGGGAGGCGGCAAGGTTGGCCATGCTGGAGGCGGATATCGAAGCCATGCCCATGGGCATTCAAACCATCGTCGATTCGGACAAGATTTCCACAGGCCAAAAACAACGGCTGTTGATCGCCCGACGTCTGCTTCGCCGTCCCAGGTTGCTGATCCTCGATGAAGCCACCAATGCCTTGCCCGAAACCATGCAGGCCGAACTTTTCGTCAATCTCAGGGGGTTGAGGTTGACGATCTGCTGGTTTCCCACCGGGCCAGCGCCATTGCCGCCGCCGATCATGTGTATGCTCTGGAACAAGGGCGTATCGTCTGGTCTGGAACTCCCGAGGCCTATTTCGCCGCGAATCCGGCCCCTGTTTTCTAATTCTGCCTTGTTATATTCATTAATTAGAGTAAACCTGTCGATATTTAACGAACTGAAGTTCCAAATTAGCCAAAGATCTTGATTTTACCTCAGTTTTATTTCACGATACCGTTATCCAACC
>JADFZF010000284.1 GCA_015232645.1 Magnetococcales bacterium | reverse complement strand
CTTTTTTTTTTCAATATTCCCAAACCGGGGGAACAGCAAGGAGGATCCGAAGGTTACGCCGCCCCTGCCTTCAGACGGATGCACGAATGATTTTAATATTTTGTTTCTTGATCCTTCTCAAAATTTGCTCCAGAGCAATATCCTTCATTTTCTCCCTGATCTCGACCGGTAGTGTCCGCATGTTCTCACCAGAAATACTGACAACCATGACATTATTTTTGGCGATGATGTTGGCTGACACTTTCTTTTTGCCGAAAGCCGAAACTTCCCCGAACATGTCGCCTGCAGTTATTTCCGAAAGGACAACATCCTTTTCGGTAACGGTAACATAGGCGGAACCATCGACGACAAAATTGACGCTATCGTTGAGTGTATTCTCCTCGACGATGATTTCACCATGTTTATAGGAACGTACAACATCGAGAAAAGACACCAGACCATTCTTCTGGAACTGGGAAAACTGGGCAAACACCTGATTTTCACTGACAAATTTCTCGATAATCTGTTTGGCTTTGTCCTTGTCCAGCTCGGCATGAACCCCTTTCTTTCGATATATTTCCGAAGGAGCCGATTGTTCCGACAAACTCATATCCGTCAGGTTACGGTTTTGCCGTATGATGTTGGACGAAACTTGGCGAATGATCTGGTCTTTAATCTTCTCGCGAATTTCTATACCGATATTTTCATAAAGATTATGATCGATGGCAAACAGAATCGTCTGTTCCATGGCGATGACATCGGCGGATCGGGGAGTTCCGGTCAGGAAGGCAATTTCCCCAAAACAATTTCCGGGACCAAAAACGCTCAATTGATGCGTTCTCCCCTGTTTGACAACTTCAACTTTACCTTTCAAAACGATATAAAAACTGTTACTGGCATCGTTTTCCTTGATGATGATTTCTCCAGCACCGGCATTGATCAACCGATCAGGGTTGGCGATCAGCTGGTGGCGTTCATAAATCGTGAAGGGGTTGAAAAACGGGATGAACGAGATGATGGATAACAGTTTTTCGGAAATATTTTCAAATTTGCGTTTGCTGACGCACTCGGAAACCTGAGTGTAATTTTGCTGAACTTGAATTTTAAGCTGTTCCCCTTCCTCTTTCATAATGCCACGGGCTCTGACCGACGGTGGCTTCTTTTTCATCTGGTGGATATATTCGAACAGCGTATAAGGTTCCATGAACAAGAACTGATACCGACCGAAGGCAACCTGATCACCATCAATCAGCAGGGTTTCTTCGTCGCCAAAGGACAAATTATTGATATAGGAACCAAAATCACTATTCAAATCCTTGAGATAATAATTCTTGCCCCTCCTGGTAATGGTGGCATGGTGCCTTGCAACGGTAAAATCGGGAATCACCAGACGGTTGTCGGGATCGGAACCGATGGTAAAACAGGTGGCATTCTGGGCGTTCTCCGATACCACCAGGGGGTACAGACAGTTGAGTGGTGTCCGGTTGGTGGAATGGAGGTCAAGCCCCGACCTGGACGGCTTCTTGCCACCCGCCATTTGCATTTTAACGTAGGCAATACTTTCACCGCACAGGGTGGGAAAATCAAAAGACTGAATAGTGGCTGTGTTCGGAATTTTGGGGAAGATTTCCTTGAATGTCGTCAGCCTGACCAGACCAAGGTGGTTGACATTATTTAGAAAAATAGCAACTGAATTGATTTCTGACATGTGATGGATCACCTTGAATGAGATGACGATTATCGTTCAACTGAAGTTCAACAAGAAGGGATGATTGCCTTGCTCCGACGTTTCTCCTGGGTTGAACACCTGCCTTGATTCTCGCGCTGGAAGCAATCCCCCATGCAAATGACGCACGCGCCTGGGTCCGGGGAATGGTCATTTTACTCCAAACCAGCGGTCATGACAAATCTCGACCACCCGATGTGTGCTTTATCAACTGTCACTGTTCAGGTCGTCCCTCTTCAGGGGGTGCCGGCATGGATGACTTGAAAAAATTCAGGGTGGGGTCTGGGGAATGCTCCCCGCTTCCCTTGTCTTTATCATCATTCCCAACCGGGGGTCTCGGGCAAGGGCCACACCGGTGGCAGTTCTCCTCGAGCGACCTGGGCCAGTTTTTCCCGGACGGTCGACATCATGGTAGCCCAATCCCCTCTTTGCGTCTGACGAAACAGACGGGCATTGGGATACCAAGGGCTGTCACTGCGCTGCTGCAGCCAACGCCAGTCGGCCACAAAGGGTAACAGGATCCAAACCGGTCGTCCCAAGGCCCCGGCCAGATGCGCCACCGCCGTATCCACGGAGATGACCAGGTCCAGATGCGATACCAGGGCAGCGGTCTCGGAACAAGTGCTCAGCTCGTGACTGATATCCAACCAATTGGGCCGACCGGCAAACAATATCTGATCGACGAACGATACCCCCAACTGCAAATTGACAAAATGGACCCCTTCGACCTGCAGCAGACTCGACATCCAGATCGGCTCCATGGAACGATTGGCGTCGTTGGAATGCCCAGGATTGCCGTGCCATACCAATCCAACCTTCAATCCCTGGCAATGCGCCAGTCGTTCTCCCATGGCTTGACGGAGCTTCGGATCGGGAAAAATATAGGGAATGGGGGCGGGAATGGTCTCCAGGTCGGTGTTGAACAGCAGCGGCAGGCTGAGGGTCGGTACCCGATGATCGCATGGTGGGACCTGCTCGACATCATCGGTCAGGTGATCGATCCCTGCGACGCTGCCAAACAAGCCCACCAGTGGGGTGGGACAAAAAACCACCACCCTGGCCCCCAACTCCCTGACCAGGGCGGCATAACGGATGAATTGTATACTGTCCCCCAGCCCCTGTTCGCAATGCAACAAAATCGTCCGTCCCCGGGCCAGGGACTGGTCGGTCAACGGTACCGCCTCCCCTTTGATCTTGAAAGAGGGCATTTTCAGGCGCCACTCCGAATGCCGCCATCCACGATCGAATTCTCCCCGGGCCAGCCGCGCCATCCCCTCGTTATAATAGGCATCGGGATAATCGGGAGCCTTCTCCTGGACTTCCATGAATTTTTCGATCGCTTCCTGAAGTTGACCCCCTTTATACAAAGAAACTCCCAGGTTGTTCAACGCCTCATAATAATCGGGCTTGATGGCCAGGGCCTTGAGATAACATTGGGCCGAAGCCTCAATGTTGTTTTGATTTTGTCG
>JADFZF010000283.1 GCA_015232645.1 Magnetococcales bacterium | reverse complement strand
AGACAAAAGGTGACCTTGCAACTTCAGTGGAAGCACCAATTTGAATTTGCCGGCTTTTATGCCGCCCTCGACAAAGGATATTACCGTCAAGCCGGCATGGATGTGGAGATCCAGGAATATGAAAAAGGGATGGATATCCAGGAGCGGGTAGTTTCCGGCCAAGCGACATTCGGAATTTATTATGCGGCCATTATTCGCGGGCGCATGGAAGGCAAGCCAATCCTACTCTTGGCCAGCTATATGAAACGCTCCCCCCTCGTGTTGGTTACACGACCGGATATTTATTTTCCTGGTGAGTTGAAGGGAAAGCGGGTAATGGGGGAACAGGGAGAACTGTCCGCGGCCAACATGATGCAAATGTTTAAACGCTACGGGATCACCCTGGAAGATTTCATCGTGGTTCCCCACTCCTTCAATGTGGATGATTTTGCCAGCGGCCAAGTTGATGCCATGACCGTCTTTTTGACTAACGAGGTCTACAATCTGCAACAGCGGAAAATTTCCTACAACGTGCTTGACCCCAACAGCTATGGAACGCCGTTCTACGATGTCAACCTGTTCACTTCGGAACAGTTTGCCGCCGCCAACCCGGAAACCACAGCCGCTTTTGTACGCGCCAGTACTAGGGGATGGTACTATGCCTTGGAACATCCGGAAGAAATCGTTGAGCTTATACTGAGGAAGTACAATACTCAAAACAAAAGTCGTGAGCATTTGTTATTTGAAGCCCAGGAGACGCGACGGGTCATGCAACCGGGCGTTTATCCCATCGGTGCCATTATTCCGGAGCACATCCGTAAGATTCAGGAAGTGTTCGTGGAAACAGGATTTGCCAAAATAGTTATAGACCCGGAATCATTTATTTTTTCTGCCGATGGTCGCAAGAGGGTGCAGGAAAAGACAGTGGTGGAGAAGGATGGTCCCAGGATTTCTCTGACGCAACCGGAAGAAGGCTATTTGATTCAAAAGGGGAGGATTTTTTTCTGTGCCGATCCGCATTGGCTCCCTTTTGAGGGGATTGGCCCCCAGGGGGAATATACGGGCATCGTTGCCGATTTCATCACTCTGGTGGCAGAACGTGTCGGTATTCCTTTCACTCTTTTTCCCACAAGGACCTGGCAGGCTTCCATCGAGGCGGTCAAAAAGGGGGACTGTGATCTTCTTACTGCCACCGGTATTACCGAGGAACGCAAAAAGTTCTTGAATTTTAGCATTCCATATTTTTCATTTCCCATGGTGATTGCCGTATCCGAGGAGCAGGCCTTCATTGCCGATATGAACGATGTTGGTGTGCGTACAGTGGGTTTAGTGAGAGGTTATGCCCATGAAGAACTGATCCGGGAAAAATATCCGCAACTCAACATTCGACTGGTGGATAATGTGGTCGATGGCCTGGAACATGTCCTCAACGGCAAGGTGTTTGGCTTTGCCGATACACCCGCCACCATCAGCTATGCCATCCACCAAAATCAGTTTTCCGGACTGAAAATAGGAGGTAAGCTCGATATTCCAGTCCGGTTCAGCCTGGCTTCCGCCAAAAATGCCCCGCCAGAGTTGGCTGCCATTCTCAACAAGGTGGTTATTTCTTTTTCGGAACAGGAAAAGAAGAAATTGCTCGATAAATGGTTTTCCATCCGCAATGAGCCATCCATAAACTATGCCTTAGTTTATAAAATATTGGCCGCCATCCTAGGGTTGTTGGCCTGGGTTCTGTTCTGGAATAGAAAATTGACTCGATTCAACGATTCTCTCAAGAAAGCCAATCGAGAGGTCATGGTGGCCCGCAATGCCGCCGAGGAAGCGAATCAGGCCAAAAGTATTTTTCTGGCGACCATGTCGCATGAAATCCGTACCCCTTTGAACGCCATCCTGGGCATGGGAGAGATTCTTGCGGAAACAACTCTCACGGCATCCCAATCCCGATGCGTCACGACACTGAACAAATCTGGCGAGGCTTTGCTTTCACTGATCAACGATATTCTCGATCTGTCTAAAATTGAGGCCGGGCAGGTCGTTTTGGAGTCCATGACGTTTGATCTGCGTGATTTTTTGGCGGCGACCCTGGAGTTGTTTTCCTTTTCCGCCCTGGACAAAGGGATACTGTTGACCAGCGAGATCGACAAGGAAGTTCCACGCATTGTTGAGGGGGATACGACGCGCCTGCGTCAAGTTCTGCTGAATCTTATTGGTAACGCCATCAAATTTACCGAACGCGGGGAAGTCATTCTCCGGGTTGCTCCGGGTGACGATCCCAAGGTCAGCTTTGCCGTGATCGACAGTGGCAAGGGAATCCCCCAAGAAAGACAACAGGATATTTTCCAACCATTTACCCAGGCCGATTCATCCATTACCAGAAAACATGGTGGTACCGGGCTTGGCTTGACCATCTCGCAGCGACTGGTTGTGTTGATGGGAGGAGAGATCGGGTTGACAAGTGTTGTCGGCCACGGGAGCACATTTTTATTTTCGATTCCACTTCCCCGGGCGAGCGACGAAATGATACCGCATCAGTCGCCGGGACGACACTATCCGCCAGAGGAAGTCTTGGCAGACCGGGGCACCTCCAATTCGCTGTTGACCATCCTGCTGGCGGAAGATACGGAAGAAAATCGCCTGGTGGTGCAAACCTATCTGCAAAACCCTTCCTGTATGGTACTGGAAGCCGAAAATGGCCGGGAGGCGGTCCGTTTGTTCCAAAGCACGCCATGTGACTTGGTGTTGATGGATATTCAAATGCCGGAGATGGATGGGTATGAGGCAACTCGGCAGATTCGCGCCTGGGAAATATCCAAGGGATTACCCCCGACCCCCATCATAGCTTTGACGGCCCATGCCATGAATGAGGAATCGGAAAAAATATTTGCGGCAGGGTGCAATTTGCATTTGACCAAACCCATTCGTAAAATAAAGTTGTTGGCGGCGATAGAAAGTTTTTTTCCAAATCGGATACCACCTTCCTCGTGATGGTCCGCTTCCCCTTGGGCAGGGCCGCGGGAAGGCGGTCGCAAAGGAAAGAAAATCTTCAAGCGGACGGTTTTCAACCTGACCGGCCTGCCCGAGGAGATGACCGAGGCGTTGCAGGTTGTACCGCACGCCAAGCGATTCCCCTTGGTGGCCTGCCACAGTTTCATTAATGGATTAGTTGTGCTACAAAGGCTTTCTCGTTGACGTAACTTGGAGGA
>JADFZF010000282.1 GCA_015232645.1 Magnetococcales bacterium | reverse complement strand
CCCATGGGAATCTCCGCTATCGCGGGAAGGGCGGAGGGGAAATGCCGACCGGGGTGACAGAGCTGGATGCCGTGCCCCTTGAACAGGTAGTGACGTATGACAGCGAGCTGTTTGGCCGGCGGCGGGAGCCCTTTTTGCGGGGCTGGCTGCGACAGGGAGGAAAGGCGGTGATGAAAGCGGGTCGGCTGGCAGGCTACGGGGTAATCAGGCCTTGTCGAGAAGGATACAAGATTGGTCCCTTGTTCGCCGACAACCCCGATGTGGCAGAGTGTTTATTGCGAGCGCTGGTCGCGAACATAGCCGGCAAGGATTTTTTTCTGGATCTTCCCCGTCCTCATGCACGGGCACTGGCCCTTGCAGAGCGGTACGCAATGACGCCGGTCTTCGAGACCGCCCGCATGTATACACGTGGTGATCCCGGACTGCCCTTGCAGCGCATATACGGCATTACCTCGTTTGAGCTGGGTTGAAGCACTGCTTCCACGAGAAGCCGTCATTTGATCCGGCTGCGCGATCAAAAAAATATTCCTCTCCCTTCTTGAAAACACGGAAACGCGCTCCTATATCCTTGCCATGAGTGGCAAACATGGGCTGTTTCATAAGCAATTCGATATGTTGACACCATGCTTTGTCGTTTTGGAAAGATATTCGTGATCCAGATTTTCCAGGGTAAGTCCGGGTTTCTTGGAATCACTTCAAGACAAGGACAGGAGGTTGAAAATGGGCAAAGTGATCGGTATAGACCTGGGAACCACCAATTCCTGCGTGGCGGTCATCGAAGGAGGCGATCCCAAGGTTATCGAGAACAGCGAAGGAGCGCGCACCACCCCCTCCATGGTGGCGTTTGCCAGGGACGGAGAACGTCTCGTGGGGCAGGCAGCCAAGCGGCAGGCGGTGACCAATCCTGCCAACACCCTGTTCGCCATCAAGAGACTTATTGGCCGCCGTTATGACGACCCCATGACCAAAAAGGATTTGGATCTGGTCCCTTACAAAATCGTCAAGGCTGACAACGGCGACGCCTGGGTCGAGGTTGATGGGCGCAAGATCAGTCCCTCCGAAGTATCCGCCATGATTCTGGGAAAAATGAAACAGACCGCCGAGGATCATCTGGGCGAGAAAATCACCGACGCGGTGATCACCGTGCCGGCCTATTTCAACGACGCCCAGCGCCAGGCCACCAAGGATGCCGGCAGAATCGCTGGTCTCAATGTGCTGCGCATCATCAACGAGCCGACGGCTGCCTCCCTGGCCTACGGTCTTGACAAGAAGGGTGGCCGTACCATCGCCGTTTACGACCTGGGTGGCGGCACCTTTGATGTTTCCATCCTGGAGATTGGCGACGGGGTGTTCGAGGTCAAGGCCACCAACGGTGACACCTTCCTGGGCGGAGTGGATTTCGACAAGGCGTTCATCGGTTATCTGGCCGACACATTCCGGAAGGAGAACGGCATCGACCTGCGCAAGGATACGATGGCCCTGCAACGTCTCAAGGAAGCAGCGGAGAAAGCCAAGATTGCGCTGTCCAACAGCGCCCAGACCGATGTGAACCTTCCCTTCATTACCGCCGACGCCAGTGGCCCGAAACATCTCAACGTCAATTTGACCCGGGCCAAGTTGGAATCCCTGGTGGATGGACTTATCCGCCGTACCTTGGAGCCGTGCCGCACGGCCCTCAAGGATGCCGGCATCTCCACCTCTCAGGTGGACGAGGTTGTGCTGGTGGGCGGCATGACCCGCATGCCCAAGGTGCAGCAGGTGGTGACAGAGTTCTTTGGCAAGGAGCCTCACAAGGGTGTGAATCCCGACGAGGTTGTGGCCATCGGCGCAGCGATCCAGGGCGGTGTACTCAAGGGCGACGTCAAAGACGTCCTGTTGCTGGATGTGACCCCCTTGAGCCTCGGTATCGAGACCATGGGGCAGGTGTTTACCAAGTTGATCGACAAGAACACCACCATCCCGACCAGGAAGTCCCAGGTCTTCTCCACGGCTATGGACAACCAACCCGCCGTGACAGTTCGGGTTGCCCAGGGCGAGCGGGAGATGTTTGCCGACAACAAACTTCTCGGACAGTTCAACCTGGAGGGAATCGCTCCGGCCCCGCGTGGCATGCCACAGATTGAGGTTACCTTTGACATCGACGCCAACGGTTTGGTCCAGGTTTCGGCCAAGGATCTGGGAACCGGCAAGGAGCAGTCCATCCGCATCGAGGCATCAGGCGGCTTGACCGAAGAAGAGATCAACCGCATGGTCCGCGATGCCAAGGCGCATGCAACAGAGGATTCCCGGAAACGCAAATTAATCGACGCCAGAAACCATGCTGATTCTCTGGTCTATACCACCGAGAAAAGCCTCAAGGAGCATGGCGACAAAGTGGATGAGATGACGAAAAAAGCCATCAAGACAGCCCTTGACGAACTCAAGGGAGTGATGAATGGAGACAACGCCGAGGTCATCGAGGCCAAGATCCAGGTGTTGATGGAAGCGTCCATGAAGCTGGGTGAGGCAATTTACAGGAATTCCGCCGCCCAGAACGCAACCAATAACACATCATGTGGAACAGGCCCTTGCTCCACCGGGACACGCCACGACGACGTGGTGGTGGACGCCGAATATGAGGAGGTCAAGCCCGATACAAGAGCCAAGGCTGCCTGAGGGTACTTGAATGATGTGAAAATCTTCCCCCCTTTCCGACCTTTGGGAAGGGGGAATTTATTTTTTCGGAAGGGAGAGTACCCAATACCGCCATATGATCACCGATAAGATGCGGTTGTCCGTCATCAAAACCTCATCCACCCTGAAGATACTAACATTTTCCGGCTCAACATGATAGCCTTGGATGCATGGTCACTTCATCCAAATCATGTCGGCCCGCTTCGGGGCAGCATGTAGGGCCAGATTTTTCCTTCTCCTGGAGCTTTTGGCCCTGCGCCATCAAGCCATGGTCCTCCAACGATCAGGGCGTTGGCCCGAGTTCAGCCCGCTTGATCGCCTTTTTTGGACCATCATTGCCACCATGTGGCCAGATTGGAAAACGCCCTCGAAATCATCCAGCCTGAAATGGTGAATCGGTGGATGCGGCAGAGATGGCGTGTCCTGATCCCTGGGAGATATCATAAGAATCGTGGTGGCCGACCTCCGGTGGACAAAGAGATCCGGCTTCTCATCAAACGGCTGGCCTTC
>JADFZF010000281.1 GCA_015232645.1 Magnetococcales bacterium | reverse complement strand
CCGGTCGCCCTGGCATCTTGCGTAGGCGCAGACATGCGATGCAGCCTCACCCTGGGCCATGAGTGGCACATAGCCGCCCTCACGGAACACCTCTGGCCAACGTTTGCGCAAGGCCAGAGTTTGCCAAATGGTGTAAAGCTTGACGCGTCCGTCCGCCATATTGGCCAACAACGGCTGCAGGTTGTGCGGCCACTCCTCCGGTGCACCCAGAACACAGGCCCGGACTTGGTCCAATAAATGACTACGATGGGCAAAATCGACAGGCTGGCGGTTATCTGGATCCACCAGATAAAACTGCCATAACTCACACCCCTGGTAGATGTCCGGGACACCCGGTGAGGTCATCTTGATCAGGGTCTGGGCCAGACTATTGAGGAGACCGTGATGGGCAATCCCAGTCATCGATGACAGAAAGTCGCTCAGGAAACTGTTTTTGTCTCCCGATGCCAAAAGTGAATCGATAAAACTGCCTGTGGCCTCCTCGTACTCAACGTTGACATTGATCCAACTGCTGTGCTCCTTGGACTCGCGCAACGCCTTGATCATGTACTGCCGAATACGGGTCCGATAGGCGACCAATTCCCCTTCATCCGGCATGGTAAGCGGCCATGTGCCAATCAGCGTTTGATAGAGCAGATACTCATCATTACAGGTCGGGGCTTCCAAGTCATCCAAAACGCGCTTGCGGCTACGGTTGATGCGATTCCACCGTTTGATCATCCGGCTGAACGATTCCGGCATTTCGGAAATCACGTTGATGCGCGCGCGAACATCCTCGGAACGCTTGCTGTCATGGGTCGATGTGGCCAACAGGTTATGGGGCCAGCGTGCGGCGCGGGTGCGGGTGGCGGCATGGAACGCCGCTACGGACACACCAAAACGGCGCGGGTCTCCACCGACATCATTGAGTGAAATCAGCCGATTGTAACGATAAAAAGCGGTGTCTTCCACCCCCTTGGCCATGACCGGCGAGGTGAACTGTTGAAACTTCATGGCAAAAGTCTGCACTCCCTGGCGGAAGGAGGCGCTACGGCCACGGGCAATATCCAGGGTCAGAACATCTTGAAGAAAAAAGAAAATATCATTATTAGTCGCCCGGTTGCGCTTCCTGGCCCAGTTGATTGCCCAGGTAATGTTACGGCGGTCGTCGGCGGAAATGTGTTCACCCGACACATAGCTACGATAAACCGGAAAACTGGCAACCACCTCCATTAAGGCTTCCCGCAAGCCATT
Organism: Magnetococcales bacterium; assembly: GCA_015232645.1. Taxonomy (GTDB): domain Bacteria; phylum Pseudomonadota; class Magnetococcia; order Magnetococcales; family UBA8363; genus UBA8363. Next base: position 1,950 of record JADFZF010000281.1, on the reverse strand, counting down.
GAGGGTAAAATCCCGGGTATTGCGGTCGGCGGCCGCAATACGTGCAAGACTCGCGGCCAAAACCGTCAGCTCACTGGACAAGGAAGTATGCATGATCATCTTTTTGGCTCGGTAGGCCATGGTATCGAAATCGACGTCGGTGTTGGTGAACTCGTGGTAAAGATGCGTCATTAGCTTTTCGGCGGCATTATTCACGAACAGGTTATTCACCAGGTTGGCAAATCGATAACCCGTGGCTCCGTGAATCGGCCATTCGTCGGGCAGGCGTTCGTGGTCGGCCAAAATTTTTTCGATCACCAGGTAAAGGGGCAGTGGCTCCCCCGGAACCGGAATGCTTCCCCCCGCCAAATGCTGCAAACGACAAAAATATCCACCGGGGTCCAGGAGGCCGTCCGGGTGATCGATGCGCAAGCCATCCACCTTCCCCTGCGATATCAGATCCTGGAGAAAACAGTGAGTCGCATCGAACACCTTGGGTTCCTCCATACGCAGGGCGGCCAAGTCGTTGATATCGAAAAAACGACGATAATTGATTTCGTCCGCGGCAACGCGCCAGTAGGCAAGACGGTATCCCTGGAGCTGAATCAGGTCATGAAGCATGTCGAAACTGGCCGAATCGCCGGGGCGACCGTTGAATTCATCAACAACATCGGCAATGTGATGACGAATGTCGCTGCAGGCTTGGCTGAGCGCGGCCAGGCGACTCTTATGCTCCTCCTTGTCGCGTTGACGTTCCACAATGCGGGCCGGGTTCGTGGTGGTACGCTCGGGAAGGTGACCAAAGGCGGTGAGCAGCGTCTGCAATTGGGAATAGGCCTTGTTGTCCTTCACCATGATGGCTGCAAGACGTTCATTGCGATGGCCGACGATACGAGGGTAGGTGGCTGGATCGATGGGCAGACGGTGTTGATAATAGAACAGACTGAACTCCCCCCGATCGGAATCGTATTGCAGGTTGAGTTCGCCACGATTCAGTACGGCGCCGTAGTGATCGCCCAGCAAGGGGAGAAGTACCTTGTCACGCAGGTCGGAATTAAGGGGGTTCCAATCAATGTCAAAAAATGCCCCCCAGACCGAAGCGGGGCCGTTTTCCAGCACATCCAACCACCACCTGTTGTCGGCACCCATGACACCCATGTGATTGGGCACCACGTCGAGGATCTGACCCAGGCCATGTTTTTGCAAAGTGGCAAAAAAATCTTCATAGTCTTCCAGGGTACCGATTTCTGGATTGAGTGCAGTATGATCCACGATGTCGTAGCCATGGGTGCTGCCGGGCCGGGCTTTGAGGTAGGGAGAGGCATAGCAATGACTGATCCCCAACTCCGCAAGATAGGGAATGAGTGCCGTTGCTTGTTTGAAGGTCAAGTCTTTATTCAACTGAAGTCGATAGGTGGCACGCGGGATGACTGCCAGGCGAACCGGTTGCGATTCACGCTCACGGGCAGGCACGGCACTGCCGCGTTCGTTACACAACATTTCTCGCAACGCGATAAAATGTTCGTGATCGTGCCAATCCTCCAAATCCAGCGGCAGGCGTCGCCGCCAGTTTGGATACTGGTCGTTGCTGCTGCCCGGCAGATGGTTCTGCTCAATGACACCGAAAACATCTTCGGGCCGCACCAGCACAATCCGGGCTTCGGTGCGCGCCAGATATGTGTAAAAGGCCACCGTGAATGGCAACGTGATGTCAGGCACTGACACGGGATGAATGCTCGCCTCCCCTGGCAGCAAACCCTCGCGTTCCAGGGCCATGAGACAGCGGGCGCGATCCTGGGCCCGATCCACCACCATCTGGCCATACTGTTCCTCGGAAGAAAACAGTTGCAACCTGGCACGGGCATCGATATCGCTGCCCAGCCAGAAACCTCGGAGCGTTGGCATATCGTAATTGCCGATGGCGGTCACGGCCTGTCGGGGATAGGCGTTTGCCGGTTTCAGCCCGCCTTC
>JADFZF010000280.1 GCA_015232645.1 Magnetococcales bacterium | reverse complement strand
TGGAAATCCCCGGGCAAGACGCGATGGATGCACACCACGACAGGTTTGTTCTTTGTGACAGGAAAAAAATGCCCCGACCCTTGCACGTAATCATTTGCTTTTGCCACCTTTTCAATGCATCCTTCCATATAAACGTACATTCATGAGTCTTGGTTATGCCCTTCTGTTACAGAGAAAAACCCTCTTTCGCGCTGGTGATCCTGTTCACCTTTCTGACCTGGATCAACGTGGCGTTCGCCAATTCCTGGGTCGTTTATTACGCCGACAAGGAACCCGAATCGCGTTTTGAATCCTACAGCCTGATTGTTTTCGACAGCATGTCCCACCCCCCCCTGCAACGCCTGAAAGAACGGGGCAAGACCATCCTGGGTTATCTGAGTCTGGGAGAAGTGGAAAATCATCGACCGTACTATCAGACGGCGTTGGAACGCAATCTTTTGCTCATGGAAAACAAGAATTGGCCGGGGAGTTACATGGTGGATGTTCGCAACCCCATTTGGACGCAGATGGTCATAGAAACGTTGGTACCCGAGATTTTGCAACAGGGATTTCACGGTATTTTTATCGATACCATGGATAACCCGGGCTATCTGGAATCGTTGGACCCCGAGCGCTTTGCTGGCATGCGCCAAGGGGGCATCGACCTGATCCGGGCCATCCGTCGTCATTATCCCCAGGTTCCGATCATGATTAACCGCGGCTTTGATCTCCTGGAACACCTGCTCTATGATGTGGACATGATCCTGGCGGAGTCAATCCGCAGCCATTATGATGCCGCAAGCCAAACCTACGTTCTCACCCCCGATGCCGAATACAACGCCATTCTGGACCAACTGCAACGATTTAAAGAAATCCGTCCCAACTTAAACCTCTTTTCACTTGATTATTGGCTCCCCAGCGATATCCCTGGCCTGGTCGCCATTTATCGCCAACAACGGAGCCATGGTTTGCTTCCCTACGTGGCCACCCGGGAATTGAACCAGGTGATCCCCGAGCCCCACCCATGATTTTTTTTCGTCATTTATTGGTCGTGATCGTGGCTTGTATCGTGTCATCGTCCGTCCGTGCCGATGAGGCTGCGCCCGCACCATCGCTTATTCCCCGCGACATCCTGGCTTTCTATAACTCAAAGAAACACAATGGCGAGGCTTGGTTTGGCCGAACACACAAATTTGCCGAAATGCCGCTTAATTATCTTGGTTTGCGTGTCCGTTACCTGGACATCCAAGCCCCATTGCCCGATCCAACCACGCTGGCCGACGTCCGGGGTGCCCTCATCTGGACCGACTTCACGCAGATAGAAAACCCGGAAATTCTTCTCAACTGGGCGATTCGCTTCATGAATGCGGGCAAACGTTTGGTCCTGTTCGGAAGTCCCCCCTGGTCCACCAACCTGAAAGATATCCCCCCCCCACTCCCTTTGACGGTAACATTTTGGCAGACAATGGGTTTTACTTTCCAGGACCAGTGGGTATCCCTGACCCGGGATGTAGAAATCATTCGCCAGGACAAAATGATCGTCGGCTTTGAACATCCCCTGCCCAAACAACTCCCTGGCTATTTTGCCATAATACCGGATCAAGCCGATGTCACCCCCCATTTGTTGGCCCGCAGTGCTGCAACGCCAACACAGGATCATGTCCTCATCGCAACCGGTCCCCGTGGCAGCTTCGTTGCCGGCGATTACGCCCTGTTCATGGATCAGGACCCCTTCGAGGATCATAAATTCTTTCAGTGGATCATCAATCCTTTTGAATTTTTTCGACTGGCCTTTGCCACCGACGACCTGCCGAAACCCGACGCCACCACCCTCTCCAATCGACGCATCTACTACAGTCATATCGACGGTGATGGACTGCGCAATCTGACCGAAGTCAAACCTTATAGCGATAAACGGATGACCGTAGCCGAAGTTATCCTCAAAGAGGTCATCGAAGGCTATCCCGAACTCCCTGTTACCGTCGCCCCGGTTGTCGGTGATCTGGACCCCGCCTGGTACGGTTCCGACAAATACCGGATGATAGCCAAAGCCTTATTTGCCCCCCCCCAGGTTGAAGTGGGCAATCATACCTTGAGTCATCCCTTGGATTGGGCCTTTTTTGAACACTACGAACCGGCCCACGAAACCCCCTATCTGAAAAATTATCCCGAACGGGAAAACGCCCTGCTATCCAATGGTATCCTTGAATTTCTCGGCTTCAAGAAGAAAAACACCGCGGTAGCCATCGACACCTCCCTGTTCCAGGAGAGTACCACCGAGGAAGATAAGAATCACAATACTGATGATGCAAAGAACAAAGAAAGTTACAGGAATTATAAAACGCCCCGTTCCTACGCCAGCAAACCTTTCAGTCTGTTCGACGAAATCGAGGGTGCCAACCGGACGATTCAACAACTCCTCCCTGCCAATAAAACCGTCCGACTCCTGCAATGGTCGGGCAACACCCTGCCATTCCAGGCCGCCCTGGTTGCCACCCGCCAAGCCAAAATGGCCAATCTGAACGGAGGCAATACCCGATTTGATGCCAAATTTCCCTCCATCGCCTGGATCGCCCCCCTGGGGCGTCAAGTCCAGTCGGAGTGGCAATGTTACGCCTCCGCCAGCAACGAAAATACCTATACCAATCTGTGGACCGATCAGTTTTTCGGTTTTAAATATTTAATCCATACCGTCAAGAACACCGAAACTCCGCGACGCCTCGTTCCCTTCAATATTTATTACCATCTGTATTCCGGGGAGAAGTTGGCCAGCCTCAACGCCCTGAAAAGCAATCTGGACTACGCCCGGTCACAAGCATTGGCCCCGGTGGCCACCAGCTTTTACGCATCCATTGCCGAGGGTGCCATTCAGGCCAATCTTTACCGACTGCCATCAGGGGCCGTAGAAATTCGCAATCGAGGCAACCTGCAAACCATCCGCTTCGACCATGCCACCCTCCAACAGGTCGATTTCGCCCAATCCAAAGGGATCATAGGCCAACGGCATTTTCAGGGGAGCCTGTACGTTGCCCTGGACCAAGCTATCAATAACCCCCAAATCATGATCATACCCTACCAGACACCCGCACGCCCCCCGCCTGCCCCGCGACCTTATCTACTCGAAAGTCGCTGGCGCATTTTCGGGCTCACGATCATCGAACCGCACCAGTTCACCTTCAACGCCCACGGTTTTGGCAAAGGTGACATGACTTGGAAAGTCCCAAAACCC
>JADFZF010000027.1 GCA_015232645.1 Magnetococcales bacterium | reverse complement strand
TCTTGCTCATGTCTCACCTCCTGGTTGATCACGCTTGATACACTTATTTCACGATCAATTCCAGGTGGACTAAAACAGGAAGTCGTTGGAATGTCGAGCCACCATTTCCACTTTGCCTTTGTTTTTTTTTCATTCCTGGGCAAATCAAATTTGTATTCCGAGAATCGGTGTGATACGACATCATCCCCTCAAGAACGCCATCTGGTTGTGATGCGCCGATCTCCTCAGGTCCGGACGCTTGAGGATGCAAATAATCTTCCAGCCACAAGGCCAGGGGGTTTTTGGGCACGATCATGACACGTCCCCGATCTATTCTCCGAACCGCTTGCCAATATTTAAGAATCACCTGCTTCTCCAACAGTCCAACTATTTCGATTTTCCCTGTCGTATGGGACATAACGTAGCGTCCCCTTTTTTCCAATCCAGAGCAGCGACTTTTGGCTTGTTCAAATATAGCCATCCCCTCCTCAATGGGTACCACCAGATGGTGGTTACCACGGACCGGACGACATTGCAGCAGGTAATATTGGGGAGATCCCACAGCAGCCAAACGCTTGAATAATTCCGTAAGCGTCGCGGCATGATCGTTCACCCCACGAATCAGGGGAGATTGATTGGCAAGCAATACACCCGAATCATTCAAGCAGCCCAGGGCGGTATCGGCCTCCGAAGTCAGCTCGCGGGGATGGGTAAAATGGGTCATTATATAAAGCCGTTTGCTGGCGGTAGAATGGTGTCGAAATATCGCCAACAGATCCAAATCATTGCTGATGCGTTGCGGCATGAATGCGGGAACCTTGCTGCCGATCCGTATGACAGAAACATGATCAATCTGCCGTAGTCTGGTCAATATGTCATCAAGTCGCCGGGTGGGCAACATCAAAGGATCACCTCCAGTCAGAAGGACATTGCTAACCTCGCGATGATTTTTTACGTAGGCGATGGCGGCATCAAGGTCATGCAACGACTCGTTATGTCGGGTATGGAAGATCCTTTTCCGAAAGCAATAGCGACATATGCCGGCGCATTGGTTTGAAATCAAAAACAATACCGTGTTGTCATATTTATGCTGTACACCCTGCATCGGTGTGAAGAAACCTTCATCGGAAGGATCTTCCTGCCCCCATTGGCTCTGCTCCCGCAGGTCCGGGATAATCAGACGGCGAATTGGATCTTCAGGATCATGCCAGGAAATGAGAGACAAATAATAATCATTACTCAAGAAGGCATGATGTTGACTGACCTCACTCAATGCCACGCGTTCTTTGCCGGAAATCTGCTCCAGACGATCCAGATTGGTGATGGGAAGCAGGGTATGAGCCATCATGTTGCAATCTCCTCCGCGCAATCCCCGGAACGAAAAGACCGCTCGGGCTTTGATCACGAAAATAATTATAATTACGAGGATTTCCGCAAAATGCAGGCCAACGAGCTAATTCTATTCAATTATTTGACGTAACAGAAATTTCCTAATCGGCGAGACCGCCATTCAGGTCCTCCTTGTTGCGTCCGCGCACCTGAACGATTGCACCTACGCAACATTCACACGACTTGGAAAGTCACGTATCAAGCCGCCACTGGAGGGGACCGATATTATTCATTAATCAGACTCATTGTGATTATTCGCCCTGTTCCGCCTCAGTTGGAATATAGACATTTTCGCCGTTGAAATAAGTTATATACTATAGCTGAAAAACGGATAAAATGATTATGATCATAAGGCGAAAACATTACACCCATCAAGAAAAAGCCGCTATCCTTCGGGTGCACCTGATCAACAGGGTACCAGTTTCAGACCTCTGCGACCAATACGGTCTTCACCCCACGTTTTTTTACCGGTGGCAGAGGCTTGCATTCGAGGGGATGGAGTCTCTTTTTGAGCCCATAAAAAACTCTAAATCATCAATATTTAAAAGACAAATTGAGTCGTTGCAAGATAAATTATCAAATAAAGACAGTGTGATTGCTCAGATAATGGAGGATTATGTATCTGTAAAAAAAGCCTTGGGGAAGTCTGACGCATTCCTGGATTTCCCAAAAGACAAGAGATGAAGTGGTTGATTGTATAAAGATCCATGCTGAGTTGACAGAAATTTCTGTCCTCTGACTTATCGCTTGCGTTGGGATTGGCCGAGTGAAATTTTACCGATGGTGTCAACAGCCATGGCCAAGCCAATCAACATAACAGCGCCGTTCCCAGAGGTTTTTGGATTACAGACTGTGAAAAACACGCGATTATTGCTTTTATTTTGGAACATCCGCAGGATGGCTATCGTCGGTTGCCGTTTATGACGCTGGACCGTGGCATTGTTACCGTCAGTCCGGCCTCAGCATACCGTGTCTTGAAGAAAGCTGGGTTCATGCGTAAACGAAATAGATAGGAATCCAAGAAGGGAACCGGCTTCGTTCAGCCGATAGCTCCCCATGAAAACTGGCATGTTGATGTCAGTTATCTTAATATTTCCGGTATATTCTACTATTTTTGTTGGCTTCTTGACGGCTACAGCCGGTATATCGTTCACTGGGAAATCAGGCAGACGATGACAGAAAAGGAGGTGGAGATTATTATCCAGAGGGCCAAGGAAAAATTCCCGGAGGCAGGGCCGAGGATCATTTCTGACAATGGTCCACAATTTATTGCCAAAGAATTCAAGACATTCATCGCATTATGCGGAATGACCCATGTTCGGACGTCTCTATTTTATCCTCAAAGCAATGGAAAGATTGAAATATTTCACAAATCTCACAAAATGGAGTGTGTGCGCCCAATAACTCCTCTGTCCATGGAAGATGCCATACGTGAGACAAAAAGATATGTCAATAAATACAATAGTGAACGTCTACATGGCGCCATAGGGTACATCGCTCCCGTTGACAAATTGAAAGGTCGTGCCCAGATTATTTTTGACGAACGGAAGCGTAAGCTGGCCGAGGCGCAGGAACGGAGGAAAGCACAGTATGCTGCTCGGCAAGGAAGAAATGTAAGTGTTCCTGGTAGCAAGGAATCTCTTGACATTCCGCCGATAGCCGAGGAGGTTGTATTGTCGAGTGAAACAGAGGCGGGCATCTGCCGGCGAGCAAACCGCTGAGGGATAGCTTGGCTGGGCTCATTGAGCCGATGATTGATACGAGGGGTGAGAATCCCCTCGTCATCCCCCACCTGACAATAGACCCACGATGCCTAAAAAAATGCAGCCTGAGGCCTGCTGCGTTGCCGAAGGTTGACGAGAAAGTAGCTTATTTTCAGATGGCGTTTGTATACATTCACGCTGAACCAGCACAATTGGAGATCGAAAAAATAAATCAGATCTTGGCGTGGTCATCTCGATTGGTCATTGCACGTAAAAGATTGAAAGCATTGTTCCCTGCCGAAGTATGGGTATACCGTTTTTCATCCGTCTGACGGATCAACCCGGCCTCCTTGAGGGTGCGCAAATGAAACATGGTCTTGGTATGGTCCACAATGTAAAGGGCCGCTGAGATATCGGTCATGCGCAACGCTTGGGAATAGCCAAGAATTTCTATAATACGCCGACGGATGGGATTGGCCAGAGAAGCGAGGGTCTGATCCAAATCATGGGACTGGATCTGCGATTCAAACCGGGCCTCCTCCAACGAACGCCGCACCACCGCAACCAACTCCTCAAAGCGAAAAGGCTTGGAAAGGTAATCCGAAGCCCCCTTGCGAATGGCCTGCACGGAGGTACTGACGGTGGCAAACGCGGTCATCACGATGAATTTGGTGCCGGCACTGATCCGGCGCAGATTCAACATGGTTTCGATACCGTCCATATCCGGCATGATCAGATCCAAAAGCACCACGTCGAACCGTTCATTGCCCGGCAACCGCAACGCCTCCTTTCCCGATGCGGCGGTTGTGACCTGAAACCCTTCATGAGTGAGCAAAGCGGCCAAATTTTCACGCAGTTCCGCCTCGTCATCAACGATGAGAATGCGTTGTCTCATGGGTCTGTTTCCCTTACGCCAGTTGATGAGCAGAAGTCACGGGGAGGCGAAGCGTCGCCAAAACCCCCCCTCCCTCGGCATTGACCACCTCCAAGGTTCCGCAGTGCTGGCGGGTGATGCTGTAACAAATGGGGAGCCCCAGTCCAATGCCAATTCCGGCTTGCTTGGTGGTGAAGAACGGTTCAAAGATCTTGCCTTCCACATCCGGCGCCAATCCCGATCCCCAATCCCGGATCCGTACCACCACCCTCTCCCCTTCACGATCAGCGTTCACCCGCACCACCCCGTGATCCGGGGTGGCATCCAGGGCATTTTGAATCAAATTGCGTAAGACTTGGCCAATCTTCATGCGGTCTCCCCACAATTCCATCGGTCCGTCCATGAGCAGTTGAATCTCGACAGGACGGCCATCCGCCTGCACCAACTCGAAGACATCGGCCAGCTCGTCCTGGAGCAAGAAATCAGCACATTCCGGCTGCCCGGTCCAGGAGTATTCCAACATTTGCCTTGCCACGAGAGTGGCGCGCTCGATGTTGTTTTCCACCTGATTGAGCCGACGCATTAATGCATCGTCGAGGTGATGTCTCGGCAACAGCAACCGGACATTCTGTAACCCCATGGCGGCGGTGGAGAGCGGATTATTAATCTCATGCGCCACCCGGACCGCGAATTGGCCGATACTCGACATCTTTTCAGCCACCAGCAGCATGCGTCGCAATTCGGCCCGCTCCCGGAGCGCTACCGCCAGATCGGCCATGGCCATCAACAAGCGGTCGCAAGGAGACCTCGGGGCCACAGTGACCGAAAGATCCTCCCGCGCCAACCGTTGCGCCATTTCCGCAACCCGGCTTTCGGTTTCCACCAGGCAGCGCATGGCCTGCCTGAGCTGGGCGAATTCATCCCGATTTTTCTCACTTGCCTGGACCACCTCGTTATCCAAATCTCCCCTGGCCACCGCCTCTACCGTGTGGATCGCCTCGGCCAGGCCCCGATTCACATCCCTGGAGATTCGCCAAGCGATCATGGTCCCGGACACAAAACTCAGACACAGCAGGATCGACATGACCACCATAGCCAACTCATGATCCCGATCCGATTGCCTTCTGGCTTCCAATATGGAGTGGGTGTTACTGACGACCAGGGACTGCATCAGGTCACGCAAACGCAAAAGAATCGGACTGCCCTGCTCCTGGGAAAGCCGGATGGCCAAGTGGTTGCCGTTTTCCAGAGTCAGCCCACGCACTTGGCGGGAGGTGCTTAAAAAAGTCTTCAAATGGTGATCGAACTGACGCAACAATTCCCGGTCCTTCGTTTCGGTCAGCAAAGATTCCAGTTCTTCCTGCCGTCTGGCCAGCAAAGACTCGTTGTCCTCCATCGCCCGAGCATCGCTCAGCATCCCCGCCTCGTCGGTGACCAGGATCATGTGAAGTTCGTCCCGGTGGATCCTAAGCATCAACAATTGCATTTCCAGCAACAGGACCTCACTCCTGCCATGGCTACGTTGCAGCAATATCTTCAAGACTTGCTCGGCAAGACGCAGGCTGTCGAGTCCCGTTGTTTCCGACAGATGCGTCGCTCGCGCATTGGAGTTGAGCAAGCCAAGCCGTTGCACCTCCCGGTCATTGACGATCAACTCCTCGACGGCGGAAGTGATCTTCTGGAGAATCTCCCGTTCCTGATCACGGGTCGCCAGCCGTCTCAGATCCTCAAGGGCCGACTGGAGCCTGGAATGAGCCGTAGCGATCTCATTGGACTGGCGGAGCATCTCATCCAGATCTTCCGAAAGGATGATATTGCGCTCCGCGCGGGTGATCTCCAGGATGCTTTGATCCAGCACACCCGTCATACGTACCTTTTCAACGTCGTGCAGGATCACACGATTGATTTGGGCGTTCAGCTGGGATAGCATGATGGTCGCCACCGCAAACGAGACCAGCAATAAGATCAGGAGCAGGATAAATCCGCTGTAGAGGCGGGTGCGAATGGAAAAATGCATGCCTCCTCCGATCCCTTGGCAACCCCGCACCTGATCAAAGGTTTATCTAGTGGGCAACCCCCCCATGGAACGACGTAGGATTCCATCCCATGGCAGCCAACAAGACAAAGAAGCCGATCACATATCCCAACACGACATGCCAGCCATGCCGCAGCCACAAGAATACCGACCTTGCTTCTGGAATGCTATTGGAAATGGCCACCCCTGCCGAGGAACCGAACCAGATCATGGAACCGCCAAAACCGACAGCATAGGCCAGCATGCCCCAATCATAACCCTTCTGCTTGATGGCCAGGGCGGTCAGAGGAATATTATCAAAAATTGAAGAGATGAATCCTAATGTCAAAGCGGTTTGCCAGGAGGGGTGAGGTAATTTTTCCACCGGCATCAATGATGCACAGGTCACCAAGGCCAGGAGAAAGAGGGATCCTCTGGCGGTAGCGGGAAGGAGTTTCCAGTTCGGGGCGCGCAGCGGGGCGGAGATCAGCAGTGCCACCCAGACCGCGACCCCAATGAAGGGAAAGTGGTCAGCAATCTGACCGAAGCTGACATTGACCGTGACGTTAGTAACGATGGCAACCGCCAGGATGAAAAAAACGATGGCAACGCGCATTTTATCGTATTTCCCGCCATGAGCAGGCTTAATCATGGGAGCATACTGGGTTTGCTGGATGGAGGCCGGAATACCGAACACCATGAGGGCGGTCAGCGCGGCGATGAAGGCCGGCAGCACACTGAGAGGGGAAACCCCTGCAATCCACATCATGGTCGTGGTGGTATCTCCCACTACGCTACCTGAGCCCCCGGCATTGGAAGCGGCTACGATGGCGACCACGAAGCCGAGGTGAACCCGTTTGTCGTAGATGGACAGAGCAATCGTCCCGCCGATAATGGCTGCGGCGATATTGTCCAGGAAACTGGAAAGGATAAAGATCAGGCACAAAAGCACAAAGGCTCCGATCCACCCTGCGGGAAGCAGACGCGGGATCAATTCTGGGACATAGCTACGTTCAAAATGGTCTGCCAGCAGGGCAAACCCCATCAGCAAACAGAAAAGATTAGCCAAGATCACCCATTCGTGCTGGAAATGGCCGATCAGGCCGGCCATCCCAGGTCCGTGTTTAAACCCGGTCACCAAAAAATTGTACGCGAGGATCAGGGTCAATCCGCTCAGGGCCACTTGCAGGACCTTATTGTGAAACAAGGCAACACCGATGAGCGTAGCACCAAATAGTAAGAAATCCAATGGGATGCCTGCAAGCTCTGGTCCATCGGCCCGTTCGTAGGCGAACGACTGAACAGGCAGCAGCATGACGAGGAAAAAAATAAATAAATTTTTCATTGTATGTTTCCTGATCGTTTCATGGGGATCACCGGTATGAGGTCCCGTTCGCCAAGCTGCTCACAGATCAAGATCAGCAGTAGCGGCTTATTCCGCCCAATTCGAACCGGCGCGCCGAGTATGAATCGATATTTTTATTATAAAATATAAATAATGTTCAACTTGTTTAAAATATAGTTCCACTCGGTCCCTTTTTCATGCCCAGCCTGATGCAACCGACCATGGCTCTGGCCTCGGAATGGTCGCTTCAATGGGATGATTCCCAGCTGCAGGTCCCAAAAGCCAACCGATTCCCCTTGGCGCTGAGGACGACCGGGCGGTCATGCTGGTCAACAGGGTGGGACGGGCGTGAAGAAGAGGCGGACAACCACCTCCTGATCCAACCGTCACAATGGAAAATCGTTTATTTCCAGGATAAGGGTGCGGCTCGGGACCAACGTTTATCGACTGGCTGAAAAATGGATCACCATTCAGTCTCCCATGACAACGATTGCGGAGGGGCCTGGGAAGGAGAAACCTCTCCCAGGCTCCTCCGCAGTAGGTCCAACAATCCGCAATATATCCAAACAACGGGGGAAAACGGTGACAAAATTATTTATTTTCAGCAGCGAAAGATGGAATGATTTGCGCGCCAATGCACTCATCCGACGACCGTAAAAATCTTACAATGATTGCACACGGGCCTCCAAGGTATTGATGGCCTCTTTATCGTTGCAAAAAAAGTTGTCTTCCCCAATTATTTTAGTCAATCCGCTGCTGGCGAATACCTCCTGGGCCTGTTGTTTGAGGCTACTGAAGGCCAATTTGATGTTATTGCCGCCCAAACGGTTGACCAGACTCATCAACATTTCGACCCCAGAAGCATCTAAGGCATTGATACCACTCCCCTGAACCAGAATATACCGAATGTCGGGATGTAGACGTTCCACCTCCAATACAGCATTTTCAAAATAGGAAACGTTCATGAAACGCAAAGCTCCGTCAAAGCGCATGGCGCCCAATCTTGGATGAAGACCAGGGAGGTTATAGTTTGAAGAGTCGCGTAAAGTTCCATCATCCAATAACACCATGTCTTTGACAACACGGGGGCGCATCATTCGATACTGCAACAAGATCAGCGACAAAACGATGCCGGTAACGATACCGTTTTGGATGTTGGGAGCAAAAATCATAGTGGCGACAAAAGTAACCCCTCCGGCAAATCCATCATCAGGATTGATTATCCAAGCACGCCTGATATTATTAAAGTTTAACAGACCGGCGACCGCAACCATGATGATGGCGGCCAGAACCGGTTTAGGGAGATGGTAAAGAGCCGAAGTGAAAAACAACAGGGTTAACAACACAGCCAGTGCAGCGATCACTGAGGACAAAGAGGTCCGAGCATGGGTGGCCAAATTGAGTGCGGAACGGGAAAAGGATCCACTGACCGGCATGGCGTGACAAAAGGCGGCAGCAATCTTGGCCAGCCCCTGCCCGATCAATTCGCGATTTTCGTTCCACGGCGTGCGGGTTTTGATTGCGATGATTCGCGAGGAGGACATGGCCTCCATGAAACTGATCAAAGCAATCACCAAAGCTGGAACCGACAGGCTGACAATTTGATCAAAATCCAGAACAGGCATGCTGAAACCAGGCAATCCCGAAGGGATGGAACCCACCACCCCTTCGCCAGGCTTGCTGCCATAATCGGTAATCTGCCCGATCCAGGTCAGAAATGCCACGGTGATGAGAACCCCCGGCCAGCGGGGTGCGAGGCGTTTGAACAACACCAGCATGATGATAGCGGCGACCCCAAACTCCAGAGAGGCGACATTCAATTGATTGATATCGATCAGAGTCTGAACAATTTCGGCCAAGAAGGACTCGGCGTGATGCCGAGGAATGCCCAACAGGGTAGGAAGTTGTGCCAAACCAATGATCAAGGCTGCCGCATTGATGAACCCCATCAGGACCGGATGGGACAAAAAATTGACCAGGACGCCGATACGGAAAAAACCCAAACCCACCTGAAAGATGCCCGATAACAAGGCCAGAAGGATAACCAGGGAGACATATTGATCGCTGCCGAGGTTGGCCAAAGGTGCCACGCTGGCGGCGGTCAGCAACGAGGTCATGGCCACGGGTCCGGTGGATAATTGGGCCGATGATCCAAACAAGGCCCCGACAATGGTGGGAATGAACCCGGCATAAAGCCCATAATAGGCTGGCATGCCGGCCAGTTGGGCATAGGCCAAAGACTGAGGAATGGCGACCAGGGAAACAGTGATTCCGGCAACGATATCATCCTTGATCGTTGTCTTATGCGTCTGTACCCGCCGGAGAAACCATTCCCACAAGTTGAATTTGGATGGTCGATTACCCAAAATGCTTTCCATGGCCTTTCCTTCCAATATGGATCATTATTATCCTAGCAAGATTAATTGTTTTCCGATGGAGGATGGTCGATCCTGTGGAGAATGATAACCAATCCAATTGTCGCAATAATCATCAACCATGGACCACTCAACCAAAATACGAACGGTACTGAAAGATAATAGCCCCTCATACCCAGGAAGTAATAGTCCCCGGCACTGTTGAGCAATTTGGCGACGTAGCCAGTTGAGACAATATTTGGATCGTTGGCGTTGATGAGGTACCCGACATGGTTATAATTGCGAATCGATAAAGAAAAACAAAAAAATGACCAAAAGAACGTTACCAATAACAGCAACATCTTCAAACCGGTCAGGGAATAATTATCGCTAAAGACGCCATCGGGAGTAAATAATTTCCCCAGGTTCATGGCATCAACCAAAATGACGTCTAGCGTCCCCTTTCTCAGGGAAATATTAAGCAGGCCGAACACGAGGAGTATGGACGTGGAGGCCAAAAACGACGCAGCCATGGTCGAATTTCGCAAGGTTTGAACCGCCAGCACCGCATGGCCTGGGTTGTCCATGATATTTTTTACCCAACTTAATCGCGCCCGATCGCTGACAGCATGAGTGGTATAGTTTGGGTTCGAGCGCAATCGAACGAAAAGATAGACGTGATAGATGAATGCAATGAGAGTACTCGACATGAAACAATAATAGTCTATGGCCATGATTTTACCTCAGGCTGCCAACACTTCATTGCACGGGTCGCCAGCGGTAAGGTCATGAATATTTTGGACGAAAGACCATGGTCAAATCGTGGACCAAGGAATTCCAAAACGCCCTGAGCAGGGATACTGGAGGTTTCATCCCCAGGCGCTCCCACCCTTTGGCATCACCGGCCATGGCCGCCTTATGCCACCAAAACCGTGCCAGAGATGGATTCGGCTCACTCCCCTGCCCCTGGGCATAATAATCTCCTACCAAAACAGCCGCATAAGAAAGTTCCTCCGCCGAACGTTCCAGCCAGTGGAGCGCTGCCTTATCATCCTGCTTCAATCCGTAACGACCTGCACGGTAGGCCAATCCCAACTGTAGTTGAGCATCACTGTTTCCCTCTTGGGCCATGCGGGTGATCAATTGCAAACTCGCGTAGTCGGAACGGGTGGAGACTCTGAATACAACAAGAAATAACAATACGAACAAGACTGCAACCATCCCCCATCCCAACTTCAAGGCGGAAGGATCATTCCACTTGTTCCAGCCCGAAATCGTCTGACAAGTCGAAGCTGAAATGGCCGCATTGCTGTAAAGGTTCGAAGAACGCATATACATCGCGCGAAACCTCCTAATGGTCCAAAGGGTTCGGAATCAATTGGTCGGGCCTGGGCTGACGTACCGCTGCATGGTACTCTTGATGCACTGATTGTTCTGCAATCGTCAGACCAGAACATAACCTCACAATTATTCATTATATATTAATCAATTAACAAATTGATCACTTCGAAGGCATCGGCCTGTGTTACCTCAAATTTTGTGGGAAGCTCCATGATGTGTAGCTTGAAACCGTTTCATGCGATCACCCGGCTCCAATTCAAAGTATTATTGGTTATTATAGTGATCATCGTGGTTCCGATGGTATTGACCGGTATTTTGTCCGCCATCTGGATTGCCAACCGTATGGAATCTTCCATCGAACGGTGGATTCGGGAGGCGGCTCAGGTCAATCGCCATTGGATGGATGGCATACAAGCCAATGCCAGCGCCTTTGCTGCGCTGTTGGCAGAACGGAATAGTGAAGAAATCGATGCTCCAGCGCCAATCCCGGAAAAAATTTTTTCCGAAGGAATGATGGTTCTGGCCAGACAACTCGGCTTGGAATTGTTCCAGGTTTACGATGGAAACGGCAACCGGCTCTACTCATCCCTGCCCGTCCATCTGGCCATCACCTGGGCCAAGGATCAAAGCGTCGCCGTGGTCCGTGCCACTCGCGACGATCAACGCATGCTCGCAGCGATCCGAATCATTGCCTATCCGGGACAGACCCAATCGGGTTATCGAATTGTAATGGGAACCTTGTTCAACAAAGAATTATTGATACGCCTGGAACAGATGAGCGGATTGAAAACACGCATTTTCTATCCAGAAGAAGGCGGGTTCGCCAAGGCCTTTGAAGATCACAGCCGGCTTCTGAGTCAACGACTTCCCACTCATGCCTATTCCCGACTCATGAATCGCGAAGACTATTTCAGCGCCCATGCCGAAGGGGGACAGTATTGGGGCCTGTATACCCCCATCATCGATACCCAAAGCGGCAACGTCGAAGCCATCCTGTTTTGTGGCTTGGAACGCCATGGCAACAATGGATTTCTCACCGACAAGCTCCAACTTTTCCTGGCGGTGGCACTGTTGGGCATTTTCCTGGCTACCGCCCTGGGTTTATTGTTGAGTCGGGTGGTGGTACAGCCCATCAGCTATCTGCTGGATGCGGTCAAGAGGGTCGCAGCCCAGGATTTTCGTGTCGCGGTTCCCATCACTTCCAATGACGAGCTGGGGGATTTGGCCCGCTCCTTCAATGCCATGGCGCATACCTTGCGCGAAACCAGAGATCAACGCCAACTCGAATTCCAACGCGACAAAATCGCCGCCCTCGGCCAACTCTCCCTGGCCATGGCCCATGAAATACGCAATCCCATCGGCGTCATCAAAACCGCCTCCCGTCTCCTGGAAACCACTCAAGAGCAACAACCCCGCCTCGAACTGCAACGAATGATCTCCGAAGAAAGCCGGAGATTGGATCAACTGTTGGTGGATTTTCAACGCCTGGCCCGACATAAACCGCCGGACTTCGTCGCTATCGATCCCCTGGAACCCCTGGAAACGGTGTTGAGTGAACAAACTGTCGGACGCCCCAACATTCAAATACGGCGGACCTGCAGTCACGGCGAGGCCATGGTGCGCGCTGACCCTGACTTATGGCATCAGGCCTGGAGCAATCTGGTCAAAAATGCGGTGGAAGCCCTGGGTGAACAAGGAGGTTGGCTCGAGGTTTCCAGTCGCATCGAAAATACCATGGTGGAAATTCGTTTGCACGACAGCGGCCCTGGCATATCTCTGGAGCATATGTCGCGTATATTTGAACCTTTTTTTTCCACCAAAGAACAAGGTACCGGCCTGGGATTGACCATTGCCGCCCGGTTGTTGGAAGCCAATGGTGCTGTACTGGCCTTGGATCATCAATCGTCTGATCGTGAAGGAGCCTGCTTCATTGTTCGATTGCCGATCCTGGATTGACAACTCAATCCGAAAGGTTATGTTGCGATGGGACAGGGAAGGGGCGGGTCCCTTCCCTGTCCCATCGCATGAACGGGTCCACACTTGCCCTTCCAAGTCCTAGGATCAGAATGCCGGCCAGGGGGATCAATCAATGCCACGGACGATTCTTGTCATAGACGACAAAGTCAACATGCAAATGGTCATGCGCATGACTCTGGAACAGGTTGGCCATCGGGTCTTGACCACCAGTCGGGCCGAAGAGGCCCTGCACCAACTCCTGGACCCCAATCTGGACGTCATCCTGTGCGATCTGAAAATGCCAGGGATGTCTGGAGAGGAATTTATTCTCCAAAGCCGTAACGAACGCCCTGATATCCCCATCGTTGTGGTCACCGCATTTGGTTCCATCCGCTCCGCCATCGAATGTATTCAGGCGGGGGCCAGTGATTATCTGACCAAACCATTTGAACCGGAAGAGTTACTCATCGCGGTGCAAGCCGCCCTGCGCCTCCGCGATCTGACCCGGGAAAATTATCAACTGCAAGCGGCCATTTCCGGAATTCAACCATTCCGTCCGCTGATGGGAGAGAGTCAGGCCATCCATCGCCTGCGCCAGGAGATCGACAAGGTCGCCCCCTATCGATCCAATCTGCTGATCACCGGCGAAAGTGGTACCGGTAAAGAGGTCGTGGCCCACGCCATCCATAAAAAGAGTCCCCGAGGCTTACGCCCCTGGGTCGCGGTCAATTGTTCCGCCATCCCCTATGACCTGATGGAAAGTGAATTGTTTGGCCATGTTCGCGGAGCATTTACCGGGGCCACGCAACGTCGGGTGGGCAAATTGGAACAAGCCAACGGCTCGACCCTGTTTTTGGACGAAGTGGGCGATCTGGAACCGGGATTACAGGGTAAGTTGCTGCGGGTGTTGCAGGAGCGAGAGTTTTCTCTGGTGGGGAGCAGTCGGACGCAGCATGTCGATGTACGATTCATCGCCGCCACCAACCGCGATCTCAAACACATGGTGGCCTGCGGTCGCTTTCGCGAAGATTTACTCTATCGTCTGGATGTCTATTCCATCCAGGTGCCGCCATTGCGGGAACGCCGGGAAGATGTCGATCTGCTGGCCCGATATTTTCTGGAAAAGCTTCGGATCGAAATGGACAAACCGGTGCTCGAATTTTCACCGTCCGCCATGGCGGCCATGAACTCCTATCCTTGGCCTGGCAATGTTCGCGAATTACGCAATGCCATTGAACGATCCCTTCTCTCCTGCCAAGGGACGACCATACAGATCGACGACCTACCCGACAGGATCGTTGCCGACAAACACTCAAAACTGCAGGACTCGGATTTGGCCGCTCTGGCAGGAGACGATCTCGATACCTGGTTGACGAAGGGAGAGATCAGGATGATTACCCATGCCCTGGAACAAAGTCAGGGGGTACAGGCGCAAGCGGCCCGCCTTTTGGGGATTACCGAACGCAGCATGTGGCACCGGTTAAAAAAATTAAAAATCCAGATCACCCGTGGCATCATCAACCCGGAATCATAAGTGAAAATTCATATTTTCATGCTTAGGATGGACCTCACCTCATTGCGTCCATCCTGGGGTCATAACATTTAGAACTGATCCAACACCTGATGATTGATACGAATCCCAGCGGCGTTCCACAACCCATCAAGATAGGCGGCCAATTGTTCTCTAGCCAAATTGTCGCGGATGTGGATGGCGATTTTTTTTCGTTCCTGTTCAGTCAATTTGGCCCTATCCGCTTTTTCAATGGCTGCAAGACGGATCAATGCCAGACCATCGCTTTTTTCGATCACGTTACGAAAAATCGGCGACTCCATGGTCAATTTGAAAGTGGCCTCGCGAATATCCGATTCAATTTTCGGAGTTTGTCCGCTGCGTAGAAACGGGGAGATAAGATCCGACTTCAAGGCTGGAGACGTCTCCTTCACTTTTTCCCAGGGGGTACCGTCCACCAGGTTCTTGCGGATGCTTTCCATCTGTTCCCGAGCCATGGCCACCGATTTTTCCTGCTTGTAATCGTTGAGAAGCCGATCCTTGATTTCAGCCATGGGCAAAGGCTGCGGTTCTTTACGATCAACCACCTTGATGACGCAAAACCGACCTTCGGAAAGTTCCGTGAGCGGACTCAATTCTCCCTTGGTGGTGGTGAAGGCGGCATCCAGAAACTTTTTATCCTGCTCCACTTGGTCCAATGTGGCACTGTCCATCAGGCTGATAAAACCAGTTTCCTTGTAACGCAAATTCAGGTCCTGAGCGACCGCTTTGAGATCCCCCGAGGCAATGACCTGATCTTCCATGACCGAAGAACGTTCATAAACCAGATCCGAAGCTTTCCTTTCGGTGATCAAGGCTTTGATTTCCGTCTTGACTTCTTGTGCTGGACGCATTTTTTCAGGAAATATTTCATCAACCCGAATCAGATGAATGCCAAATGGGGTGAGCAGAGGCGATGACACCTTGCCTGTCTCCTGGGAAAAGACCGCATCTTCGAAGGGTTTGATCATCATTCCCCGAGAAATGATCCCCAGATCCCCGCCCTGGGCCGCAGTCACGTCGTCGGATCGTTCACGCGCCACCGTTTCAAACGCCTCCCCCTTCTCAATGCGATCTCTGGCCGCATCGGCTTTTTCCCTGGCCTGAGCCTCGGTCACGCCATGACCGATTTTGAACAAAATGTGACGCGCCTGACGTTTTTCCTCCTGGCGGTACTCCTCTTTGTGCTCATTATAATATTCATCGATTTCGGCATCGGTCACGGTAACCGCATCGCGAACGCTGTCGGTGGTCAAGAGGACGTATTGCAGACGGACCTGGATGGGCGAAAGATAACGCTTTTGATTTTTTTCCAAATAGGTGGCCAATTCAGCATCCGTGGGCTGGATGCCGGCATGAAACGATTCATAAGGAAGAGTCAGGACCTCAACGGCACGCTTTTCACTGTTCAGATCGAAGATGTCGTCGATCAGAAGATTCGGGATGGTCAACGGGGAAGAGATCATTTCCTGCAACTGGGCCACAACCGCATCGGTTCTGAGATTTTGTTCGTAATCCCGGGGGGCCAGACGATTGTTCTGCAGGACCAGTTCATAACGTCTTGGATCGAATTTCCCTGCTTCCTGAAAGGCGGGGGTATCGGCAATGATGGTGCGCAAGGAGATGTCGGACAGGGTCAGACGCAGCTCACGGCTTTTGGCCAAAATCAGGTGACGATTGATCATGGAGTTCAGTGTTTTCTGCTTGAGCCCCAGGGTTTCGGCCGTCTTTTTGTCCAGGGTATTGCCAAATCGCTGGCGCAGGCGCTGAAACTCACCATCATAGGCCACAGCAAATTCCCGAGGGCCAATGGTCCATCGTTTGGCCTCGACCAGTGGCACCCGATTGCTTTTATTGACATAGTCGCCAACACCCCAGACAACGAAACTCAAAGCGATAAAAAACAGTAACAGTTTGACGATGAAGGTATTGGCGCCCTTGCGTAGTATGTTCAGCATGGTCCTCAAAACTCCGCGCAGTCTGGAGGGGTATTTGAAAAAATGATCCCTTGGAGCGTCTGAAGGATAGAGATCCGAGACCTAAATTGCCAGGATTTTGCACCAAATCCCACGGGAAAGCATGCATTGCCGTTATGATTCTGTCGATGGCCCGATTACGCAAAAGCCTTGATCATGCGTTGACGCCAACCTTTCCATCCGGTAGCTTTCCCGGGAATGTCATGCCTTTCGGGGATGTTTGCAAGCCGTCCATGTGTCGTGGCCTATTGCGGAACCCCTCAGACCGTACCGGCATGGAATGATCGGGAGGGGTCTGGGAAGGGGCTGAAGCCCCCAACCCCGCTGGGGCGTTCGGGTCGCAGTCAGAGCTGGTAGCAATGTCAATGCATATCATTCGCGGTCGAATCAATATTATTCCCAGGTTTATCGGAGCTGTCGTCACAATCGGCAATTTTGACGGCGTTCATCGTGGCCATCAGGCCATCTTTTCCCACCTGGAACAACTGTCGCGCCAACATCTGGAGGCGCCGAGGGTGGTGATCACCTTCGAACCTCATCCCCGGCAATTTTTAGGTACCGGCGAACGCCTGGTCAGAATTACCAACCTGCGCGCCAAAATGCGTCGCCTGCAAGAGGTGGGCGTGGACGCCATTTTCGTACTCCATTTCGATCATGATCTGGCCGGGCTGCCGGCAGAAACCTTTGTCAGGCGCTATCTCGTCGAAAGCCTTGGCCTGCGCGAAATATTGGTGGGGGAAAATTTTCGCTTTGGATCCGGAGGTGAGGGCAACCTGGAAACCCTGCGGCACCTTGGTGAACGGCATGGTTTTGGCGTACATGGTCAACCGTTGATGCGCATCGGCGATACGGTCATATCCTCCTCCATGATCCGGGAGGCGGTGCAGCGCGGCGATCTTGATACCGCCTCGGCCATGCTGGGACGCCCTTTTGAGATGGAGGGACGGGTTTTACCGGGAGCCAAACGTGGTCGGGCCATAGGCTTCCCCACCGCCAATATCCCTGTCGCTGGCATGCTGCATCCCCCGGAAGGGGTCTGGATGGTCCAGGCCTGGGTGGGCGACCGCTGGTGTCAAGGGGTGGCCAACTTGGGCAGAAACCCCACTTTTGCCAGCGGATGGGTCAAACTGGAAACCCATTTGTTCGATTATAACGACGATTTATACCGTCGCTGGTTGCGGGTTCAATTCATCAAACCCATCCGACCGGAACAAAAATTTGCCGGCGTCAAGGAATTACAACTACAGATCGCCAAAGATTGTCAAGAAGCCCGGGATTTCTTTTCCGCAAGAAAACCATCGAATACTTCAGGAGTCTGATAAGCCGTGGATTACAAAGATACGGTGTTGTTACCCCAAACGGAATTTGCCATGCGCGCCAATCTGCCGACGCGTGAACCGGAAATGTTGCAGCGATGGCTGGAAATAGGCCTTTACCAGCGCTTGCGGCAGGGTTCGAAGGGACGCCATCCATTTACCCTCCATGACGGCCCACCATACGCCAACGGCCACCTGCACATGGGGCACGCCATCAACAAGGTGCTCAAAGATATTATCGTTAAATCACGGCAGATGATGGGATTCGACGCCGACTATGTTCCGGGATGGGATTGCCATGGATTGCCCATCGAAACCAAGGTGGAACAGGAACTCAAAAAAACTGGCATCCCCCGGGAAACCATGACTACGGTGGCCTTTCGCCAACGTTGCCGCCGTTACGCCGAAACCTGGGTCGACGAACAAAAAAAAGAATTCATCCGCCTGGGGGTCATCGGTAATTGGAACAAACCCTACCGCACCATGGATTATCCCTTCGAGGCCGATATTATCCGGGAACTGGGAAAATTCCTGGCCAATGGCGGACTCTACAAAGGACTCAAACCGGTCTACTGGTGTGTGCATGACGTCACCGCCCTGGCCGAGGCTGAGGTCGAATATCAGGATCATACCTCGCAAGCGATCTATGTCAAATTTCCTCTGGCCAAAAGGGTGGAACTGGGTGATGTGACCCCAGAACTGGGTGATCGGGATAATGTCGCGGTGGTCATCTGGACCACCACCGCCTGGACCATTCCCGCCAATCTGGCGGTGGCCGTGCATCCCCAGCTGACCTATGTCGCCCTGGAGGTCCAGGAATGGTGCGGTCACGACTCTCTGGAGCATGGTGAGGTCATCATCGTTGCCGAAGGGCTGTGGGAAAGTGTCGTGGATGCCATTGGCGTCGGACGCGATCAGGTGGCGGTACTGGCCCGTTTCCCGGGCCGCCTGCTGGAAGGGAAACGCTTCCGCCACCCCTATCTGGACCAGGAGGCCCCCATCGTCCTGGGGGATCATGTGACCCTTGATGCCGGTTCGGGATGCGTACATATCGCCCCCGGCCATGGACACGAAGACCACGAGGTGGGATTGCGTTATGATCTGGCGGTATTTAATCCGGTGGACGACCGCGGGCATTTCCTCCCCGAAACCCCAGTGTTCGGCGGCTTGTTCATCTTTGCCGCCAATGAGAAGGTGATCGACCATCTGCAACAAGGTCGGCGGCTGTTGGGTCGGGCCCCCTTGCAACACAGCTACCCCCATTGCTGGCGTTGCCATAACCCGGTGATCATCCGGGCCACACCGCAATGGTTCATCTCCATGGAGACCAATGACCTCCGAAAAAAGGCCCTGGCGGCCATCCGCTCCACCCGTTGGATACCCTCCTGGGGCGAAGACCGCATCTTCAACATGGTGCATCATCGGCCCGATTGGTGCGTTTCCCGACAACGTGCCTGGGGTGTCCCGATTACCGTGATCTCCTGCGGCGACTGCGGTGCCAACTGCACCACCCCCGAGGTGATCGAATCCATTGCCCGCTTCGTCGAGCTGGAAAGCGCCGACGTCTGGTTTGAAAAACAGGCCGGAGATTTCCTCCCTTCAGGATTTGTTTGCCCCGGTTGTGGCAGTGACCGGATGCACAAGGAATCAGATATTCTCGACGTCTGGTTTGATTCCGGGGTGACCCATGCCGCCGTTTTGCAAAATGACAGAAATGATAGCTGGGGCCTGCAATGGCCGGCCGACTTGTATCTGGAAGGATCGGATCAGCATCGGGGCTGGTTTCACTCCAGCCTCCTGACCAGTGTCGGTACCCGTGGCGTCGCCCCCTACAAGGCGGTCTTGACCCACGGTTTCGTGGTGGATGGCCGCGGCCGTAAAATGTCCAAATCCTTGGGCAACGTCCTGGCACCCGAAAAAGTGATCAAACAATACGGTGCCGATATCCTGAGAATGTGGGTGAGCGCCGAAGATTATTCCGGTGATATTCGCATCTCCGATGAAATCCTCAAAGGTTTGGCAGATGCCTATCGGCGGATTCGCAACACCATGCGCTACCTGTTGGGAAATCTGCACGATTTTGACCCCAAGGTCCATACGGTTTCCTTGGAACACCTGCCTGAATTGGACCGCTGGGCCCTGGATCGCCTGGCGCATCTCATCCATCAGGTGAAAGTGGCCTATTCCGATTACGCCTTTCATCGCGTTTACCAGGATTTGCACTATTTTTGCGCCGTTGACATGGGGGCCTTCTATCTGGATATCCTCAAGGATCGGCTGTACTGTGATGGCTCCGATTCCGTGTCTCGCCGCTCCGCTCAGACGGTACTCGCGGAAATCCTGCAGGCCCTGGTTCGCCTCATGGCACCCATCCTCTCCTTCACCGCCGACGAAATCTGGCAACACATGGCCGATGAACACTCTAATTCGGTTCACCTTGAAGCGTTTCCCGAAGACCATCCCGAATGGCGTCAAGAAGCCCTTGAGGAACGGTGGCAACGTTTTCGTGAGGTACGGGGAGAAGTGTATCGCTTGTTGGAAGGATTGCGTAATGACAAAACGGTCGGCTCCTTCATGGAGGCCGAAGTCAAATTATTGGCCAATAGCCAATGGAGCGAATTTTTAACTTCGTTTGACGGACTGGCAAGGCTATTGCTAGTGGCCAAGGTGAATATCGTGACTCAGGAGAGCTTGAAACACCAGTCGGGCCACCTCGAGGGCCTGACTATCGAAGTGGCCAGGGCCAATGGCAAAAAATGTCAACGCTGCTGGAATTGGGGCGAGGATGTGACAGGTGCAAACGGGACCGAGGTATGCCCCCGCTGTGCCCAGGTAGTCGCGGGTCTGACTGCATGAAACCCTGGGGAGAGACAAAAAAAGGGCTCTATTGGGGGATCCCCCTGGCCCTGGGGGTGCTGGCGATCGACCAAATATCCAAACTGGTCGCGGTGCAGTTGTTGGCCAATGGCCGACGTATCATCCTGTGGGAAAATTTTTTCGATCTGGTCCTGGTCTACAACATGGGTGCCGCTTTCGGCATGTTTCAAACGCTTATTCCACCATGGCGGCACATGTTCCTTGGTGGGGTAGCGATTGCCGCGGTGGTGGCCATCGTCACGATCCTGGGGCGCACCGGCCATGCATGGCTCATTGTCGGCTTGGCCTTTATCCTGGGAGGCGCCTTGGGCAATCTGGTGGATCGAATCCGCCTTGGCAAGGTGATCGATTTCCTCTATGTCCACTGGCATGAACATTCCTTTCCAGTTTTCAACCTGGCCGATAGCGCCATCACCGCGGGGGTATTCATGCTATTGCTGGACTACTTTTTAAATCCAGAAGGAGGAGATGTGGGATGAACCGTAACCGCTTGATCCTGACACTCACGTTTGGATGCGCACTTCTGGGGGGGTGTTCGAGTACCATCGCCCTGCCATGGGAAAAAGACAACCTCGACCCCGGCCGGATCGCCACCCACGAACCTTTGGAGATTCCGCCCGATTTGAGCGAGTTGCCCAACCCCGATGCCAAAAAACCACAATCGACTGCCAACTCCCCCGCGGAACGAACCATTGACTCTTGGGCCAATCCCGATGCCGCTGGAAACAAGGGGGAAGCCCATTCAGGAAAGGGCGACTCCCGGCTGCCTTTTTCCATCCCTGCCGTCCACCAGGACAAAGAAGGGCTCTCTCGCAATGAAAAAGAAAAACTGCCAGGGTGGATGGATGCGCCAGTCACGGTTCGTTGATGGCTTGGTGACCATCCTTGCCGGGCTCCTCTGTACCCTGCCGTGGGTGTGGCTAGGCGAAGCGTGGGGATTGGAGGCAGAAGATTGGCGACTGGATAACGGTCTCCGTGTCATCCTGGTCCACGAGGCCAAGGCCCCCGTCGTCGTCACAGAGGTCTGGTACCGGGTGGGGGGAATCGATGAACGGGCCGGGAAAACAGGACTGTCCCACATGTTGGAACATATGATGTTTCGTGGAACCCAGGAAGTTCCAGCGGGGGAGTACAGCCGGATCATCGCCCGACACGGTGGCGAAGATAACGCCTCAACCTCTTGGGATTATACCTCCTACTGGTCCAAGCTGTCGTCCGATCACCTCGATCTGGCCCTGCGGTTGGAGGCGGACCGCATGCACAATCTGATCATCGATCCCGGAAAATTCCATTCTGAAAACCTCGTGGTACGCGAAGAACGTCGGACCCGATACGATTCCAATCCCCAGGGACGGTTTTTTGAAAAATTCAAAACATTCTTTTTCCAGGACCATCCTTACGGTCGGCCCGTCATCGGCTGGATGAGCGACATTCTCGGGTATACCGTCAAAGATCTGGAAACATGGTATCGCACCTGGTATACCCCCGATAATGCCATTCTGGTCGTGGTCGGAGATGTGGATTTCAACCAGGCCAAAAAAATGATCCAAACCTACTTTGCCCCGATCACATCGGGAACGAGGAAGGTAGCGGCACGATTGCCCGAAATGCAACAGGTCACCGGTGGACGCCGCCTGCTGGAGCAGGATAAGGGGGCCATGGGGCCGGTATTACACCTCGCCTGGCCAGCTCCCTCATTGACCTTCGGCCACCCCGAAGATGTCTACTCCATGAATGTATTGACAACCATCCTCGGTGGAAGCGGTTCCAGTCGTCTGTATCGCCGAGTCGTCATGGAACAACAATTGGCGGTATCGGTGGAGGCGCAATTTGGCGGTGGCTATTCCCTGGGCCTGGATACCCTGGAAATCTCCTCCGAGCCTCGTGATGGAATCGCCCTGGCCAAACTGGAAATGGCGCTCCTGAATGACGTCGATTCTCTCGGCAACACGCTGGTGGCAGACGAAGAATTGCAACGGGCAAAAAACGGTCTTCTGGCAGAATGGATTTATTCCAAAGATTCGGTCGATCATTTGGCAGCTCTGATCGGTCACCTGAGCGTCAACGGTCTCGATTGGCGGCAATTTGTGGAACATTATCCGACACGCATTCAGGATGTCACCGCTACCCAAATCCGTGATATCGCCCGACGTTACCTGGCGAAGGATAAAGCGGTCATCGGGATCTTAACGCCATGAAAAAATGGATCGTTCTATGGATGACATGGTGGCTGTGGACTATGCCGTTTCTTGCGGTCGAGGCGGCAGCGCCGGCTGAGGCCCGTTTTTTTCTAACCAAGCATGGAATACAGGTCTATCTGGTCGAAAATCATGCCAATCCCATGGTCGAAATGCATCTTCTCACTCGGGGAGGCTCGGTCTTTGACCCTGTGGGCAAGGGGGGGACCGCCTTCATGACGGCCTGGATGTTCAATGAAGGGGCGGCTGACATGGATTCAACAGCATTTCGGGATCGTCTTGATTATTACGGAATCGTCATGAATGGCGATGCCAAAAGGGATACCCTGGACGTCAGCCTGACCACGCTGTCGAAACACCTGGAGGAGGCCATGCGTCTCTTGGGCTTGGCCTTGACCCAACCCCGCTTTGACGCCAAAGATTTTGAACGGGGACTGCAGGAATCCATCGTCAATCTGAAACAACACGAGGAACAAGCTGAATGGCGCGCCGGAGTTCAATTGTATGCCCTGATGTATCGCAACCATCCCT
Organism: Magnetococcales bacterium; assembly: GCA_015232645.1. Taxonomy (GTDB): domain Bacteria; phylum Pseudomonadota; class Magnetococcia; order Magnetococcales; family UBA8363; genus UBA8363. The sequence goes on along the minus strand of JADFZF010000027.1, from coordinate 670 downwards.
ATTCCCACCCCTCCGCTGGCACTCTGGACAGTCTGGCACGGGTCTCCTTGAATGATGTACGACAATTCCACGTCAAAAGTTTCCGCGGCCCGCATATGGTGTTGGCGGTCGCTGGGGATGTGACCGAAGACCACCTGAAATCACTGCTGGAACGCTTCATCGCGGACGTGGACCCACGGCCATCTCCCCATGGCCCCATCCCCAAGGTCATCAGGGCTGACAAGGGCGAATTCGTCCATCTGGCCATGGACAGCCCTCAGACGGCTATCGAAATGGGTCTCGTCGCCATGGATCGGGAAGACCCCGACTATTATCCTATGTTGGTTATGAGTCAAATTTTTGGTGGCCCCGGTCTTACAAGTCGTCTGAACGAAGAAATTCGCGAAAAACGCGGTTTAACCTATGGGGTCCATACGGTATTCTCTCCTTTGGAAGCCAAGGGGCCTTTTATTATCACCATGAAAACTAAAACGGAATCAGCCTCTGAGGCCATGCAATTGATCGACAAAGAAATGTTGCGTCTTGCCTCGGAAGGGGTCGATGAGGCGGAGTTGAATGATGTTAAACGTTATCTCACCGGATCATTTGCCTTAAATTTCGATACCTTGAAAAAACAAGCCTCCACCTGGGGATTGATCGGCTACTATCACCGGGGGTTGGATTATATCCG
>JADFZF010000279.1 GCA_015232645.1 Magnetococcales bacterium | reverse complement strand
GTTATATTTAATAGTTGTGATGTGGTTTGCTGCTGGAATGACTTCAGGAGATGCCCCGCTGCAATTCCTTCAGGGCATCCACGAACTGCCTGATCTGCTGCCGAGGCCCTGGTATGGACGCCACCGGCCTGCCAGCGGCGAACAACTCCAAGCGCACCACACCCTCAATCGCAGGGACGGAACCACCGGCGGCAAAGGCTGGAATGCGTTGTACGGATGGAATGATGATGTTGCGCACCAACCCACCGAAGGCAAAGCGAGGTATTTCGGGCAGGCGCAGACGCATGTTGTTCAGGGACTCCAGCAAACCGAGCCCGTATCGACCCACCGCCTCCTTGCGCACGACAAACTCTCCCGCTTCCAGGAGGGCATGAATACGATCCCCGCCACCCCACCCGGGCAGGGCTCCACCACGGGCCAAGCCCACCATCCCACCCAGGGCGTGGGATTCTTCGGTGACCTGGTTCACGTAATAAGTGACGACTCGGCCATCAAGGCTGTCGGCCTCGGCAACCACCTTGGCCAGGGCGGAATCGGCCTGGGATGTCTCGGCGGTCACCTTGATTTCTGAAGGGGGAGAGCCATTGATTTGGGTCTGGAACTCCAGAAATTTGGCGGAAAGACCATCGATGGCCGCCACCGCCAGATCAACTTTCAAGTTTTTGGCGATATCCGGGTCGAAATTTTGAAACTCCTCCTTGAACTTGGCAAAAGAATCGGAAAGCGGCTTGAGCCCTGCCTGTACCTGATCGACTTTGCCCTGGGCGACATTGTCAGGGATTTTTTCCACAAATCTGGCATCGTCCTGCAGCCCGGCCTTCAACGTGTCCAGCGTTTTTATTCTTGCGGCAAGGTCATCAACTTTGATCGCCGCCTCGTCGATCTTTTGGGTGTCAACGTTGATGATGATCTTGTGATCGGCGGCAATGGCTGTGTTCAGCTTTTCTATCCTGCTGCGAACGCCATCCAAATCCTCCATCATGCTCGCTGACTGTTTGCGGAATTCTTCGGCGGCCTTTTTATGTCCCTCTTCCTGCGCCTTCATCGCATTGTTGACGATTTCAGCAGCCGCTTTGATTTGCCCGGAAGATTTGGCCACGGCATCCTGGGCCGTGACAATAGTACGATCCCCATTCACCACCGCGTCGGAAGTCTGCTCGGCCAGGGCAATCATCCGCTCGGCATGGGACTTGGCCGAATCGTAATCACCCTTGTCCAACGCCGCCTTGGCCTGCTTTTGCTCTTCGGCGATGCGCTTTTGTTTGTCGTCGTAGGCGGCCTCCGGCGTCATCCCTTTTTCCGCCAGGTTGGCGAGCTTGTCCTGGATCGAAAGATTGAAATTGGCCCGTTCCTGGGCGAGTTGCCGGGCGGCTTCCAAATGACGCCGTTCTTCGGCGATGAGCTTGTCGATGCTGGCCCTGTAGGCTGCCTCGATCTTTTCCAGGATTACCTTTTGTGCTTGAAGTCGCTCTTCATCGATGCGGGTGGCGTCCTCTTTCATCCGCTCGGCATTGGCAATGCGCACCCGGTACTCTTCATTAACGAAAGCCAATGCCTCTGCCTGATATCTTCTATTTTCTATAATTTTAGCAGTGCTTTCAGCAACCGCCAGGGAAGTCGTCTGAGCAATAAGTTCCTGGCCAGTGATCTCGTGGGATTCGGCCCTGGCATTCAATTTGGCCTGCCGGGCTGCGTACACCTCATCGATGCTGTCAATCTCCACCTTGGACCACGAGGAGGCGGCATCCGCCATGGCTTTCCAGGATTTTTGCTGATCATCAACCGCCTGCTTCAGGGCTTCCCGTTGCTTTGTCAGCGATTCCTTGTATTTGTTGGTCTGCTCTTCCGTGACCTTGATGGCATTGATGATTTGCGCCTTGGCCGCAGCCGCCGGTCCCGTCATGGCGATGGAAAATTGTTTCAATTGATCCGCCACCGACGCCGTTTTTGCTGCCGCCTTTTCTGCTTCCAGGGCCATGCTGCGGTAGAGGGCTACCACCTGATCCTTCACCGCCGGATCGGCACGTACCTTATCCATGGCCTTGGACAGTCCATCCACCGATATCCCGGATTTTTGAGCCTCAAGCAAAAGCGTCCTCATCCCGCTTTCAGTCTCACCCAACTGCCGACGGAGTTCTGCCCCCTTGGCAATGTTGGAATCGTAGGCACCGGTGAGCTTGCTCATCCACAACCAAAATTTTTGAGTAGTAGTTTGCGCCTCGTCGGTACCGATGCCGTATCGATTCTTCAACGTATCGGCATACTCTGCCGTTTCTTTCTTGGCCGCCACCAATGCCCGCGCCTGGGTCTCCAGTTGCATGGCAAAGGCGTTGCTGTCCTTTTGTTTCAACTCGGCGAGATAGGCATTCATCGCCTTGGTGTTGTCCCTGGTTGCCGATCCCACCTTGGCCAGAATTCTCCCCTGGTCATCGATGGACAGATTGGCCCCGGGCAGGATCGCCGCCAGTTTTTCCTCGGCATTCGTATGCTCCTTGGTGCCGGGTGCGGTTGACTCAAGAATCTTTTTCAAGGTTTCAAGACTCTTGATCTTGCCCAGAGTTTCCTCCCGGCTTTTGCCCAGGGCCGAAGCATTTTCCAGCAAAGGTGGAATACTCGACTCCGTGGCCTTGGAGAAGGCGTAAGCGGCGACACCAGCGGCAGTCAATACGGCGCCCAACGGTGTGAACATGAACGCCCGGGCGGCAGCGCCAAGAGACAGGAGAGGCGCAATCAGTCCCAAGATCCCCGAACGCAACACCGCCCACGCCATCCGTAATGCCCCGAAGCCGGAAAAGGCCGTCACGGCAGTGACCGCAGCCGCGGACAGATTGGGAAATTCATTGACCAGCCTGGCAATCCCCTGCGCCATGGCCGATACCGCCTGGGCAGCCACATTGACAGCCGGCAAGAACACCATCCCAATGCTGATCCCAGCCACGTTGATGGCGTTCTTTGCCAACTGCAACTGCGATTCGGTGGTTTTGAGGCGTTCGGAAAATTTTTTCTCCATGGTGTCGACGTAGTTCGCTTCCGTGGCAACCAGGCCCAGAGCCCCCTTGTAGCGCTCCAGTCCCGTCAGGAGGACGGCCATATCATCCGCCTGTTCGCGCCGAAACAATTTCGTCAGGGTCTCCACCTGGGTTTGTTTGTCCAGATTTTTCAACGTTTCCAGGAAGCGCACCAACGTTTCTTGTGGTTTCCTGGCGATATCAACGGCCAGTTGCTCGGCAGACAAGCCAATCCCTTGCAAGG
>JADFZF010000278.1 GCA_015232645.1 Magnetococcales bacterium | reverse complement strand
ATGGATCCGCATCCCTGCGGCAAGGTGATATCGGAATTCTTGTGGATCAAGAAAAAAATGATTTTTTTGCCACCCTGGCCATGCGTGAGATCGTCGCCGTATTGGAAGCAATCTGCATTGAACCAGAAGCTCCCACCACTCCTGGTGAAACTTCCCTGGATGCCCTTAGAGAGGCAATCCTGACTTGTATCAGCAACCTGGCCGCACAATTTGTCCCCGATGACCCTGCCTGGGAGTTGCACCTGACCCAAATGGCTCGGCGTCGTCTGTTTCGTTTCGCTTATTTTCCATCTGACAGGGAGATTGCCCTGTTCAGTGGCTTGCATCTGAAAGAATCCCTGTCCAAAAACTGGTCCGAACCCATTTGTGGGCCGGAAGTGACGACACCGTTCAATTTACTCCAGTGGCTGCGTGGCTTTGCCTGCCCATGGAAAGGGGCATGGGCCGGAAAAAGTGCGGGTCGTGGCGGGCAATTATTCTGGCTGATATGCAGCTTCTTGCTTCACTTGTTGGGATCCCGTACAATCGATTTGTTTTCGCGGCTGTTTTCTGGAACAGATCGCGCTTGAATCATCGGTGCCCTGTGGATTAATCAGCCTTGAACAGCGCTTCAGACAGTGGTATCTGGCAGCTTTTCTCCAAAAAGAGTCCCTGTCGGGTGTTTTTTTGTCGTTTTATCGATAAGGAATTGCAAATATGATGAAGATAATTTTGTCTGTATTCTATTGTCTTCCTTCTAAAATGCAGTCTGTTATCAGGAGATATGTTCTCCTGGTAATTTATTCATCGCACAGCGGTACTCTGGCAAAACATTGCCCTCGTTGCCATGCTTTTTTCAACCATATGAGGATTAAGACTCGGAATAAAATCGAGCATGCTATCCATGGTGGTGACCCGCAATCAAAATTACCTGATGTCTCTGTATTGAATACGTTAAGCCAATTGGTGAGTCTGCAACTTTACCGGGATATTCTAACCGATGTCAGGTACACCGATCCCCGTCGTCTTGAACGGTTCGGCTGTAAATTTTATTCCCAAAATGATGAAGATGGCATTATAGCAGAAATTTTTCGGCGCATTGGCACCACGAACCGTATGTTTCTTGAGTTTGGAGTGAGTAACGGTCTGGAAAACAATACCTTGTTGCTCACCTATCATGGGTGGCAGGGCGTCTGGTTGGATGGAGGAGAGGAAAATATTGCCTTTATCAATGATAAATTTCAGCCCTTGCTGGCAAATAACACCCTTCGGGTGCGCCAACAATGGATTACAGCAGAAACCATCAATACAATCATTCAATCCTTAGATTTACCAAAAGACCTGGACTTACTGAGCATCGACATCGATGGTAATGACTATTATGTATTTAAAAATATTGAATGCATCCGTCCCCGTGTCGTCGTCATTGAGTTCAATAGTAAGTTGCCACCACCTGTTCTGGCTGTCATGCGGTATAAACCGGATTTTCAATGGGAACAGGATAAAACGGACTATTTTGGCTGCTCACTGGAATCTTTGACTCAGATGGCAGACAAAAAAGGCTACCAATTGGTCGGAAGCAACATAACTGGCTGTAATGCTTTTTTCGTAAGAAAAGATTTATGCGGCGAACATTTTTTCCTTCCAGCAACCGCAACCGCACTTTACAATCCCCCACGCTACGAAATTTTTACCGGTGGAGCATTCCGGATAGGTCATCCTGCCAGTTACGGCCCGTGGGAGCAGTTGTAATTTTCTCAAAAAATGGGCCATGATCATCCATTCGGCCACGATGCGTGCTTTTTTTTCGGAAAACCTGCAATACGTCCGACTCTTGGCGCTGAACAACGCGCCAAGAGTCGGACCATGGCCCGCCCCCTGGAATTTTTTTGCAAACGGCGCAAAAAATATCCTGGGAAAAGGGGGGCGTAAAAAAATAAAACAACATGGGGCGCTGCCCCAAACCCCGCAAGGGCGCTGCCCTTGACCCGCCAGGGAGCCAGCCCCCTGGACCCCGTTACCGAATAGCCAAAACGATGATCAAGACCAAAAAATGGATTGATCATTGGATGCTGGTCATCATTCATTAACAATCTGATCTGCACGATAATTGATTCCAAGCTGTAGATATTTATTGAAAAAAATGATGTGGTTTTTTGAAAGTTAAAGAGAATAACCGCTCAAATCCCTTTATTGTATGGATGCAGAATGGACATGAACGTTCTTTGTTTATATGGATGACAATTTTCCAAGAGGCTGTCCATTAACACTTGGATAAAAATTGGAAAGAAAGATTTTATCTTTCATTCGTTTTTTTTGAAATTAACAAGTTTTTGCCAGCCTCTAACCACCATACCCCACAACATCCAAAAAGGGCGGCTCAGTACAGCGTTGTGACATCGATGCAAATAGCCAAGGCGGTCAGAAACGACAGCCATGGCTGATTTTCTGCGTTCTTCCAAACCGGAAACAGTGGCAAGGCGATCCAACAGGGTTTGGCAACGGGTAATTGTATTTTGAATATAATCGGTTCTGACAGCCTGAAACAAAGAAGAGACACAAAGAACAATATGATTTCCCGGCAACCCACTTTGATTTTTTTCATGTACCCGGTAAAAGGTCAATGGTGACTCCAAAATGGCAATTTGCCCAAGACCGGCATGCAGAAGTGCAATCCATTCGTCGTGAAAAAAACCGGCAGGAAAAGGGTACAGTGAGGAATCCATGGAAGTTTTCCGAAAGGCCATGGTGGATCCGAAAACCAGTTGGCTGCGGACCAGTACATTCAGAGAGCGTCCACGACGAAACATTTCCTGCTTCTTTGGCGTCAACTGCACGGATTGCCAGATGGTATGCCCGCGTGAACGACCGTGCCCGTCAATCACCTCGGCATCCGTCATGATCATTGTCACATCCGGATCGGCGTGGAACAACTCCATAAACAGACGCACCTTGTCTGGATGCCACAGATCATCCTGATCAGAAAGAAATACAATTTTCCCTCGACATTGGCTGATCGCCTGCTCGAAATTCCGTACCGTTCCCATGTTGGTCTCGTTGCAGGTGATGCGTACCGGAAAAGGGGCGTTCTTCTGGAATTCCCGGAGAATCTCCCGGGTTCCATCCCGGGAACCGTCATCACAAACCACCAACTCTCCCGGAAGCAGGCTTTGTCGCGCAATACTTTCCAATTGTTGCGCCAAGAAGGCCGCACCATTGTAGGTACACATGGCCACGGAGGAAAATTGATCTGACATCGTACCTGTTCTGCCCCCCATTATAAAAATTTGTAACTATTCAGCTCCCCCCCCCATTAAAAAAAGAAAGAAAA
>JADFZF010000277.1 GCA_015232645.1 Magnetococcales bacterium | reverse complement strand
CCTTCTTAATCCGCTCAACCTGCGACGAAAAACGTTATTCCTACTCGGAATCAGGGCCTCTGCCTGGGGGGAAATGGGGGCATTCTTTGCGCTGCTGCTGGCATTCGATACCCTCCTGGGTCAAGGGGATCGCTTCGACACGGTGTGTCCCCATCCATTCTGGGTGGTAGTGATTCTCATGAGCGTTCAGTATGGCACCAGCCATGGCCTGGTTGCCGCCGCCTTTTCCAGCCTCTTTCTGCTGGCCCATACCCTCCCTCAAGCTCAGGTGGGGGATGCTTTCGAGCAACTCCATACCCTGATTATCCGTCCTTTGAGTTGGACCGTCACCGCTGCCATCCTGGGTCTACTGCAGGACCGTCATCGCAACGAACGCAGTACTCTGTGGAAGGCCATGACCGCCGCCGAAAATCGCGAAAATGCCATTACCCGTGCCTACGAGCACATCAACAAAGCCAGAGAGCGTCTGGAAATCCAGGTGGCAGGCCAGCTGAAGACCGTAGTTTCCTCCTTCAAGGCGGCCAAGGAGATCGAAAACGAAGATCCCGTCATGGTCCTTTCCGGTGCCAGGGACATGATTCGAGCCGTGATCAGTCCGGAAATGTTTTCCATCTACACCCTGGACAACGGCGTTCTGGAGGTTACCGTCAGATCGGGCTGGAAGGAAGATCAGCCCTTCAAGGACTCGTTCACCGCCCAGGACCTTCTTTATCAGGCCATCGTTGCCGAAAAAAGGTTCGTGTTGCTCTCGGTACCGAAGGACCGAGAGATCCTCGATCATCAGGGGGTCATGGCCGGTCCACTGGTCAATCGAGAGACCGGAATGGTTGGTGGCATGGTCAAGGTCGAAAGCCTGGGGTTCATGGATTTCAACGTCAGCACCCTGGAAAATTTCAAGGCGCTCTGTGAATGGGCCGGGGCCTCCTACGACCTGGCACGCCGGCTGCAGTCCTCACGTGCCGACAGCGTCATCAATCCCGACAGCCATTTATATTCCTATGGTTTCTTTCCACGTCAGGTGACCCTGATGACCAACCTGGGGCGACGACTCAACTTCGAAGTCAGCTTGTTGATCGTGCGTCTGGACAACCCCGACGCCATGAAACCGGAGCAGCTGCGCCAGGTCCCGAACCTGATTCAAAAGGCAACCGGCGAAGTCATGCGCAACACCGACATGGTCTTCGATTATGAAACCCCAGGATTCGAGTTTGCCTTGCTCCCCCCCGCCACTCCGGCGGAAAACATGAACGTGGTCCTGAAAAAATTTGACCAGACCCTGGCCGAGCATGTCTATCCTGTCCTGCCACAGGCCAAGTTTTCCGTTACGACTCAAACTTTGCACAAGGCAAAAACAACTTGACGCCGAGTGTGATTCTGCTGTCGGCTCAGGTGGGTTGAGCGTCAACCGCAACACATGCTTCAGGATCAAATCCGCCACCTGACCCGGGTGATCCTTGGCCAACGAGTGTTGTCCGCCGGGGATCACCACCCATCGGACCGCGGGAAGCCGCCTGGCCAGATGTCGCCCGGCCGCCTCCGGACTGATGGGATCAGCATTACCCCAGATCAACAAGGTGGAAACCATCACGTCGGGAAGAAAGGGACTCGGATCCGGTGGATCGGCAAGAAACCAGCGGGTGGTGTCGGGGAAGTTTGCCAAAAACTCCGGCTTCCAATCGACTCCCCCCAGGGAGGCCACGTCCAGGCCGCCGGAGGTGGCAGCCAACACCACCAGGCCTCTCACCTGCCGTGGGCGCCTCAAGGCCAACTGCAAGGCGATGATCCCCCCCATGGATTGCGCCACCAGGACCAAAGGGCGGGTCAGTTGCAACTCGGTCAACCGGTAAAGAAATTCGAAACTGTCGATATCCGGGTGCGGGGGTTGGCTGCCCAGACCGGGCCAGTCGAGATAACATCGTTGCCAAGCGGCCGGCAGACGGTCACCGACACTTTTCTAAAACTAACCGTCACCAGCGGCACCAGGCAAAAACACAAGGGCCGGGTATGGATCCTCGGCCGTCCCTGAAACATCCGTCCCGACGTCGATTTCCCGTTCATCTTCCATCGTTCGGATCACGCTCGGAACCACGGTCCGAGGTCACCACCACCGACGCCCGCCTCGTGGGTCGCCACTCATCGAAGCCATCCACTCTCATATCCCCGAAGGAAAACGAATCTCGTGCCGTATCCCGGAGCCGGGACTGCTGGAACAATAAATGCTTCCCTTCAGCGTCTGGGTAACCAGATTATAAACGATATGCATCCCCAAGCCACTGCCGCCCCGATGGCGGGCGGTGGTAAAAAATGGTTCGAAGATACGTTGCCGATCCGCCTCGGTCATGCCCCGGCCATTATCGGAATAGCGGAACACAACCTCCTCGCCTTCTGGTATGACCTGCAACACAATCTCACCTTCGGCCATGTCCTGAAAACCGTGCATGAGGGAATTGACGATAAAATTACTTAGAATTTGCGAAAATGCCCCTGGATAACTGTTGACATGGAGATTTTCATCACAATTGACCCGGATCCGGTGGTGGGTTTTCTTGAGATGGGGACGGAGGCTGATCAGGGTTTGCTGAATACATTCATGGAGACGAAACAATCGTTGCTCCTCATGGCTGCGATCCACCGCCACCTGTTTGAAACTGCGTACCAACTCCGCGGCACGATTCAGATTTTGCAAAATCATCTGGGTCGAATCCAAGACATCACGGAAATACCCCTCCAACTCCGACTTGCGCAGATCCCCCTTGGCGAACTTGTCGGCACACCGTTGACTTTCCTGGCGCAAGTAGGAGGCCGCCGTCACTCCCGATCCGACAGGTGTATTGATTTCATGAGCGATGCCCGCCACCAGATTGCCCAGGGAGGCCATTTTTTCCGCTTCCACCAACTGTGCCTGTGTCTGTTGTACCACCGCCAGGGTCTGTTGCAGGGTATCATTGGCCAACCGCAACTCCTCCTGTCGATCCGCCTCCAGCAGTCTGGTTTGCACGATTTCATGAATCATTCTCTGAAAGTGCTCCCCCATGATCAGCAGCTGATCACCAGGCACGACATCGGTTTTGGTCAGATTGAGTTCGGTCGTGGCGGTAGCCACCATTTTTTCGGTGAAACGTCTGAGGTTGCGGGTCATGAACAGAACCAGGGCAAAAAAGACTGCCGCCAGCGCCCCATAACTAATGGCCCTCTGTTTGCGTTCCCCCTGGACGATTGAGCTGCTGAACCGATCGATGTCATCCTTCGGCACCAGGGTGGCAAAATAGATTGGCACGTTGATGGAAAAATTATAATCCAAAAACCTCTTGCCGAACATTTC
>JADFZF010000276.1 GCA_015232645.1 Magnetococcales bacterium | reverse complement strand
TGTCCTGCCTGGCCGCCCCCAGCGCTGCCTCATTGACCAGATTGGCCAAGTCCGCCCCGGAAAAACCAGGCGTTCCACGGGCTATGACCTCCGGATCCACGCTCTCGGCCAATGGCACCTTGCCCATGTGCACTTCCAAAATACGCGTCCGACCTAAAATATCGGGGTTGGGTACCGCCACCTGCCGGTCGAAACGACCTGGTCTGAGTAATGCCGGATCCAATACGTCGGGGCGGTTGGTCGCCGCTACCAGGATCACCCCTTCCGCCGATTCAAAGCCATCCATCTCCACCAACAACTGATTGAGGGTCTGTTCCCGCTCGTCATGCCCACCCCCCAGACCGGCGCCACGATGACGCCCCACGGCATCGATCTCATCGATAAATATGATACATGGGGCATTCTTCTTGCCCTGCTCAAACATATCGCGGACGCGTGCTGCCCCGACTCCGACAAACATCTCGACAAAATCGGACCCCGACAGATTGAAAAACGGTACATTGGCCTCGCCGGCTATGGCTCGGGCCAACAAGGTTTTCCCGGTCCCGGGAGGACCGATCAACAATACCCCTTTGGGAATTTTCCCACCCAATCGCTGAAATTTTTGCGGATTCCGCAAAAACTCGATGACCTCCTGCAATTCCTCCTTGGCTTCCTCGATACCGGCAACATCGGAAAAGGTCACCTTCCCCTGCTTTTCCGACAGCATCCGCGCCCTCGATTTACCAAAAGACATGGGGCCGCGCCCCCCTCCCCCCTGCATCTGCCGCATGAAAAATATCCATACCCCAATCAAAAGCAGCATGGGAAACCAGGAGATCAAAATCGTCAGTAACAGCGGAGTTTCCTCGGGAGGACGAGCGGTAATGTTGACTTTCTTCTCCCTGAGCAGACGCATGAGATCCGGATCCTCCGGGGTATAGGTCATGAACCCACCACCATCGGTATAAATGCCGGTCAGGTTACGCCCTTGTACCGTGACATCGGTAATCCGTCCCTGGTCGAGTTGATTTAAAAAATCTGAAAATGGAATATGTTGATCCCGACCTTGAGGCTGATTGAACAAGTTGAACAACATGACCAGCAACAGACCGATGACCAGCCAAAGCGACAGGTTTTTATAGAATCCGTTCAACAAGCGGTCTCCCAAACGCGTTTTGACGACGTCTTAGGCTTGAGTAGCACAGAAGGAATGGGCAATCAATACCCGCAACCTGTTAGGATAGGTTTACGTGACAAAAAGTGCAAGTTTTTCCTTGCTTCTGCCCGGGTCGGGGCATTCCTCCCCCGGGCTTGGCGACCAATGTGGAAGGCGACGGCCATTCGAGAAATCTATTCCAAAATGATCAAGCGAAACTCACGAATTGAGCCGACATCGATTCATGCAGGTTGGATACCAGTCTATACCGCGTGCGTGCCAGGATCAGGGTCAACATACCGTTGGGATGACTTCAGCTTTCGAGGATCAAATCAGAGGCCTCTGGCCTGGCCAGAAAAAAGTTGCGCAACTTTTCCATAGCCCGGTTTTCAATCTGACGTACCCGTTCACGACTAATGGCAAACTGTTGCGCCAGATTTTCCAGGGTTTCCTGCCTGTCCGCAAGAAAACGCCGCGAAATGATCACCCGCTCCCGGGCCGACAGTTGATCCAGACCCTGCTGCACCATGACGGTCCGCAGCATTTCCTGCTGCCGATTAGCCAACTGGTATTCCTGGTCAGGACGCTCGTCCACAAGAAATTCGATCATCTCCCCGGCCCCCTCCAGGACCGGCTGGTTCAGCGAAGCATCCGCCGCCCCCATGCGATGATCCACATCCAGGATGGTATCTGGATCGGTCCTGAACTTGACCGCCAACTCCTCGGCCTCATCGCGCGTCAGTGGCGCCAATGAAGATTTCGTTTGCCGTAATTTGAAAAACAATTGCCGCTTGAGCTGGGTCGTGGCGATACGCACCATGCGCCAGGAACGTAGGATGAAATCGTGAATCGCGGCACGAATCCACCAGATGGCATACGTCGACAGACGGTTGCCCCGTTCGGGATCGAATTTTTTAACCGCATGCATCAGCCCAACCGTACCCTCCTGGACCAGATCCGCCATACTCAGACGATAGTTGACATATTCACGCGCCGTCTTCAACACCAGTCGAAGATAACTGTGAACCAGTTTATGAGCCGCTTCCAAATCATTACGCTCACGATAATTCTTGGCCAGTTGATACTCCTCTTCGTTCGACAGAATAGGAGCCTGCATGGCATGTTGCCAAAATTTTCTCAAACCATGATTGTCCTCAACGATAGCCAGTTCGGTCAAACCTGAAACGGCAACAGGATAATTGGTCATGATCAAGACTCCGTGCAAAAATCACTTTCTCTCACTAAGGATGCAATTGGGTTTGGTCTGAACGCCCTTCAGTCACGGTATTCAGATAAACATTGTCACGACAATTTTCAAGGGGGAGATCTTTTTTTTTTCGATATTCCCCTCATTCCGACCCTCCGTGCATCATCCCCCTCCCCGCTAACCCCTCTCCCACCCTTCGGATCGATCCGGCAAAGAAAAATTTCCGATCCCAAACGGATTCAACTTATTTGCCAACCCGATCTTGACCCGATAAGGCCAAAGGCCACGACAGGCCCCGTTACCGTCCGACCATTTTTACCTCGTTGCCTGGGTCGTGTCCGACTTTTTCCATGACACCTGAGGCCTGCCACGAAAAACAGTCCAACTTGCGACATGCCCTAGCAACAAGTAGTTTATGACACTGCCGCTTGGTTGATCTTTATGAGTGTCCTCCCCGGCCATGAAGGCTTGCGAACACCCGGACCATGCGGCCTGAAACGGTACATCGTTACATTATAATTCATTTTTTCTTCTGGATCAAACTTGAAAACATTTTCAAACTATCCACTAGATATCACCTCGACCTTTCCGGACGATCCATGAAACCGTTCAACGATTCCAATACGTTTGCCACCGAATTCCCCTCCGACACCACCATGACCGTTCAACAGGTCAATGTGGTGATCAACCGGCTGTTGCAACTTTCCCTGGAACCACTGACTCTGTCCGAATACCTTAATGAAGTCATCTTCGTACTCGTCGCAACCCCCTGGTTACCCGTCTGGAACAAAGGCGCCATCTTCCTTTGGAATGAAAAACATGAGCTGCTGCAATTGGCGGCCCACGTCAACCTGACCCCAGACCACCTGGTTCTATGTCAACAAATCGCCAAAGGACAATGCCTGTGTGGGCAGGCGGCCCTGACTAAACAAATCATCCTCTCTCACAGTCAAAGCCACCAACATACCCTCAACCCTCC
>JADFZF010000275.1 GCA_015232645.1 Magnetococcales bacterium | reverse complement strand
AAATCATCTGACCGGATGAGGGAACCTCCAGGATCCGGCGCGCGGCGGGGGTGATGGGAAGCAGTACCCCATTCTTGTAATCAAATCCATCCTGTTTCAGGCAATCAACCAACTCCTGGACAGCCTTCTGCATCCCGGTCGGATCCGTGGACGACAGCATATCACGATTGGAACGGGCAATGATCTCCTGATACGCAGCCAGAAGCTTTCGGACGTCCGATAGACTATTGAAATCAAGGGTGTGGTAGTGCTGTTCCACAAAAGAGCGGCGTTGGCCATCCTCAGATGGGATGTAGTCACGATCACACAACACTCCCGTTTCCTCGAATAGCATCTCGATTTCCCGGAGTGTCCACCAAACCAGAAATTCCCGGAATCGGTTCCGGGTTTTCTTGCTGATCAGTTCTCCGCTCACGCCACTTCCTCCACCAGCTTTTCGGCCTGCCGGAGTTGGAGTTCACCGGAAAACAGCAATGGTAACAAAGAACTTCTAAGGCTCTCCAAGAGTTTCATCTCCTTACTATTCTCAGAAAACTGCTGAAGAAGCGGAGAAAAAACACTACTGGCTTTTTCAATAATTTTTGATGAAGGAACGACTACTGGAGCTTCTGTAAGGTGATGCCGCCTGATATGCCCCATCGTGGTTGCTTTATCTGCTGCAATTCCTTGAAATTCTTCCAAGTGAATAAGCAGCCACTGATAGTAAAACCAGTTTGGAAATGTTTCCGAGGTGACCTTGAAAAGGTGCTGATTCAATGCCCCTTTACCGCCAAACCAAATCTTCACCAGCAGACTGCCAGACCAGGAAAAAATGATGTCGCCATCATCGATCACATATTTTGGATTGATTTCTAAACTGGCCCTGTCGGGGCCATCGGGAGAACCTGCACGCAATTGCGCAATCTTGATCACAGGTAGTGAGTGATCACCCTGAGGTGGAAACTTTGCCAACGCAAGCCCGTTCAGGAAATGGGCAATTTTGTCTAGAGGGCGAACCCGCCACCCCTTCGGAATCGGCCCCAGTTCCGACTCCTGGAAGGAATCGGGGAACAATGCGGCCAGTTCCTCACTGAGTCCGTAGGGCTTGCGGCCATCGGCTTTGGCCACCACCGGATCGAAATCGACGAACCAGGACTTGAACAGCGTCTGGGCCATCTCCTCCAGGGTCCGGTTCATCTGCCGGTTCAATTCGATCTTGTCATCCAATGCGCCCAGGATGCGGGCGATGGCTTCCTGATCGCGGAAAGACGGCAACGTGATTTTCATGAGCCGCTGATCGGTCAGGCTCACGTAGTCCGCCATATCCGTCTGACCTTTGACCCCACTGGCCTGCTCCCAGAACTCCCCGCTCAACATCCAGTAATAGAGAAAGCGGGGGTGGATCACTCGGTGATCAAGGCTGCGCCAATAGGAAAGCTGCGGAGAGAAAACAAACGGAGGCGTGTCCTCAGTGACGAAAGCGAACCGGCCCACGGTTCCCTTGGATGTGAACACCACATCTCCAGGCCTGCTGCGCTTTTCACCGACTTTTTGGAGATCTGCCTCTGGGAAGTGATCCGCTTCGTCAAAATGGAAACCATCATTGATATTGCCTGCACGGGCGAATGGTAGACCCGACGGAGACAGCTCCGAGTTTTTGGCGCGGTATCCGTCACCAATGGCCAATAGCCTCTGGTCAATCAGGAATTGGGTCTTGTGTTCCCCGGGCTCAATTGGCACTCGACACCTCCTCCAGGACATCCTGGATCAGTGCCTCCAACTCCCGTGACTTGGCGAACTGTGCCTGAAGCTGGGCCTTGAGCCGGGGAAATCGCTCTTCGAAGGGTTCGTCCTCATCGCTGTTGGCCTCGGAGCCCACATAGCGGCCCGGGGTCAGGACGTAGCGATGCTCGCGGATCTCATCCAGGGTGGCCACTCGGCAGAAACCTGGCTCGGGTTCGTAATTTCCCTCCCTTTTGAACTGGCGGTAAACGGCGGCAATGCGTTCAACCTCCGCATCGCTCAGAGCCTTCTGCTTGCGGGAACCTGGAATCAATGCCCCCAGCTTGCGCCCGTCGATGAAGAGGATCTCTCCCTTGCGCTTGCGGAATCCCTTCTTGCCATCCCGGTTCCGGGAGAGAAACCAAAGGGCGCAGGGAATCTGGGTGTTGGCGAACAGTTGCCCGGTCAACTGAACGACGCAGTCTACATGGTCCCCATCCACCAGGGTCTTGCGCACCGTCAACCGGGCTGTTTCACCGTTGGACAGCTCGCCGGTGGCCATGACGAACCCCGCCGTCCCCCCTTCGGCCAAGTGGAAGAGGAAGTGGAGAATCCACATGGTGTTGGCGTTGCGCGGGGAAAGGGGGAGCGCTTCATCCCCCCATTTCAGACGGGGATCCTTGGCGGGCACCTTGTGGGCCCCCCAGCCTTCCTCCCCCTTGGAGCCATCGTTGAACGGGGGATTGGCGAGGATAAAATCCGCCTTGGAGGTGGCGTGCTGGTCGTCGGTGTAGGTGTTGCCCAGCTTGATGTTGCCGCCGACGCCATGGATGAAGAGGTTCATCCGGCACAGGCGATAGGTGAAATCCTTGCTCTCCTGACCCACGAAGGAGAGCCGCCCGCTGTGGCGGGTGAACTGGTCCGACTGCACGAACATGCCGCCGGAGCCACAGCAGGGGTCGTAGACCACCCCCTCGGTGGGTTCCAGCATGGCCACCAGGGTGCGAACGATGCTGGAGGGCGTAAAATACTCGCCACCCCGCTTGCCCTCGGAGGAGGCGAATTCACCAATGAAGTATTCGTAGACCCGGCCCAGCAGGTCTTCCCCGCCATGGTCCTGCCGAAACACATCCTTGGAGAAGAGGTTGATCAGCCCCCGGACGTTCTCCGCATCCAGATTGGAGCCCGCGAAGACCCGGGGCAGCAGGCCCCGGAGCTGGGTGGGATAGGCCTTCTCCAACCGGTCGAGAATGTCGTCCAGCTTGACCTTGATGTCGTCGGCCCGGGCCGATTCCCGGATGTTGGCCCAGCGCGCCGCTTCCGGCACGATGAATGCGCCGGCGCTGCGGTATTCGTCGGCGTCGTTCAGAGCAGCCGTGTCGCCGTGGTAGTCGCTTTTGGGGTCGTTGATCAGCGCCTCAAGCTCGGCGCGGCGGCGCTCATAGCGCAGGGACAGAAAGCGCAGGAAAATGATGGGCAGGACGTAGCGTTTGTAGTCCGCCGGCTCGATGGCCCCGCGCAGGTTGACCGCCGCCTGCCAAAGCTCCTTGGTCAGCGTGGCCACCCCATTGCCGTTACCGGTGTTCTCTTCTTTCTTCTTTTTCCGTGGCGGCATACGCCCGA
>JADFZF010000274.1 GCA_015232645.1 Magnetococcales bacterium | reverse complement strand
CCCCCCGTTCGTGAGTTTGAACCAGAATTTTGTCAGTGCCAAGCACCTCAACAAAGCTGATATTGGCCCGATTAGCGAACATGGGATGATGTTCCAAGGCGGGACCGAGACGATTGAGATCGATGTCCTGCAAACGATCGACGGTGACGATCATATGCGGATTGCCGATGGAGAGGATGGTTCCCATCAAGGACAGGCCCTCGACCTGAACGGGTTGAGCAATAAAAGGGATGGTGGAGCGGTTGGCTAAAACCTGTTCCGGGCTGGTTTCGACCTTTCCGGCACGGATTCGGACAAAATGCAGCCCATGTTCGTTGGAGAGGAAGTTATAGGTTGGGAATATCCCACCCCGAGTGACGAAATTCAGAGGAGAGTAGCCGGCATAGTAGCCATCCCAGGCGACGCGGGAGGCGCAACGCAAACCGTTTCCACTCATTTCCGCTTCGCTGCCATCGGGGTTAAAAAAACGCATACGCGGGTGACCGTGATCGTGGACAGAGACAAAAATGACCCCGTCGGAGCCGATCCCGCCCCCGCGGAGGCTAGCAAGACGCGCGAAATCGGGCTTGAGAGGGTCGGGAACCTGAACCGAAACGGTTTCGTCAATGACGATGAAATCGTTACCGGCGCCGTGACATTTGATGAAATCAACGTTCAGTAGCTCAAGCATGACGGGTCTCGTTGCATGACTTCGGGATGGGTATCAAAAAAGGTGACCGGCCAGGATCACGAAACCACACGGTCTCCCTTGGCCTACGACTGTCATGAATCATATTGACCGTCGTGTCCGACCGATTAGGGTGACATGGTCTGAAGCGGCAAACAACCCGGCTGGGGAATAACGTGTTCCCCAGTCACAGCAGGAAACCTGTGAGGCCATTCGTTCTAAAACTCGTACGACCTGGCCGGAGAAGTCCACCTGACGCCATAGCCGAAATACATTGTTGTCGCCATTGGCAATTGTACTCCCTGTTGAATCTGCAAACCAGTATACTCAAGCAAGCAGGTCCATTGTGGCAAAACCGGAACAATAAAGATCCGGTCAAGGGGATCGAAATTGCTAAAAAAAATAGTATATGCCATTCTGGTCGTGGCCATTGCCCGGGAGATGGCTACGGCGACCTGGCTGATTTGGGATATGCAGCGATGGCAGCCAACTCAAAGTATGACGACCTCCGGCAGGGAATCCCATTGGACCGACCCGTTGGTCACCCGCATTTCCCCAGGGGTGGAGTGGCTCGGTCAATTATTCGGAGAATCCAGAGAGGAAAGAGCAGCCGCCTTGTCCATGGATGCCAAAAAGCTGGATCGTCTGCCGGTCTCTTCATTGAGCGTTCTGCTGATCGGTGTTCTGTATCACGATGACCCTGCCCAAAGTCTTGCGGTCTTTCTCTTTCCGTTCGGACAGGAACGGGTTTTACGTAACGGAGCCATGTTGCCCGAGGGGGCGCGCTTGATTGCGGTGCTGCGCGACCGGGTGTTGATCAAAAGGAACGGCGTTCAAGAACAATTGCTTCTTCCAGATGAGGGGCAGAGGGAAATCCTGGCCCGTTTTCGCTCCCGGGTTGAAAAACAGCGAGAGGTGAGTCATCTGTGGCAAAAGTTTACCGAAAAGCCCGAGGAAGTGCTGCGCATGATCCGGCTGAACCCGGCGGAAAAGGATGGCAAACTCATCGGTGTACGCCTGGACCATGGCGTCGATCCAGCCTTTCTGGGACGATTCGGATTGCAGCCTGGTGACGTGGTCATCTGGTTGAACGGCGAGTCCCTCGACTCCTATGAGAAGGGAATCAAGGCCTTACGCGCTCTAACTTCAGCACAGTCGATGCACTTCAAGGTACAGCGGGGTGAACAATATCTGGATTTTACATATAATCGTTCCAGCGACGACACTTTGGACGGCAATGAACTGGGTTGGAAGGAACGCCAATGACGTTATCGGTTGAATTTTCAACGACAGAGAAGCCTCCGGGGCGCGCTCGCATGTCCTGAATAAACATCACCTCTGGTCATGTTTGACAGTTCACCCCCATGAATTTTACCTAAAATCAAACGAAAGCCATCCCATGACCGACAGACTACAGAGCGCCACCCTCCAGGCCGACCATCACTGCATCGTCGGGATGTAATTGCATGTGCAGCGTCGTCCTACACATTGCCCCCGATCAACCCTGGCCGATCCGTCTGGCTGCCAACCGGGATGAGATGATGGATCGCTCCTGGCTCGGGCCGGGCCGACACTGGCCTCAATGGCCCTCAATTCTCGCCGGAAAGGACCAGCGGGGCGGTGGCAGTTGGATGGGCCTGAACGATTCGGGGGTGATGGCCGTCGTTCTGAACCGTTTCGGTACCCTGGGGGGGCAACCAGGCAAGACCAGCCGCGGTAGACTGGTCTTGGAAACGCTGCGCCACGAAAGCGTCAAAGAGGCGATGAACCACCTCGCCTCCTGGATACCGCAACAAAAATTTCGCCCGTTCAACCTGGTAATCTCCGATGCTCATTCAGCGTACCTGCTCTCATTGCAAGCCACAACCCATGAGGATGAAACGATCCTGGCCATGGATGCCATTCCCCCAGGGATCCATATGGTCACGGCTGGCAATTTGAACGATCAGTCCGATCCCCGGATTCAGAATTATTGGGAAAAACTTCAAACAGGCCCCTCCCCCGACCCCGATGCCAATGACTGGTCGCACTGGATGGCACTCATGGCCGACTCGACCCCTCTGCCTGGGGCAGGGCAGGAGAGCGCCATGTGTTTTGAATTGCCGAACCGTTTTGCCACCCTCTCCAGTACATTATTGGCGCTGCCGAATCCCCGATGGCCCCGGCGCCAACCTAAATGGTTGTTTGCCACTGGCCGACCGGATAAGGTAGACTACCTACCCGTCACTGGACTCATGATGACCACTCGAAGGGAAACCATCCATGGCGGATATCAAGATGACCCAACAGGTCCCGGAAAGCGAACTTGAAAAGTTGGAGGTCAGGGATTGGCCCATCTGGACCAAGGAGACCTCCACGTTTGCGTGGAGTTATGACGAAGAAGAAACCTGCTATTTTCTTGAAGGAGAGGTGACCGTGACACCCGAGGGTGGTCAGCCTGTACGATTCGGCAAAGGGGATCTGGTCACTTTCCCGGCTGGGATGACGTGTACCTGGGAAGTGAAACAACCTGTCCGGAAGCACTTCCGATTCGGTTGACCTCCGCAGGACATCCACTCGGCCAATCAAGCAGCCGGGCGGCGGAACCCCGAATTTTTCCCGCCACCCAGCGGCCACCAGCCAAGTCATCAGTCACCCATGGCATTTGGCTATCCTATGGCGTCGAATCTGGATTTTCCATC
>JADFZF010000273.1 GCA_015232645.1 Magnetococcales bacterium | reverse complement strand
GTTCAGTCTGGCGACAGCGTCAAGCTGGCCAATGACGAAACGTTTGTACCACGCATTTGGTGAGCGGGTGCGTTTTTATGAGAATGAGCTGTTTCCAAGGCGACCCGGTAACGCCGCCATCGTTGGGAGAATAACCATGGCACAGACTGTAACATTTGAAGATGTCTGGAAAATGTTCCAGGAAATGGTCCGGGAGGACCGTGAGCGGAGAGCGGAACTTGACCGTAGGATGCAGGAAACCGACCGGCAGATGCAGGAAACCGACCGTAGAATGCAGGAGACCGACCGTAGAATACAGGAAACCGACCGGCAGATGCAGGAGACCGACCGTAGAATGCAGGAAACCGACCGGCAGATGCAGGAGACCGACCGCTTGGTCAAGGAGGTCAGCCGGCAGGTTGGCAACCTGGGCAGCCGGTGGGGTGAGTTCGTCGAAGGGATTGTGGCTCCCGCCTGCGAGACCCTGTTCGCCAAGCGGGGTATCCCGGTGCATCGTGTTTCGCCCCGGGTCAAGGCAACAAGCCTGGACGGCAGCCGCCGCATGGAGATCGACCTGATGGTGGTCAACACCGACAGCGTTGTCCTGGTGGAAGTCAAGAGTCGCCTGACTGCGGAGGATGTCCGTGATCATCTGAAACGGGTGCG
Source organism: Magnetococcales bacterium (assembly GCA_015232645.1). GTDB lineage: Bacteria > Pseudomonadota > Magnetococcia > Magnetococcales > UBA8363 > UBA8363. Next base: position 2,707 of record JADFZF010000273.1, on the reverse strand, counting down.
CGAGTTCAAAGAATTCTACGAAGGCGCAGACGGTGCGAAGGTGATGGGTGCCGTGGCCGGTATCCTGATTGATAACGATGTGGATCGATTCGCCATGAACGAGGGATTGTTCGTCATCGTTCAGTCTGGCGACAGCGTCACGCTGGCCAATGACGAAACGTTCGTACCACGCATTTGGTGAGCGGGTGCGTTTTTATGAGAATGAGCTGTTTCCAAGGCGACCCGGTAACGCCGCCATCGTTGGGAGAATAACCATGGCACAGACTGTAACATTTGAAGATGTCTGGAAAATGTTCCAGGAAATGGTCCGGGAGGACCGTGAGCGGAGAGCGGAACTTGACCGTAGGATGCAGGAAACCGACCGGCAGATGCAGGAAACCGACCGTAGAATGCAGGAGACCGACCGTAGAATACAGGAAACCGACCGGCAGATGCAGGAGACCGACCGTAGAATGCAGGAAACCGACCGGCAGATGCAGGAGACCGACCGCTTGGTCAAGGAGGTCAGCCGGCAGGTTGGCAACCTGGGCAGCCGGTGGGGTGAGTTCGTCGAAGGGATTGTGGCTCCCGCCTGCGAGACCCTGTTCGCCAAGCGGGGTATCCCGGTGCATCGTGTTTCGCCCCGGGTCAAGGCAACAAGCCTGGACGGCAGCCGCCGCATGGAGATCGACCTGATGGTGGTCAACACCGACAGCGTTGTCCTGGTGGAAGTCAAGAGTCGCCTGACTGCGGAGGATGTCCGTGATCATCTGAAACGGGTGCGCGAGTTCAAAGAATTCTACGAAGGCGCAGACGGTGCGAAGGTGATGGGTGCCGTGGCCGGTATCCTGATTGATAACGATGTGGATCGATTCGCCATGAACGAGGGATTGTTCGTCATCGTTCAGTCTGGCGACAGCGTCAAGCTGGCCAATGACGAAACGTTTGTACCACGCATTTGGTGAGCGGGTGCGTGTCTGTGAGACCGATTTGTTTCCAAGGGATCCGGTAACGCCGCCATAGTTGAGGGAAAAACCATGACACAGACTGTAACTTTTGAAGATGTCTGGAAAATGTTTCAGGAAATGGTCCGGGAGGACCGTGAACGGAGAGCGGAACTCGACCGAAGATTCCAGGAGACTGACCGCAAATTCCAGGAAACCGACCGGCAAATGAAGGAGACCGACCGTAGAATGCAGGAAACCGACCGGCAGATGCAGGAGACCGACCGCTTGGTCAAAGAGGTCAGCCGGCAGGTTGGCAATTTGGGCAGCCGTTGGGGTGAGTTCGTCGAAGGGATTGTGGCTCCCGCCTGCGAGACCCTGTTCGCCAAGCGGGGTATCCCGGTGCATCGTGTTTCGCCCCGGGTCAAGGCAACAAGCCTGGACGGCAGCCGCCGCATGGAGATCGACCTGATGGTGGTCAACACCGACAGCGTTGTCCTGGTGGAAGTCAAGAGTCGCCTGACTGCGGAGGATGTCCGTGATCATCTGAAACGGGTGCGCGAGTTCAAAGAATTCTACGAAGGCGCAAACGGTGCGAAGGTGATGGGTGCCGTGGCTGGTATCCTGATTGATAACGATGTGGATCGATTCGCCATGAACGAGGGATTGTTCGTCATCGTTCAGTCTGGCGACAGCGTCAAGCTGGCCAATGACGAAACGTTTGTACCACGCATTTGGTGAGCGGGTGCGTTTTTGTGAGACCGAGCTATTTCCAAGGCGACGTGATCCAGGATCTCACGCTCATTTCAGGATGAATTCGTAAGAAAACAATGCAACAATGTCGAATAAGACTGTGAACCCACTCCACGCATAGGGCAGAGATGATGAAAAAACAATGGATGACAGGTGTGCTTCTCGCTTGTTTGTCGATGGGCTATCCCTTGGCCCTTCTTGCTGAGGAGACGCGCCCGGTCGGTACACTGACAGTTTCTACAGCACCGGCGGCACCAGCAACCTCGACGACCACACCGGCTCCGACGCCACCGGCCCCACCTCCCACTTCGACGCCACCCGCTTCGACGCCACCGGCCCCACCACCTGCTTCGACGCCACCGGCTCCACCACCCGCTGTATCGACGCCCCCAGCCCCTGCCAGTCAGGCGCCACTGCCGACATCCACAACAACAGCCACCCTGGGTGATGTTACAGGAACCTATGACGTCCTGGGTCAGGAGGCCCTCAACAAAGATGGCTATCATGGGGTTGCAACCGTCACAAAAAACCGGGATGTCTATACGGTAAAATACCAGGATGATGAGGCGACGGTCTTTGGAGTTGGTTTGACGGACGGCAATCTGTTCAGCATTGCCTATGTTTCCGAGGGAACGCCCGCCATCCTGATCCTGAAAGGCATGCCCGATGGTACCCTGAAGGGTCCATGGGCTTACAAAGGGGAAAACGTCCCCAGCCACGAAACCTGGAAACGGCGCTGACATCCATGTTCCCGACTCTGCTATTCCTGACATTATTGTTGACCGGTTTCCCGGTTATTGCCGCCCCGACCCCGTCCTTTGACTGCGCCGCTGCCGCATATCCGATTGAAATCATCATCTGCGACCATGAAAAACTGGCGCAAGCCGACAAAACCCTGGGGGAAGCCTATGCCGCCGCCAGAAAACGCGCCACCGATGCGCAACAGAATGCCTTGCAAAAAGGGCAACGTCAGTGGTTGGCGGAGCGGTTGGAACGCTGTCACATCGGCAACAAAAAGGGGCAGCGGATCA
>JADFZF010000272.1 GCA_015232645.1 Magnetococcales bacterium | reverse complement strand
GCGCCCGGGCCAAACGCCTCCAGGGAACCCGGTTCGTTTTCGACCCGGTGACCGTCACCGGAACCGAAAATCTCCTGATGGCCGCTGCCCTGGCCAAGGGTCAGACCATCCTGGAAAATGCCGCGCGTGAGCCCGAGGTCGTCGATCTGGCACAATGCCTCAACGCCATGGGGGCCAGGATCCAGGGTGCGGGGACCGGCACCATCGTCATCGACGGCGTCGATGACTTGCACGGGTGCCGTCACGACATCATTCCGGACCGGATCGAGACCGCCACCTTCATGATCGCCGCGGTTCTGACCCGGGGGAACGTCCTGTTGACCCGGGCCAACGCCGATACCCTCCGCCTTCCCATCGACAAGCTCAAGAGCATGGGGGCCCGGATCGAGGAAATGGACAATCATACCATCCGGGTCTGGTGTGATCGCGAAATCGAGGCCATCGACCTGGAAACCAGTCCTTATCCCGGATTCCCCACCGATCTCCAGGCGCAGATGCTGGTGCTCATCTCCTTGGCCCGCGGTACGGGCCTCGTCACCGAGACCGTGTTCGAAAATCGTTTCATGCATGTATCGGAACTGCAGCGGATGGGGGCCAACATTCGTGTGCGCGGCAATACCGCCCGTGTTCGCGGTTCACCGCGGCTGATCGGTGCCCCGGTCATGGCCACCGACTTGCGCGCTTCCGCCTCGCTGGTGTTGGCCGGACTGGCGGCCGAAGGGGAAACCCTCATCTCTCGGGTGTACCACATCGACCGGGGTTACGAGCGCATCGAGGAAAAATTGCGGGCGCTTGATGCCGATATCGAACGCATCAGCGGCTGATCAGCGGGCGGAAAAACCATCCAGCAGGTACGGTGCAACCAACCATGAACGACGCCCCAGTCCGCCTTCTCCATGCCGATGATGTCCATTTTGACAGCGAGTTGGCCCGATTGCGTTCAACGACCGCGGAGACCGCTTCCGGGATCGAGACCCAGGTGGCCGATATCATCGACCAAGTGCGGCGTGAAGGCGATAGGGCTCTGTTGCGACTGACTGCCAGGTGGGACCGGCTGCAGATATCCGCTTCCGGGTTGGCTTTCAGCGACGATGAAATCGATCAAGCCATCAGGCGTTGCGATTCCGAGGATATCCGGGCCCTGGAACTGGCGGCCCGGCGCATTCGTGATTATCACCTCTGGCAGCTGCCGCCCCTGGGGAGGCAGACCTTCACCGATGGCGACGGAACCCTCCTCGGGCAGCGATTGCGTCCTTTGGATCGGGTCGGTCTGTACGTCCCCGGAGGGTTGGCCAGCTATCCCTCCTCGGTGCTCATGAACGCCCTGCCCGCCAAGGTGACGGGGGTCGGAGAGTTGGTCATGACGGTACCGACCCCCGATGGTCAGTTCAATCCGTTGCTGCTGGCCGCCGCCAGGATCGCCGGGGTGGATGAGATCTACCGCATCGGCGGGGCCCAGGCCATCGCCGCCCTCGCTTTTGGAACCGCCACCATCGCCCCCGTGGACAAGATCGTCGGGCCGGGCAACATCTACGTCGCCACCGCCAAGCGCCAGGTGTTCGGGCATGTGGGGATCGACATGATCGCCGGACCTTCGGAAATAGTGATTATTGCCGACGGCGACAACCCTCCCGAATGGTTGGCCGCCGACCTGCTGTCCCAGGCCGAGCACGATGCCAGTGCTTCCGCCATCCTCTTGACCGACCATCCGGCTCTGGCGACCGCGGTGGCCACGGCCTTGGGTCAACACCTGGCGCGCTTGGAGCGCAACGCCATTTGCCGGCAATCGTTGCGGGATCACGGTGCCATCATCATCACCCGCAGTCTTGAGGAGGCCTGCCGTATCGCCTCCCGACTGGCTCCGGAGCATCTGGAACTCGCCGTAGCCGACCCCGAAAGGTATGTGGATCGGATCGATCATGCCGGGGCCATCTTTCTGGGACGCATGACCCCGGAAGCGATGGGCGATTATATCGCCGGTCCCAATCATGTCCTTCCCACCTCCCGGACGGCCCGGTTTTCCAGTCCTCTGGGGGTGTACGATTTCCTGAAACGTTCCAGCATCATCGGTTGTACCCCCGCCTCCCTGGCCGCCATGGGTCCGGCCGCCTCCCGGTTGGCGAGAGCGGAGGGACTGACGGCGCATCAACTCAGCATCGACCTTCGATTGGAATCCTTGCGATGAAACGTACAGCCCAGGTACAGCGGACCACGGCGGAAACCGATATCGCCATCACCCTCAACCTCGACGGCCAGGGGGTGGCGAACATCGATACCGGCGTCGGCTTTCTCAACCATATGTTGGATCAGTTGGCACGCCACGGCCTGTTCGATATGGAGATTCACGCCCGGGGCGATACCGTCATCGATGACCACCATACCGTCGAGGATGTGGGGATAGCGTTGGGGCAGGCATTTCATCAGTCCTTGGGGGATCGACGTGGTATCATCCGCTTTGGTCTGGCCTGTGTTCCCCTCGACGAGGCCTTGTCGCGGGTGGTGGTGGACCTGTCCAATCGCCCCGGTCTGGTGTGGAAGGTTCGCTTCCCGACACAAAAACTGGGTCACTTCGATACCGAGTTGTTCAAGGAATGGTTCAATGCCTTTGCCACCAACGCCGGCATGACCTTGCATGTCGAAAATTTGTACGGTGACAACAGCCACCATATCATCGAATCGTGTTTCAAGGGGTTGGCGGTGGCGCTGCGGCAAGGGTGTGCCCCAGACCCCAGACGCCCGACCGGCGTCCCAAGCACCAAGGGAACTCTCACTTTATGATCGTCGTCATCGATTACGGCTCGGGAAATCTACGCTCGGTGGCCAAGGCGTTGGAGCGAGCGGGAGGGGGGGTGCGGGTCAGTGCGCATGCCGAGGATATCCGTCGTGCCGACCGCATCCTGCTACCGGGGGTGGGGGCCTTCGGCGATTGCCGCCATAATCTGGAACGCTCTCGACTTCTCGAACCGGTCTTGGAGCACATTCGGCAGGGGAAACCCTTCTTGGGCATTTGCGTCGGCATGCAACTCTTGTTCAGCGAGGGCCATGAGTTTGGCGTCCACCCGGGCTTGGATATTTTTGCCGGCAAGGTCATCGGTTTCGACAAGACCATGCCCGATCCCCATGATGCCACCCTGAAGCTGAAGGTGCCGCATATGGGGTGGAATCGGGTCCGACAGCATCGGTCCCATCCGTTATGGTCCGGGATTCCTCAAGATTCCTTTTTTTATTTTGTCCATTCTTATCATTGTGTCCCTGATGATCCTGGTATTGCTGCCGGGACCAGCGTCTACGGTATTCCCATCTGTGCCGCCGCGGCGCGGGATAACCTGTTCGCCACCCAGTTTCATCCCGAAAA
>JADFZF010000271.1 GCA_015232645.1 Magnetococcales bacterium | reverse complement strand
CAAAAGCGGCGACAAGAGCAAAAATGGCGACAAGACCAAATACGGCGACAAGAGCAATAACGGCGACAAAACCAAGAACGGCGGCAAGAGCAAAATTGGAGAAAAACCGTTTTCTGTCGATGACGATAATGGTGTGATTTTGGCACCAGGTCCTGATACCACTCCGGTGACTCCCCAGGCTGGTGAGGGGGATTTGCCCGAAACCGGAGGAGTCAATCCCGATGGAACAGCCCCCAGGCGGACTCTCGACCAGGATTTGAAAAAATGGTTCCTGCCCAACAGGGAGAAAAACAAACCCAATCGTCCACAGCACCTGTCACCACCGCCACCACTGCCGGAAGAAGCGCCCAAGCCCGGGGCAGCCACGGAAGGCAACTATTCGGTATTTCTGGGTTCGTTTTCGGTTCCCAAGCTGGCAGAACGGGTCGTACAACGTGCTGAACAGTCCGGGACGCCGGTTTATCAGCGCACGTCCCGGAATGGGAACCGAACGGCTATTCTGGTTTACGCCGGTCCATTCCAGCAGGAAAATGCGGCCCAGGCAGTCTTGACCCAGATGCAAAAGGATCAGGATTTGATTGACGGCTATGTTGTGCAAACCAATATCGAGGATCCGGCAGGAGCCGGGCACAATCCTCCCCCCTCCGGTCGGAAAACCTCACCCGGCAATGGGAGAATCTGAAAAGAAAAAAATCACTGGAAAGGGGCCGGGTCGCCGGCACCCACCCGCAATACCTTGGGAGCGTCACCCGACAAATCCACCATGGTCGAGTGAATATCGGCACTGATGCCGCCATCCACAAGCAAATCCACGACATGTTCGACATGTATGCGGATCTCTTCCGGGTCGGCCAGAATTTTGTCTCCCTCCGGCAGACGCATTGAAGTCGATAACAAAGGCTGCCCAAACTCCTGCAACAAACCCAGGCAGATGGGATGATTGGGAATGCGCAAGCCGATGGTTTTGCGCTTGGGAAGGATGGTCTTGGGGGTTTCCCGGGAGGCTTCCAGGATGAAGGTATATGGACCGGGCAGAAAACGCTTGAGCAAGCGATAGGTCTTGTTGTCCACGCGGGCATAGCGGGAAATGTCGGACAGATCGGCACACAGGATGGAAAACTGGTGCGTGGCCGGCAACCGCTTGAACTGCATGATCCGCTCTACGCCCCGGCGATTGAATATGCCACATCCCAAACCGTAGTTGGTGTCCGTGGGATAGACCATGATCCCTCCCTCGTCCACAATGCGCACGGCCTGTTGCAACAGACGGCGCTGGGGATTCTGCGGATGGATTTTGATATATTCCAACATGATGGCTTCAACCTGCACGATACCCGACAGGACAACCGGGCACCGGATTGGGGAATCAAGCCTGCAATCCTGTGACAGAATTGTCCATTTTTTTTCATCGGGTTGCAAGTATAAAAGTCACGCATGGCAACCCGACAGCCAATTGATTCCCCTGCCGCCCCAAACCATGGTAGAATGCAAGCGTACACGTCGCCTCGCAGCACGGTGACTGAATACAAGCGTGGATATCGTCACTGTATACTGATAGAATGCGGGTGCAGCCGTACTCTTAAACCCTCCGGTAGAATGCAATGGATATCGCCAAACATGTTCTATACTGGAAAACCGGCTCCCAGGAAGACTGGGAAGTGGCTGAACAACTCGTTGCTTCTGGCAAATCCCGGCACGGCCTTTTTTTTGTCCATCTGGCGTTGGAAAAAATCCTGAAAGGACATGTTTGTCAAGTCCAACGAGATATTCCGCCGCGTATTCACAATCTGATCCGGTTGGCGGAATTGGCAAACCTGACCCTGGATGCCGAACAGACAAAACTTTTTGAAGAAATAAATGATTTCAACATTGCCGGACGCTATGCCGGGGAAGTCGAACCATCAGTAACCCGTAATGATGCTGTCGTTTACGCAAAAAAGGCACACGAGGTGCTTCAATGGTTGATTCAGCAATTGGTACTTCCGTAGAACACTACCTGACCGAACTGATTCGCCGGGGGTTGCCCGTGGAGTTTGGCGTTCTCTTCGGTTCGCATGCCCGTGGAACGCCCCATAAGTGGAGCGATATCGATCTGGTGGTGGTTTCGCCCCAGTTTGACCAAAAACGCCTCCGGTCAGACATAAACCTGCTCTGGCACACGGCCACGACCACAGACAGCCGCATCGAACCCATTGCGGTCGGTTCGCGCCAGTGGATCGAGGATGATGGCATCCCCATCATTGAAATCGCCCGCCGCGAAGGGAAAATCATCCGGCCCCCAAATACCCCGCCTGCATAAAAGGCCTTGATCATCGTTTGGACCGATCTGTCCAAATGATTTTGGAACCTGTGCAATTTCATACATGTTTCCAATCTGTTGCGGACGGTCCGGACAGGTGTCGTCTTCCCGTGGCCGCAACGATGATCGTGGCCGTATAAAAATGCCGATTTCTTATTGAAGGTTTTGTTCAAGATCCCTACACTCCCCATTTAAGGATATGCGAATATAAGCGAATGGTTGATGGGCCTGTTGTATCAGGGATAAAATTTTGTTATGTATATTTTAATGTTGATGGATCCGGATCGGAAGCAGCCTTTCCATAATCCCCTCGGAGGTGAAACATGACGAGTGGCAACGCCGCAAGCCAAACAATTCTGGTCGTCGGCGGCGGCATGAGCGGTCTGACCGCCGCCCTGGAGGCTGCCGAAGTGGGACACGATGTCATTCTCGTGGAAAAAAGTCCCTACCTCGGTGGCCGCGTGGCGCAGCACAGCAAGTATTTTCCAAAATTGTGCAGTCCCAACTGCGGTTTGGAAATCAACTATCAAAGGCTCCGGAACAATCCCCGGATCACCTTTCATACCATGACGGAGGTGGAAAAAATCGAGGGAACGACCGGTAAATATACCGTTCGCCTCCGGCAGAATCCCCGCTTCGTCAACCATAAATGTACAGGGTGCGGCGACTGCGCCAAGGCCTGTACCACCGAAATTCCCAATCCCTTCAACTTTGGCCTGGGTACCACCAAGGCCATCCCTGGCGGCCATGAAATGGCCTTCCCCAATCGCTACGTCATGGATGCGGAGTTTGCCAAAACCGATGCCGCCCGCAAGCTGGTCGAGGTCTGCAAGACAGGAGCCATCGAACCGGACATGGCCGCCAAGAATGTGGATGTCAACGTGGGTTCCATCATCTGGGCCACCGGCTGGACCCCCTATGCCGCAGAAAAAATCCGCCCCTATGGGTTTGGCCAATACGCCAACGTCACCACCAACATGCGCCTCGAACGCATGGCCGCCCCGTTTGGACCCACCCAGGGTAAAATCCAGCGACCATCCGACGGCAAGGAACCCACCAATATTGCCTTCATTCAAT
>JADFZF010000270.1 GCA_015232645.1 Magnetococcales bacterium | reverse complement strand
TAGCGATGGATACATTCACCGGCTGGCCACCAAAGGTAAATTCCAGATCTTTTCTCGTCATGGGCTTTAAGCCTTGGTGCGGCGGGTGATGTCGGCCATGACCGAAACCTTGCCGAACGCAAGCGTAGCCACGTCCGGGGGATCTCCCGGGATGACTTTCTGTAGATCGTAAAAATAGGTCAGGGGTGGTGTGAATTTTATTGCTGGTGCCGGGGCTCCCGGTGGTGCGGGTGGCTTTCCTGATGCCGCTCCCAAGGGTTCCGTCTATGCGGACGAAACCAACGGCCAGATGTATCTGAAGAAAGCCGCCGGAACCGGGGCCGACAAATGGATCCGCATGCAGAGCAAGGACGATATGGATATGGCCTTGTTGGGCCTCTCCTGGCGGCAACCTGCCAAGGTTCGAGATTCCAGCGTTTATGTCGATCTGGCTACCGCGCAAACCGCCATGAATACCGGTACCATCGATGGAATCCCGGTTGTCGCCAACGACCGGATTTTGTTTGAAGGCATCACCGGCGCTGCAAAAAACGTTTTCATTGTCACTGGTACCCCTGGCTCTGGTGCCACCCTGGTGGAGGACAGCAACACCGCATCCAAGGGTGATGCCCTGTATGTCCTTGAGGGCACCAGTGCGGGGAAACAATTTGTCTTCAACGGCACCGATTGGGTGATGCAAGGGAGCGCATCCGAAACGGAGCTTGCCTTTCTCCGCGCCTTCATGGGCAAGCCGGGCAATGGCAACGTAGCCCCCGAGTATTCCTCCACCAATGTCGTCACCAATGGTACCGACCTGAAAACCGCCATCGGTGCTTTGGACGCCGCAGCCGGCGCGGCCATTGCCGATATCGCGACTTTGGATACTCGTCTCGACAAAGTCGGCATGCTTCCCCCTGTGCAGGATTACATCGCCCAAATGGATTACGCGGTGGCCAATCTTTCGGCCCTGGCAGCGGCGATCCACGATAATTACAAGCACAGAATTGATATCGTCCCTCTTGATGGGGCAAGATTGCTGCTTTTGGGTACCTGGGGCGGATCTGAACCCGGCATTTATATCTACACCACTGCCAATGGCGGCACCCTCACTGCGGACTCGGAAATCGCGGTCGAAGGGGATCAGGTTTTTGTCGAAGGGGTGGGGCGGACCTACGTCTACAAGGTTGTCTCATTTGCATTAGGCTTCATTCCGGTCTTCGGTTGGGTAGACAGCTCTCTGGAACATGTATTCGGTGCCTTGCTTGATCCGGTAGTGGAAACGAAAAAAAAAAATGACCCCAATATCGCAGGGGTCGCCCAGAGCCTGCAAAGCCTCTTTGACAGCGCCAACAATGATTTTATCGCGGAGGGGGTGGTCATCCAGAATGGTGACCGGGTTTTGATCGATGTCGGTCCCGTTCAGTTTTCGCCCAATAATGCAAATATTCACGGCATCTACAGCTATGATGGGGTGGGCGGTCATTTCGTTTTGGTTCACACCCTGGTACGCGGGGACACCGTTTACGACAACGCCACCGGCGTTGTTTACCGGTTCGACGGAGAACAGGAGATCCATGTTCTTTCGAGTGAAGCGGCCATGCTCCAGGGGTTTGTTGGTAAATCAACGGGTGGGTATGCGCCTCCAAGCTATTCCAGCGCCTTCGTTGTTACCCAGGGCAGTCCTCTTGTGGGCGCTATTGGTGCTTTGGATGCCGCCTTGGCCGCGGCCAAAAAGGAAGCGAAGGCCGACAATGTGACCACTGTTTCTGTGGTGGACAGCATCCTGGTGGATACCGCCATCGCTGTTGAGTGGACGGTGCATTGTCGTTCCACTGCGAATCCCAACAAGGTCCATTGTTCAAAAATCCTGGCCATCCACGATGGGACTGCGTCCGCGGACGCCACCGTGGTGGATTTCAGCGAATTTTCCATCCTGCGTACCAGCGGTGCGATCGACGGCCTTGTTTTTGACGTTGATATCAATGGTGTGGGTGCCGCCCAGGTGGCGCGTCTGAAAGTCACCTCCACCGACGCCGTGGATGTCCGCGTCACCCGTTCGTTCATGAATCACCAATAATCTCTGTCCTGCGGGCAACCATCAACGGTTGCCCGCAGGTTGATTGGCAACAAGAGCCCATGACTACGACCTTTGATCATGCCCACCGAGTCAATGCGCTGTCGCTCGGTGATAACGTTGGCCTGGTTTCAGGTGATTTACCGCCATCAGCGGTGGATACGTCTTCTTTTCCCATTGGTTCCGTTTATTTCCAAACGAATGGACGGGTATGGAAACGATTCTCAACGGATGCATCGGGCTGGATGGAGCTTGGGTACCCTTTTTTCTTTTTTATCTTGGCTGATTCGACAGCGGTATTCATTCCTTGGGTCGCCCCGGGGATCCTGCCGCTGATCTTGGCTGATGGATCAATTGGAACGCTGACTTTGGGGAATTGAGGATGCCTGTCGTTCTTCCACTCAAAAGCATTCCCGGTGCGGGCAACGCCAGAGCCCTTGGAGACTTTGCGCCAACCGACACCATAGATCCGGCCTACATCGATATCACCGGTGCGGCCAGCACTATCCTGACCGCCAATCTGACGGCTGGTATTGTTGTGGTGACGGATGCCAATGGCAAAATCGTCTCTTCCGCGACCACCACGGTAGTGTTGTCTAATCTCGATAATGTGACCTCGGATATTCAGGGACAAATCAACCTCAAGCGAGACCTGGCTCCGGAGCAGAATATCCGGTCAGCCAATTACACCCTCGTATTGGCGGACTCCGGGAAACAGATACTCCACCCCCTGACGGACACATTCAACCGCACGTTCACCATCCCGTCCAATGCGTCGGTGCCTTTTCCGATCAACACGGAGATTTGGTTTGTCAATCAGACCAACACCCTGACCATTGCCATTGCCACGGACACGCTCAGGCTAGCGGGTGGGACATTAACCGGGAATCGAACCCTGGCGGCCAACGGGGTGGCCAGGGCGGTCAAAGTGACCGCGACCCTTTGGTACATCATGGGATGGGGGTTGACGTAATGGACAGCCACTTCATCGCCTTGTGCGTTACCGATCTATCCGCCAGTTCCGGGACCCAGATACGTCTGTTTCCGGCAGGATCTTTTGCCGCCGTGGATGGCAGACCGGGTAGCGTGACCCAAAACAAGCTGGACCATTGGGTCATGGATGACGCCGCAGCACAACAGGTCATGGCGGCGTTCAAGTCGGCTGCAAGAAAACGGGTGATCGACTATGAACACCAGACCGTTCACACCGAAAAAAATGGCCAGCCCGCCCCAGCCGCCGGATGGATCACCGATCTTACGTGGCAACCGGAAAACGGATTGCTGGCGAATGTTTCGTGGACCGAACAAGCCAAATCCATGATCCAGGCGGGTCAATACCAATACATCTCCCCGGTTTTTTCTTACGACCGGAAGACCGGGC